>NZ_JBAKHW010000035.1:0-74126 GCF_036906815.1 Micromonospora sp. CPCC 205539 | reverse complement strand
GCCGCGCGCCCCGCCCGCCACGCCGCGCGCCCCGCCCGCCACGCCGCGCGCCCCGCCCGCCCCGCCCGCCACGCCGATCTAGGGATCGTTGCCGTTTGTTGATCTACAACGGCAGCGATTAGCCCTAGATCGGCGAGCTGAGGGGCACCGGCGGCGCCCCGGGGGCTGCCACACTTGGGCGATGGCCGCTCGACCGACCCGGCGTGGTCTCCTGCTCGCGGGGGCAGGGGCAACGGCGCTGGCGGTCGGGGTCGGCTGGACGGCCCGCGACCTGATCCGTCCCTCGCCGGCACGACCTGAGCCGCCAGACGCACCGGCCGGCGACGAGCGGCTGACCAGCCGTCCGTCCGCCGCACGTGGCCGCTCGGTCGACTTCTACACCGCCGTCCCGCACGGGTACGGCGACGGTCAGGGGTTGCCGGTCTGCCTGGTGCTGCACGGTGCGTCCACCACCGCACGGGACTTCCCCGGGCTCGGCCTGGGGCGCTTCCTGACCGACGCGGTGCGTCGGGGCGCGCCGCCGTTCGTGCTCGCCGGGGCGACCGGCGACCGCCTCTCCTGGCGCCCCTCCGGCCGGGACGACCCGCAACGGATGGTGCGTGAGGAGTTGCCGGCCTGGTGCGCCGAGCGGGGCTTCGACGCCACCCGGCTGGCGGCCTGGGGCTGGTCCATGGGGGGCTTCGGCTCGCTGTTGCTCGCCGCCACCTGGCCGGGGCTGCTGCGGGCGGTGGCGGCCTTCTCCCCCGCCGTCGCGCCCGGTGATGCCGTCTTCGCCGGTGTCGATCGGCTGCGCGGCACTCCGCTGGGCCTCTGGTGCGGTCGCCAGGACGACCTCGTCGGCGACGTGCAGGCGCTGGAGCGGGCCCTTCCCGAGCCGGCCGCCCGATCCGAGTACACCGACGGTCGGCACGACTTCCGATACTGGGGCTCGGTCATACCCGGCGCCCTCGACTTCGTCGCGGCGGCGCTGACCGCGCCGCCCGGCCCGACCTGAGCTGACCGTTGGGGCCCGCGAACGGGCCCCCACGGCTGCCGGTCTCAGTACGTGTAGAAGCCCTTGCCAGTCTTGCGGCCCAGGTCGCCGGCTGTGACCATCCGCTGGAGCAGCTCCGGCGGGAAGAACTTCTCGTCCGCGGTGTCGGTGTAGATGTTCTGCGAGGCGTGCAGCAGCACGTCCACGCCGGTGAGGTCGGTGGTGGCCAGCGGGCCCATGGCGTGCCCGAAGCCCAGTCGGCAGGCCGTGTCCAGGTCCTCCGCCGACACCACGCCCGACTCGACCAGCTTGACCGCCTCCACCACCAGGGCGGAGATCAGCCGGGTGGTGACGAAGCCGGCGATGTCGCGGTTGACGACCACCACCGTCTTGCCGATCTCCTCGGCGAAGGCCCGCACGGTGGCCAGCGTGGCGTCGCTGGTCTTGTAGCCGCGGACCAGCTCGCAGAGCTGCATCATCGGCACCGGGGAGAAGAAGTGGGTGCCGACGACCGCCTCGGGCCGCTCGGTGACCGCGGCGATCTGGGTGACCGGGATGGCCGAGGTGTTGGTGGCGAGCACCGCGTCGGCCTTGCAGATCTTGTCCAGTGCGCGGAACACCTCGTGCTTGATGTCCAGCCGCTCGAACACCGCCTCGACCACGATGTCCGCGTCTGCCACCGCCTCCAGGTCGGTGGTCGGGGTGATCCGGGCCAGCGTCGCCTCGACCTCGGATGCCTCGATCCGGCCCTTCTCGGCGAACTTCTCCAGCGACTTCCGGATGCCACCGAGGCCCCGCGTCGTGGCCGCGTCGTCCAGGTCCCGCAGCGTCACCTGCCAGCCCGCCTGCGCCGCCACCTGGGCGATGCCGGAGCCCATCAGCCCTGCCCCGACGACCGCGAGTCGACCCGCCATCTGCTTCTCCCTCGCTGCGATTGAGTGCTGTCTGCACCCTAAGGGTCTGTGCCGACACAGACCCTAGCCGCGAGCCTGAACGATAGCTAAGCCGGTCGGCGTCAGATCTCCAGCGCGGGCTCCTCCGGGGTGGTGCCCCGCTCGACCGCGACTCCGAGCGCGCGCAGATCGGCCACGAAGTCGGGGTAGCCCCGGTCGACGTGGTGCACGTGGGAGACCTCGGTGACCCCGTCCGCGCAGAGCCCAGCGATGATCAACCCGGCCCCGGCGCGGATGTCGGTGGCGCGGACCGGCGCACCGGAGAGCCGGGGCCGGCCACGGACCACCGCGTGGTGCCCGTCGGTCTTGATGTCCGCGCCGAGCCGCATCATCTCGTTGGCGAACATGAACCGGCCGTCGAAGATGTTCTCGGTGATCAACGAGGCGCCGTCGCTGACCGCGGCCAGCCCGATCGCCATCGGCAGCAGGTCGGTGGCGAAGCCGGGGTACGGCAGCGTCACGACGTCCACCGCCCTGGGCCGGTCGTCCATCCGTACCCGGAAGCCGTCCCCCCGCGTCTCGACCAGGCCGCCGGCCGCCATCACCTTGTCGAGTGCGACCTCCAGGTAGGCCGGGTCCAGCCCGGTCACCGTCACGTCTCCCCGGGTCATCGCGGCGCCGAACGCCCAGGTGCCGGCGACGATCCGGTCCCCCACCGTGGCGTGCCGCACCGGGCGCAGCCCGGGCACCCCCGTGATCCGCAGGGTGGACGTGCCGGCACCGACGATCCGCGCGCCCATCCGGGTGAGCATCGTGCAGATGTCGACGATCTCCGGCTCCCGCGCGGCGTTGTCGATCGTCGTGGTGCCCGTGGCCAGCACCGCCGCCATCACCAGGTTCTCCGTGGCGCCGACACTGGGGAAGTCCAGCACGATGTCCGCGCCGTGCAGCCCGCGCGGCGCGGCCGCGATGACGAACCCGTGTTCGCCGGAGATGTCCGCGCCCATCCGGGTCAGCCCGGAGACGTGCATGTCCAGCCCGCGCGAGCCGATGGCGTCGCCGCCGGGGTGAGCCACCCGCACGTACCCCCGGCGGGCCAGCAGGGGGCCCAGCACGCAGATCGACGCGCGCAGGCGGCGGACCAGGTCGTAGTCCGCGTCCGTGCCGGGTTGTTCGGGTACGTCGATGGTCACCGAGCGGGAGCGGGCCACCCCTCCCCGGGCGACCATCGGGTCGATCGGGTCGTCCGCGTCGAACCGGACGTCGCAGCCCAGCCTGCGCAGCACCTCGCCCATGATCGCGATATCGGTGATCCGCGGGACGTTGGTGATCACGCTACGGCCCGGGGCGAGCAGTGCGGCGGCCATCAGTTTCAGGGCCGAGTTCTTGGCGCCGACCACGTGCACGGTGCCGGTCAGCCGGGCGTCACCATTGACCCGGATGACATCGACGTCGTTGACCGCCGGATCGCCCGCGTCTCCCGGGCCCACCACCGCCGGCCGGCAGGGGGTGCTGTTCGGCCGGGCCGGGATCGTCAGGTCCGGTATCCGTAGGCTGTGCGTCATGGCCGTCCACCTCACGCGCATCTACACCAAGGCCGGCGACGCCGGCATGACCAGGCTGAGCAACAACGAGCAGGTGCCGAAGACAGATCCGCGGATCGCCGCGTACGCCGACGTCGACGAGTGCAACGCGGCGATCGGCGTCGCACTCGCCCTGGGGCAACTCGACGAGGAACTGCGGGCCGTGCTGGGCACGGTGCAGAACGACCTGTTCGACGTGGGCGCCGACCTGTCCACCCCCGTGGAGCCGGAGCCGAAGTACCCGCCGCTGCGAGTGACCGAGGAGTACGTCGAGCGCCTCGAGGGTTGGTGCGACGAGTACAACGCACGCCTGAGCAAGCTCGACTCCTTCATCCTGCCCGGCGGCACCGCGGGCGCGGCGCTGCTGCACGTGGCACGGACCACCGCCCGGCGCGCCGAACGGGCCGCGTGGGCGCTGGTCAGCCACGACCCGGAACGGACCAGCCCGCTCCCGGCAAAGTATCTCAACCGGCTCTCCGATCTGCTCTTTATCCTGTCAAGAACGGCAAATCCGGCGGGAGATGTGCTATGGGTGCCGGGCGGTAAGCGCTGAGCGTCGGTGCGCCGCACCACGTCGAGGTCTGGGTTCCCGATCTCGACGTGGCCACGCGTCGTTGAAGCTGGCTCCTCGGGGCGGTCCACGACCGGCTCGCCCCGGGCCTCAACGAGGTCGAGTTGGTGGCCACCGCCCCGCAGTGATCGACTCGGGATCGGCGATGTCGGAGTATCCGAGGGCCAGTGACACCCGAGGTCAGCGGAACCGTGTCGATCAAGCCCACCCGCACCGCTGGGCGAGCAGCGGCCGCCCCGGTAACGGCGGGTGAGATCTGAGAGAGTCACGCCTGCCGGCGGACAACGCGTCGAACAGGGTTTCCGGGGAGCCCGCCCGGCGGAAGGATCAAGCCTGACCGCCCGGAGCCGGGTGGACTCCCCGGAAACCCCGACAGCGAGAGAGGACTCAGGCTGCGGGCCAGTCCTGAGACTTCAGACGCGGCGAGACCGCCCCCGGAGGGGCGGCCTCGAGCCAGGAGAGGAAACCGGTCGCGGTCGACCGCGCCATGGCGATCTCCACCGGTGCGTGGTGACTCGTACAGCGGAGGATCACCCAGTCGGCGGGCATGGAGAACCGCTCCTGCCCCTCGGGCAACCGGCGGCGCTCCACCGCGAGACCCTTGCGGGAGAGCACCCGCTTGGGCCGGATCGCGAAGCTGAACATCCGATACCAGCGCAGCTCATCGCCAGCGAACCGGCCGAAGCCGGGCGACCAGCCCCGGCCGTCGAGCATCGTGGTGACCCGGACGCTGAGCCGGATGATGCCACCGCTGCGGGTGACCAGGGCCCGACGGACGAAGAGGATGAGAAGCGCACAGAGGATGACGACGACGCCGATCCCGATCCCTTCGACGATCTCCATCCTCGGTGCGACTCAGCGGCTCTGCGCGGAGACCGGGGTCGCGCTCTCGGCCAGGACGGTGACGCCATCGGAGCTCACCGAGAGGAAGCCGCCGGCAACCTCGTAGGAGATCTGCTCACCACCGGCGAGCTTGATGCGCACCTGGCCGGGCTCGGCGAGCTGGCCGAGCAGCGGCGCGTGCCCCGGCAGGACGCCCAGCTCACCCTCGGTGGTCCGGGCGACGACCATCTCGGCCTCACCGGACCAGACCTTCTCCTCGACGGCGACGAGCTCGACGTGAAGCTGCTGTGCCACGCTGTCTCCTTGCTGCGGCGACGGATTGCCGAAAGTCTAGCCTGACGCCCACTCTCCCCCGACACGGGTGGGGAGAGTGGGCGCCACGACTACTTGAGCTTGTTCTGGAATTCCGGGTGCTCCAGCAGGAACGGGTCGAGTTGCTCACCGTGCAGGGCCGTGAAGAAATCCGGAACGCCCGCCTGGAACTGTTCGCCCAGGTACTTCTTGCCGTCGTAGAGGCCACCACCGGGGAGCTTGATCATCTGGATGGTGTTGGGTCGGATGTTCTTCAGGGCGAGCCCGAAGTCGACCACGCTGTGCCCTCGACCGTTGAAGATCAGCGACTGACCGGCGGCGCGGAGCACCTTGTCCAGCTTGATCGGGTTGGCCACCACGTCCGCGCTGAACGCCTGGCCGACCATGGCCTTGACGAACTGCTGCTGGTGGCGCTGCCGGCCGTAGTCGGAGTCCGGAACGCCGTTCTTCGGGTAGCGCTGCCGGACGTAGTCCAGCGCCTGCCACCCCTTGAGGTGGTGGGTGCCCTTCGTGTAAGTCGCCTGCGGGCCGACGTAGCCCTCGCCGTGCGTCTTGCCGGGGCGGGCCGTGCCGTCCGGCTGCTTGTGCTCGGACCTGACTTCCCGTTCGACGTACATGTCGACGCCGCCCATCGCGTCGACGATCTTCTGGAAGCCGGTGAAGTTGATGATCGCGCCGGCGTCGAACCGCTTGATGCCGGTCACCTTCTGCACCGTGGTCGCCAGCAGCTCGAAACCGCGCGCCGCGTCGGGATTCTTGCCCGGCACCTTGCTGCCGAACGACATCGCCGCGTTGATCTTCGTCTTCTCGCCGTAGAAGTTGGCCTTCTTGAACTCCGGGATGTCGACGTACAGGTCGCGGGGCACCGAGAAGAGGTAGGCCCGGTCCATCGTCGCCGGCACGTGCAGCACCATGATCGAGTCGGCCAGCGGGGCCGCCGTCGGGGTCCGCGGGTCGATGCCGACCAGCAGGAGGTTGAGCGGACCCTTGATGTCGCTCTTCTTCTCCTGCGCTCCGGCCGCCTGGTCGCCGAAGAGGTCGGCCTTGCCGACCGCGCCCTCGTAACGGGCCATCAGCACCTCGGTGCCGACCAGCGCACCACCGCTGAGCACGGTCAGCGTCAAGCCGAACACCATGCAGACCCGAGCCCAGCGCGGCACACCACGCCAGATGGACGACTTTCGGCCACTCTTGCCGGCCTTACCCACAAGCATCTCCGTTCGTTACGCCCACGAGTAGGAGACGGGCGCACGTGGCCGAAAGGTTGCAAAGATCAACGCACATTCACGTTCGTGCGGGATCGACCGTACCCCGGGTAGCTCGGAAGCACCGACCCCGAAGAAACTGATCGCGGCGATAGTAGGGCCTGAAGATGAACAAAAGACTGCCCCGGCATTGCCGGGGCAGTCTTTTTGCTCTGGATCCGATCAGGCCGTCAGGCCTTCATGAGCTCCTCGGCCTTGGCCTCCAGGTCCTCGAGACCACCGCACATGAAGAACGCCTGCTCGGGGAAGTGATCGTACTCACCCTCGCTGATCTTCCGGAACGCCTCGATGGTCTCCTTGATCGGGACCGTCGAGCCCGGTACGCCGGTGAACTGCTCCGCCGCGTAGGTGTTCTGCGACAGGAAGCGCTCGATCCGCCGGGCACGCGCCACGGTGATCTTGTCTTCCTCGGAGAGCTCCTCGATGCCGAGGATGGCGATGATGTCCTGCAGGTCCTTGTAACGCTGCAGGATCCGCTTGACCTCGGTGGCGACCTGGAAGTGCTCGGCGCCGACGAACTCCGGGGCGAGGATCCGGGACGAGGACGCCAGCGGGTCCACGGCCGGGTAGATGCCCTTGTCGGAGATCGACCGCTCCAGGTTGGTGGTCGCGTCCAGGTGGGCGAACGTGGTGGCCGGGGCGGGGTCGGTGTAGTCGTCCGCCGGCACGTAGATCGCCTGCATCGAGGTGATGGCCTGGCCCCGGACGGAGGTGATCCGCTCCTGGAGCTCACCCATCTCGTCGGCCAGGGTCGGCTGGTAGCCCACCGCACTCGGCATACGGCCGAGCAGGGTGGAGACCTCCGAGCCCGCCTGGGTGAAGCGGAAGATGTTGTCGATGAAGAGCAGCACCTCCTGCTTCTTCACGTCACGGAAGTACTCCGCCATGGTCAGCGCCGAGAGCGCCACCCGCAGCCGGGTGCCCGGCGGCTCGTCCATCTGGCCGTAGACCAGCGCGGTCTTGTCGATGACACCGGACTCGGTCATCTCGGCGATGAGGTCGTTGCCCTCACGGGTGCGCTCACCCACGCCGGCGAAGACCGAGGTACCACCGAAGTTGCGGGCCACGCGGGTGATCATCTCCTGGATGAGCACCGTCTTGCCCACACCCGCGCCGCCGAACAGGCCGATCTTGCCGCCCTTGACGTACGGGGCCAGCAGGTCGATGACCTTGATGCCGGTCTCCAGCATCTCGGTCTTCGGCTCCAGGTCGGCGAAGGCCGGGGCCTTGCGGTGGATGCCCCACCGGTCGTCGGCCTCGAACGTCTCGCCTTCCTTGAGGTTGAGCACCTCGCCGATGGCGTTGAACACATGGCCCTTGACCGCGTCGCCAACCGGCACGCTGATCGGCTCGCCGAGGTCACGCACCTCCGCGCCGCGGACCAGGCCGTCCGTCGGCTGCATCGAGATGGCGCGGACCAGGTTGTCACCCAGGTGCTGGGCGACCTCCAGGGTCAGCGTCTTCTCACCGCCGGACAGGTTCACGGTGACGTGCAGGGCGTTGAACAGGGCCGGCATGGCGTCGCGCGGGAACTCGGCGTCGACGACCGGGCCGATGACCCGGACCACGCGACCCGCGGCCGTCTTGGTCTCTACTGGTGCAGTCATCACACTTCACTTCCCGACGCGGCCAGCGCGTTGGCGCCGCCGACGATCTCGCTGATCTCCTGGGTGATCCCGGCCTGCCGGGCCGAGTTCATCTCACGCGTGTACTTGTCGATCATCTCTTCGGCATTGTCGGTGGCGCTCTTCATCGCTCGCCGCCGTGCCGCCGACTCGCTCGCCGCCGACTCGATCAACGCCGCGTAGATCCGCGTGTTGATGTACCTCGGCAGCAGCGCGTCGAGCAGCGCCTCCGCCTCCGGCTCGAACTCGTACGCCGGCAGCAGCCCCTCGGAGCGCGGCCGGTCCTCGACCTGCATCGGACCGATGACCTTGGTGACCGGGGTCTGCGTCATCAGCGAGTGGAACTCGGTGTAGACGATGTGCAACTCGTCGACGCCGAGCACCCCGTCCGCCCCGGCGCTGCCGTCGGCGTCGTCCGCGCCGGCGGTGAACGCCTTGATCAGCGTCTCACCCACCGTGCGCGCGTCCTCGAACGACGGCTGCTCGCTGAACCCCGTCCAGTTCGCCTCGATCGGCCGGTTACGGAACCGGTAGAACCCGACGCCCTTACGCCCGACGACGTAGAGCACCGGCTCCTTGCCGTCCGACTTGAGCCGCGCGACCAGCGACTCCGCCATCCTGATCGCGTTGGAGCTGTAACCGCCGGCCAGGCCACGGTCGCTGGTGACCAACAGGACGCCCGCCCGCCGCACCCGCTCGCGCGGGGTGAGCAGCGGGTGGTCGATCCGCGCGTTGGACGCCAGCGCCGTGAGCACGCCGGTGATGGCCTGGGCGTACGGCAGGGACGCCTGCACCCGGGCCTGGGCCTTGGCGATCCGGCTCGTCGCCACGAGCTCCATCGCCTTGGTGATCTTCTTCATCGACTTCGCCGAGCGGATTCGTTGACGAAGAACGCGTACCTGGGCCGCCACGAGATCAGCTCTCGGCCGGGCGGTCGGTAGCGCCGTCGCGGAACCGGGTCACCGTCTCGCGGTTCTCCTCGCCCTCCAGCGGCGCGGCCGGCGCGTCGTTGACCCGACGCTCGTCCTCCTTGCCGAGGAAGACCTGCTTGAACTCGGCGATCGCGGTGTCCAGCGAACCGGTGATGTCATCGTTCCACTGGTTGTCGGCGATGCCGGCCAGCACACCCTCGTGCTTGTGCCGCAGGTACTGGAGGAACTCGGCCTCGAAGCGCCGCACCTCGCCGACCGGGATGTCGTCGAGCTTGCCCTCGACGCCGGCCCAGACGGAGACGACCTCCTCCTGCACCGGGTACGGCGAGTAGTTCGGCTGCTTGAGCAGCTCCACCAGGCGCGAACCGCGGTTCAGCTGGTTCTGGGAGGCCCGGTCCAGGTCGGAGGCGAAGGCGGCGAACGCCTCCAGCTCGCGGTACTGCGCAAGGTTGAGCCGCAGCGAGCCGGCGACCTTCCGCATCGGCTTCACCTGCGCGGCGCCACCGACCCGGGAGACCGAGGTGCCGACGTTGATCGCCGGACGGACGCCCTGGTTGAACAGGTCGGTCTCCAGGAAGATCTGGCCGTCGGTGATCGAGATGACGTTGGTCGGGATGAAGGCCGAGATGTCGTTGGCCTTCGTCTCGATGATCGGCAGACCGGTCATCGACCCACCACCGAGCTCGTCGGAGAGCTTCGCGCAGCGCTCCAGCAGGCGGGAGTGCAGGTAGAAGACGTCACCCGGGTACGCCTCGCGGCCCGGCGGGCGACGCAGCAGCAGCGACACGGCCCGGTACGCCTCGGCCTGCTTGCTCAGGTCGTCGAAGACGATCAGGACGTGCTTGCCGCCGTACATCCAGTGCTGCCCGATGGACGAGCCGGTGTACGGGGCCAGGTACTTGAAGCCGGCCGGGTCGGACGCCGGGGAGGCCACGATGGTCGTGTACTCCAACGCGCCCGCCTCCTCGAGCTGCCCCTTGATGGAGGCGATCGTGGAGGCCTTCTGGCCGATGGCGACGTAGATGCAGCGGACCTGCTTCTTGGGGTCGCCAGTGCGCCAGTTGTCCCGCTGGTTGAGGATCGCGTCCAGGGCGACGGTGGTCTTGCCGGTCTTGCGGTCACCGATGATCAGCTGTCGCTGGCCCCGGCCGATCGGCGTCATCGCGTCGATGGCCTTGATGCCGGTCTGCAGCGGCTCGAACACCGACTGGCGGGACATCACGTTCGGAGCCTGCAGCTCCAGCTCGCGGAAGCCCTCGTTGGCGATGTCACCGAGCCCGTCGATCGGCTGGCCGAGCGCGTCGACCACGCGGCCGAGGAAGGCGTCGCCGACCGGAACGGAGAGGACCCGCTCGGTGCGCTTGACGCGCTGCCCCTCCTCCAGCTTGGCGGAGTCACCGAGGACGACGACACCGATCTCCCGGACGTCGAGGTTCAACGCCACGCCGAGCGTGCCGTCCTCGAACTCCAGGAGCTCGTTGGTCATGGTCGAGGGCAGGCCCTCGACGTGGGCGATGCCGTCGCCGGTGTCGGCGACGGTGCCGACCTCCTCGCGGGAGACGTCGGACGAGTAGGAGGAGACGTAGCGCTCCAGGGCGCCGCGGATCTCCTCCGTCGAGATGGTCAGCTCGGCCATCCTCTGCTTCCTTAAAATTCAGGGGCCCGGGATACCTAGTACCGACCGGTCCGAATGGCGTCTGTCATTCCGGGCGCTGCGGCGGCGGAGCCGCCCCAAACGCTGAGGCGGCGGAGCCACCGCATTGCTAGGCGGCGAAGCCGCTCAACGCTTCGCGAGCGTGTTGCGGGTCTCGTTGAGGCGGCGCAGGATGGTGCCGTCGTACAGGTCGGAACCGACCCGGACGCTCACGCCACCCAGGACGGCGGGCTCGACCGTCTGCTTGATGGAGACCTCTCGACCGTATATCGCCGTGAGGCTCGCTCCCAGCCGCCGCTCATCCTCGTCACTCAACGGGGCCGCGACGGTCACGTACGCCACCTGCCGGTCGCGTCGCTCGGCGGCGAGCTCCACCAGCCGGGTGAGCGCCCCGCTGAAGGAGCGTCCACCGAACCCACCCAGCGCCGCCTCGACGAGCCGGACGGTGATCGGGTGGGCCTTGTCGGCGAGCAGTTCGCGGACCAGGACGGCCCGCTGCTCGACCGGCGCGACCGGGTCGGCCAGCGTGTTGCTCAGCGCCGACTGACCCGAGACGACCTGGCCGAAGCGGAACAGCTCGTCCTCGACCTCGCCGAGGCCGCCAGCGGAGTCGGCGCTGGCGAGCAGCGCCTCCACGCCCAGCCGCTCGGCGCCGTCGAGCAACTCCGACGGTGCCGACCAGCGGCCGGCGACCAGCGTCGAGAGCAGGTCCAGCGCCCCCGCGTCGATCTTGCCGCTCAGCATCTCGCCGAGCAGGCCGGCACGGTCCTCGCCGGACCGGGCCGGCTCGGAGAGCGCCCGCCGCAGCCGCGGCTCGCGCCGCAGCAGGGCGGCGACGGAGAGGATGCCGGCGGCGGCGTTGGCCACCGCCAACGGCTCCGCTCCGCGGACGTACGTCTCCAGGTGCTCTGCCGCAGCCTTGTAAGACTCCCGGCTGGCGGCCTGCATCAGCGGGCCCCCGTGCTCTCGAGGCCGCTCAGGAACCGGTCGACGGTGCCCTTGCGCCGCGCCTCGTCGGCCAGCGACTCGCCAACGATCTTGCTGGCCAGGTCGACCGCGATCGTGCCGACCTCGGCGCGAAGCTCGCGCACGATGGTGGCCCGCTCGCCGGCGAGCGCGTCCTTGCCGGCCTGGATGACCCGGTCGGACTCTTCCCGCGCCTTGGCGAGGATGTCCTGCCGGATCCCCTCGGCGTCGGCCCGAGCGTCGTCGCGGATCTTGGCGGCGTCGGTCCGGGCCTCAGCGAGCTGGGCACGGTACTGCTCGAGCAGCTGGTTCGCCTCGGCCTGTGCGGCCTCGGCGCGCTTGATGCCGCCCTCGATCGCGTCGACCCGTGCCTGGAACGTCTGCTCCATGCGGGGGAAGACGAACTTCATCAGCACGAAGCAGAGCACGATGAAGGCGACGCCACCGACCACGATCTCCTGCCAGAGCGGGATGATCGGGTTGTGGGTCGACTCACCACCCTCGGCGGCGAAGAAGTACATGGTGACCTCCCGGTCGAGGGTCGGGATTAGAGCTCACCCTGCCAGATGAAGCCGAAGGCGATGCCCAGCAGCGCCAGCGCCTCGATGACGGCGAAGCCGATCCAGACGTACGGCAGGGTGATCCGGGACGACTCCGGCTGGCGGGCGGTCGACTGGATGTAGGCGGCGAAGACCAGGCCAACGCCGATGCCCGGGCCGATGGCCGCGAGGCCGTAGCCGATGGCGGCGGTGCTGCCAACTACACCTTCTGCGGCGGCGAGAACGTCCATTGCTTGGTTCCTCCTGGTTATCACGCGTGACTGTCACGCGGGACGACAACTGTTGGTGCGGTGGATCAGTGCTCTTCGGCGAGCGCGCCCTGCACATAGCTGGCGGTCAGGACGGTGAAGACGTAGGCCTGCAGGACGATCACCAGGAACTCGAGGAAGGTGAGCGCGATGGTCATCACCCAGGAGAGCACCGAGATCGGCGCCAGCCAGGCGTTGGAGCTCAGAATCGCGAAGCCGCCGAGCGTGAAGACCAGCAGGAGCATGTGACCGGCGAACATGTTCGCGAAGAGACGAACCGCGAGCGAGAACGGCCGGACGATGAAGGTCGAGAAGAGCTCGATCGGGATCAGCAGCGGCAGGATGAACCAGGGCGCCGGCGGAACCAGAGAGTTCTTGAAGTACTTCACGAAGCCGTGCTGCTTGATGCCGATGTAGTTGAACAGCACGTAGCTGATCAGCGCGAGGAACGCCGGGAAGGCGATGTGCGAGTTCGGCGAGATCTGGAAGAACGGGATGATCGCGAACGCGTTCGTCAGCAGCACGAAGCAGAACAGCGTCGTGAAGTAAGGCGCGAACCGCACACCCGCGTGCCCGATCATGTCGACCGCGATGTTGTTCCGCACGAAGCCGTAGATCGACTCAGCGAACCACTGCTTCTTGGTCGGCACGAGCTTCGGATTCCGGTAGCTCGCCAGGAAAAAGATGATCAGGACGCCGACCGCGATCCAGACCATCGCCGTGATCTTGGTGAACCAGTACGAGTCGTGCGCACCCCAGGGCAGGATGCTGGGCAGGTAAAAGTCCTCCACACTGGGTGGGAATGCCGCCTGGCCCGCTGCCAGAACGTTCGCCTGTCCGAACACCGCGTCCCTTCCTAAGTAGGCGTGCCGAGCCGGCGGACGACCAGGATGATGCCCCCAGCCATGCCGAGCACGACGCCGATCCCGGTGGCGACGCCGCCGGTGTCGAGCCACTGGTCAACCAGCCAGCCGATGAAACCCCACACGAGCATGCCTCCGATGAGGTAGCTGAGCGCGGTCCAACCCTGACCGGCGCCGGACGGATAGTCGTCCGGGTCGCCGGCGGGACGGGGGGTTTGGTCACCAGCCATGACGGGGCGAACGATATCAGCCGGGAAGACGAGGCTGTGCCTCACCCCCCGCACAACCAACGTTGTGTGGGCATCTCGGGGGCCGCGTCGTCTGTGGGCACGCTACTCCCCTTCCGCCCTCGAAAGAATGACCGGTGGCCGACAGGTTGCCGCGCGTCCGAGGGATGGGACGATCGGCAGGTCAGCCACGCGGCTGACGGGCATGCACCCTGGTCAGCCACCAGATGTGCACTGCCGTCCACACTGCCACCCCGGCGACGATGCCGAGGCAGAGCGGGACCAATCCCGCCCAGCCGGTCGACGCCACCGCCACCATGACGACACCCAGCAGGGTGAACTTCAGCGCATACAGGCCCAGACCGAGCGGCAACACCAACTGCGGGTTGATCTGGTCGGCCCAGGCCAGCACCACGGTGGTGAGCGTGTAGCTGAGCACCGTGACCCCGACGCCGGCCACCGCGCCGAGCGCGGCCGTCGCGCCGCCGAACACCCCGCCGACCACCGCGGCGAGCGCGGCCAGCGCCGCCGAGGCGATCAACAACGCCGGCAGGTGCCGCAGTCGCCAGCGCCGGTCGGTGTCGGTCGCGACCACTCCGGGCTCAGCCACGGGGGTACGCCGGGAACTCGGTGACCAGCTCGGCCACCTCGGCGGCGACCCGGGTCAGCTCGTCGGTGCCGCCCGGTGCGCCGGGATCGGCGCGTACCGCACGGGCGATAAGGGCGGCCACCTGCCGCAGCTCCCCCTCCCGCATGCCCTGGGTCGTGACGCTGGGGGTGCCGACCCGGATGCCGGAGGCGATCATCGGCTTCTCCGGGTCGTACGGGATCGCGTTCTTGTTCAGGGTGATCGACGCGGCGTCGCAGCGCGCCTCGGCCTCGGCCCCGGTCACGCCCAGCTCCCGCAGGTCGATCAGGGCGAGGTGCGTGTCGGTGCCGCCGGACACCGGGCGCATCCCCTCGGCGGCCAGCCCGGCGGCGAGCGCCTGGGCGTTGCGGACCACCTGGTTGGCGTACGTCTGGAACTCGGGTTGGGCGGCCTCACGCAGCGCCACCGCCTTCGCCGCGACGGCGTGCATCAGCGGGCCACCCTGGGTGAACGGGAAGACCGCCTTGTCGATCCGCTGGGCCAGCGACTCACGGCAGAGGATCATGCCGCCGCGCGGGCCGCGCAGCACCTTGTGGGTGGTGGCGCAGACCACGTCGGCGTACGGCACCGGGGACGGGATCGCCCGGCCGGCCACCAGGCCGATGAAGTGCGCGGCGTCCACCATGAGGTACGCCCCGACCTCGTCGGCGATCTCCCGGAACCGGGCGAAGTCGATCAGGCGGGGGTACGCGGTGGCACCGCAGATGATCATCTTGGGCCGGTGCGCCCGGGCCAGGTCCCGCACCTCGTCGTAGTCGATCAGCTCGGTGTCGCGCCGGACGGTGTAGCCGACCGTGGCGAACCACTTGCCGGAGAAGTTCACCTTGCTGCCGTGGGTGAGGTGCCCGCCGTGCGGCAGGTCCATCGCCAGCACCGTGTCCCCCGGCTGCACCAGCGCGGCGTACGCGGCCAGGTTGGCGCTCGCCCCGGAGTGCGGCTGGAGGTTGACGTGCTCGGCCGCGAAGAGGTCCTTCGCCCGGTCGATGCCGATCTCCTCGGCGCGGTCCACCTCGGCGCAGCCGCCGTAGTAGCGCCGCCCCGGATAGCCCTCGGCGTACTTGTTCGTCAGCGTCGAACCGAGCGCGGCCAGCACCGCCGGTGAGGTCAGGTTCTCGCTGGCGATCAGTTGAAGGCCGCCACGCAGCCGGTCCAGCTCGCCGAGCACCACCCCGGCGATCTCCGGGTCGGTGGCCCTGAGCTGCGCGAAATCCGGCCCCCAGAAGGTGCTCGTCTCCGTGTCCACAGCGAACGAGTCTAGGGGGCCGCAGACTGGGAGCTGTGAGATGCCTCGTCACAGGAGCCACGGGTTACATCGGCGGGCGGCTGGTGCCGCTCCTGCTCGCCGAGGGGTACACCGTGCGCTGCCTGGCCCGCAAGGCCGGGCGGCTGCGCGATGTGCCGTGGGCGTCGGCCGCCGAGATCGTCCAGGGGGACCTGAGTCAGCCCGACACGCTGCCGGCCGCGTTCGCCGACGTGGACGTGGCGTACTTCCTGGTGCACTCGCTGGGCCGGGCCGACTTCGAGGCGGCCGACCGGACGGCGGCGACCAACTTCGCGGCGGCGGCCCGGGCGGCCGGCGTACACCGGATCGTCTACCTGGGCGGCCCCGAGCCGGCGACCGAGGCGGTTCCCTCCCCGCACCTGCGGTCCCGGGCCGAGGTCGGTCGGATCCTGCTGGCCAGCGGGGTGCCGACGGCGGTGCTCCGCGCCGCGGTGATCATCGGCTCCGGCTCGGCGTCGTTCGAGATGCTGCGCTACCTGACCGAACGCCTGCCCGCCATGATCACCCCGCGCTGGATCAACAACCGGATCCAGCCGATCGCGATCCGTGACGTGCTGACCTACCTGGCCGGCTGCACCGCGCTGCCGGCGGAGATCAACCGGGGCTTCGACATCGGCGGCCCGGACGTGCTCACCTTCCGCGAGATGATGCAGCGCTACGCCCAGGTGGCCGGGCTGCGCCGCCGGATCATCGTGCCGGTCCGCCCGCTCACTCCCTCGCTCTCCTCGCACTGGATCGGCCTGATCACCCCGGTGCCGAACGCCATCGCCCGCCCACTGGTCGAGAGCCTGATCCAGGAGGCGGTCGCACACGAACACGACATCGCCCGGTACGTGCCCGACCCGCCCGGCGGGCTGACCGGCTTCGAGCAGGCCGTGACGCTGGCCCTGGCCAAGGTGCGCGACGCCCAGGTCGAGACCCGCTGGTCGAACGCGAGCGGCCCGGACGCGCCGGCCGAACCGCTGCCCACCGACCCGGAGTGGTCCGGCGGCACCGCCTACACCGACAGCCGCGAGCAGGCGGTGAACGCGTCGCCGACGGCGCTCTGGCGCATCATCGAGGGGGTCGGCGGCGAGCACGGCTGGTACTCCTTCCCCCTCGCCTGGTCGGTCCGTGGCTGGCTGGACCGGATCGTCGGCGGGGTCGGGCTGCGCCGCGGCCGACGCGACCCGCACCACCTGCAGGTCGGCGAGGCACTGGACTTCTGGCGGGTGGAAGAGATCATCCCGGGTGAGTTGCTGCGGCTACGCGCCGAGATGCGGCTGCCCGGCCGGGCCTGGCTGGAGATGCGGGCACTACCAGCCGAGGACGGCCGCAGCCGCTACCAGCAGCGCGCGGTCTTCATGCCCCGCGGGCTGGCCGGGCACGCCTACTGGAAGTCGGTGGCGCCGTTCCACGCCGTGGTCTTCGGCGGAATGGCCCGCAACATCGCCCGGAACGCCGAACAGACCCCCTGACCACCGTCTAGTTGCCGGTGCGGGCCCCGGTCACCTGGAAGGCGGCTTGTTGGCTCGGCGGGACGAAGTCCTGCACCGGTTGGCCGCGCAGGCCGAAGGCGAGCACCGCGCCGACCGCGTCCACCATCCGGGCCTGCACCGCCGCACCGACCGCGTCGCGCGGGTCGTCCGGGTTGGCCGCCATCGAGGCGACCGCGAGCTGCGGGGTGAACGCCACGACCGTCTCCGTCTCGTACCGCTCCGAGCTGCCGGTCTTGCCGGCCACCGGTCGACCGATCTTGGCCCGCAGGCCGGGTGCGGTGCCACCGTCGCAGCGCCCGTACATCGACTGGTCGCCGACCGGGCAGCGGGCCGCGTCCGCCGCCGCCCGGGCCACGTCGGTGTCGAGGACCCGCCGGCAGTTCGGCTTGGCCGCGTCGACCGGCCGGCCGCCCGAGTCGTTGATCGAGACCACCGGCAGCGGCGCACACCACGTTCCCTCGGCCGCCACCGTCGCGTACGCGGAGGCCAGGTCGAGCGGAGTGGTGGCCGCCACGCCGAGGGTGAACGGCCCCCAGTCCTTCGCGCCGTGCCGGGCCAGCTTGGCATCCGAGTCGGCGCGCAGCACGATGCCGAGGCGCTCGGCCATCTCGACCACCCGGTCGGCGCCGACCCGCTCGGTGAGCCAGGCGAAGTACGTGTTCACCGAGCGGCCGAACGCGGTCCACATGGTGCGCGGACCGTCCATCGACGAAGGGCTGGCGTTCACCGGGCACCAGTGGCCCTCGCAGCTCGCCCCCCCGGTCACCGGGAAGCGGGTGAGCAGTTGGGACGGTGCGACGAAGTCGGTCGCCAGCGGCAGGCCGGACTCCAGCGCGGCCAGCATGGCGAACAGCTTGAACGTCGAGCCGGCCTGGTACCCGTCGATCGCCCCGCCACCGGCGACCAACTGGTTCACGGTGTTCGGGTGGTTCTTCTGCCCGACCGGGTTGCCCGCCACGCTGTAGCTGCGGTTCACCGCCATCGCCAGCACTCGGCCGGTGCCCGGCTGCACCACCGCGGTGGGCACCGCCCGGGCCTCGGTGGGCCGGTAGATCTGCAGCACCTGCTCGGTGGTGGCCCGCTGCACCGCCGGGTCCAGCGAGGAGACGATCGAGAACCCACCCCGGCGCAGCGTGCGCTGCCGCTCGTCGGCGGTCGCCCCGAAGGCGGGCTGGCTGCTCCACCACCGGGTGAACCAGTCGCAGAAGAAGCCCCAGTCGTTGTGCCCGTCGGGCACCCCCGTGCAGTCGTTCGGGGTCTCGCTGGGCCGCAGCTCCAGTGGCTCGGCCCGGGCCGCCATCGCCACGTCGACCGACAACTGGTTCGACTCGACCAGCCGGTCCAGCACATACGTCCGCCGGCGCAGCGCGCTGTCGGCGTCGCCGTTGATCGGGTCGTCGCTGTCCGGCGACTGGACCAGACCGGCCAGCAGAGCGGCCTGGGTCAGCGTCAACTCGGCCGGGGAGAGGGAGAAGTAGCGCTTGCTGGCCGCCGCGATGCCGTACGCGCCGGCACCGAAGTAGGCGATGTTGAGATACCGGGTGAGGATCTCCTCCTTGTTCAGCTCCCGCTCCAGCGCCAGCGCGTACCGCATCTCCTGGATCTTGCGGGCGGTGGTGACCTCGGTGGCCGCCTGGCGCTGGCGCTCGGTCAGCCGGGGATCGCTGCTGAGCACGTTGCGGACGTACTGCATGGTCAGCGTGGAGGCACCCTGCCGGGTCCGGCCGTCCCGCTTGTTCACGGTGAACGCGCGTACCACGCCCCGCAGGTCCACGCCGCTGTGCTGGTAGAACCGGACGTCCTCGGCGGCCACGATGGCCTGGCGCATCACCGGGGCCACCTCGTGCAGCGGCACGTCCACCCGGTCCTCCTGGTAGAAGGAGGTGATCAGGGTCCTGCCGTCGTTGGCGTAGAGGTTGGAGCGCTGGGCGGTGGGCGGCGTCCGTAGCGTGTTCGGCAGCTCCGAGTAGGGCGTCGACAGCGCGGTGAAGCCGATCCCGAAGACCAGGGCCGCGGGCAGGGCAGCCGCCGCCAGCGCCAGCCCGGCCAGTACGCCGGCAATCACCACGGTCAGCAGTTTGTCGAGATGGGCCCGGATCATCAGCTCTCCCCGCAGGAGCCGGTCACGCTAGGACCCGTTCAGAATGACCCGGAAGGCCCCTTTCGCCCCTGGTTTTCCCCAAACCCGGAGGAAACTCGCACCAAGCTCAGGGCAGCAGTGCGCCGGCCAGCGGGTGGACCGTCTCCTCGACCTCGTCGGCCACCCGGCTGAAGCACTGGTCGCCGCGACCCCACGGGTCGTCCAGATCGTCGGTGGGCAGCGCCGACGCACCCAGGCGGGCGTCGTGGGCCGCCGCCACCAGGGCCACGCCCCGGGCGTACACCCCCTCCGGGGTGGCCTCGGCGGCCGGCAACCCGGACGCGTCCACCGCGGCCAGCAGCCGGCCGAACTCACCCAGCACGAACGTGCGGGACGCCGCGTCCGGACGCAGCGCCACCACGTACTCCTGCTGGTCGGCGGTGGCGGTGAGCACCAGGTCGGCGGCGTCGATGTGGTCCGAGCGCAGCTTGCGCGCGGCGAACCCCTCGACGTCCCCACCCCGGCTGGTGACCTGCCGCGCCGCCGGCGGGTTCATCTCCTCGCCGGCATGCCAGCCGCCGGTCCCGGCGCTGTGGCTGTGCAGCAGCTCCTCGGCGCGGGCCGGGTCCTGCTCACGCCGGGCCAACCGCTCCCGCACCGCGAGGGCCAGCAGCCGTTCCGCCATCGGCGAGCGGCAGATGTTGCCCATGCAGACGTGCAGGACGGTGAACGGGGGCACTCAGGCCCCCTGGCTGTCGATGAGATCCGGAACCACGTCGCGCAGCTTCTCCAGTGGGATCGCGCCCGCCCGCAGCAGCTGCGGCACCTCACCGGTCAGGTCGACGATCGTGCTCGGCACCGGGTCCGGGCAGGGCCCGGCCTCCAGGTACGCGCGCACCGAGTAGCTGAGCTGGTCACGCGCCTCCTCGGCGGTCACCGCGGCGGGCTGGCCGGTCTTGTTGGCCGAGGAGACCGCCATGGGGCCGGTCTCCCGCAGCACCTCAAGCGCCACCGGGTGCAGCGGCATCCGCACCGCCACCGTGCCCGACTTGTCGCCGAGGTCCCATTGCAGGCTGGGCGAGTGCTCGACCACGATGGTCAGCGCCCCCGGCCAGAACGCCTCAACCAGATCCCGCGCCTCCTTGGGCAGCGAGAAGACCAACCCGTCCAGGGTGTGCCGCGAGCCGATCAGCACCGGCGGCGGCATCTGCCGGGTCCGGCCCTTCGCGTCCAGCAGCGCCTTGACCGCGTACGGGGTGAACGCGTCCGCGCCGATCCCGTAGACGGTGTCCGTCGGAAGGACGACCAGTTCGCCGTTCTTGACCGCTTCGATGGCCGCAGCGATGCCGCGGTCCCGATCAGCGGGCGACCGGCAGTCGTAGAGCATCACGAGGAGTCAGTCTGCCACGCCGTCCCGGCGAAGGCTTGCTGGCCGTCCGCCCGTCGGGACGCGGTGGCGTACCGGGGCCGGCCGGTGAGGTCGAAATGCTCCGTCACGGCGGTGAAATGACCGGCTGCGGCGAGCAGACCGGGCACCGCCGCACCGTGTGTGTCGTCGTGCTCGACCCCGAACACGCCACCGGCACGCAGCAGCGCCGCCGCCCGGGTGACCACCGGCCGGATCACCGCCAGACCGTCCGCCCCGCCGAAGACCGCCTCGGCCGGATCGTGCCCGGCCACCTCCGGTGGCACCACCACGTCGACCGGCACGTACGGCGGGTTGCAGAGCAGCACGTCCACCCGACCGACCAGGTCGGCCAGCAGGTCCGGCGCGGTCACGTCGGCCTCGACCACCTCGATCGGCCGGTCCCCCGCCGCGGCCCGCTCGGCGGCGTTGCGGCGCAGCCAGTCGAGCGCCGCAGGGGACCGCTCCACCGCGACCACCCGCGCCCCGGGCAGCTCCTGGGCCACCGCCAACGCGATCGCGCCGGAGCCGCTGCACAGGTCAACCACCAGCGGATCGGGCCGGCCCCGGCCCTGCTCGACGCCCCAACCGGCCAGCAACTCGGTCTCCGGCCGGGGCACGAAGACGCCCGGCCCCACCGCCACCTCCAGGTGCCGGAAACCGGCCCGCCCGGTCAGGTGCTGCAACGGCTCCCGACCCGCGCGGCGGCGCACCAGCTCGTCCAGCCGCGCCACCTGCTCGTCAGCCAGGTCGTCGGCGATCGCCAGCCGACCCCGGGGCACCCCCAGGACGTACGCCGCCAGCAGCTCGGCCTCCACGCGCGCCGGAGCGACCCCGGCGGCGTCGAGTACGCGGGCCGCCCGGGCCACCGCGGCGGACGGGCGGAGCCGCCCTGTCCCTTCGGGGGGGTGTTGCGGCAGAGTGGTCACGCCATAATCATGAAGCGTCGCGGGCGACGCCACGAACGGGTGCGTCGAGGCGCACACGACTGGGAGGTCGCGGGTGGGCTGGCTCGACCGGGTCGACGACCAGGTTGATGTCCTCACGCGCGCTCGCGCGTTGCAGGAGTCGAGCCGCTCCGCGGAGGCGTACGCCCTGTTGGAGCGAGTGATCCGCACCACCACCGACCCGACGGCACGGGCGGACGCCCTGGTGCAACGCCTCTCCGCGCTGATCAATCTCGGTCGGACGGCGGAGTTCACCCGGGCCATCGAGGAGGCCTCCGCCGCCGTCCGCGATCTCGCCGAGCCCTACCTGCACGGGCACCTCAACGCGCTGGCCGCGCTCGCCGCACACCACCAGGGCGCACTGGACCGCTGCGTCACCCACCTGGTCAAGGCCGCGCGGGCGCTGAGCGCCGTGGAGGACCCGGACCGGGACACCGCCTGGGGCTGGCACGACCTCGCAATGGCCTACAGCTACCTCAGCTTCCACGGGTACGCCCTGGGCGCGATCGAGCGCGCCCGGCAACTCGGGGTCACCGCGGGGATCCCCGAGGAGACCTTCGCCGCGCCCGGCATCCGGCTGCGCAACGCCGTGGCGCTGGACCACAACGGCGACAGTGACGGCTGCCTCCGGGTGCTCCGCGACGTGGCCGCCGACCTGACCCGGTTCCTGCGTTCCGGGCGGGCCGGCCGGCTGCGCCCGAGCAGCCTCGCGGCGTACGGCTACGCGACGGCGCGGCAGGCCGCGCTCGGCGACCACGTGGACACCGACGGGGACGCCGAACCAGCCCGGCTGCTCGGCCACGGTGGGGACAGCGCCCGCGCCCGGGACATGCGTCAGCTCGGGCAGATCTGCCTGGCCGTCGCGGCCGACCGGCCGATCGAGGCGGTCGCCCGACTGGACACCATCCGGGTGTCCACCGAGACGCTCGGCGCGGCCGAGCCGGCCCGGCTCCGCAGCATCGCCCTGGCCCGCGCCGGGGACCACGTGGCCGCGCACCGGGCCGACCGGCTGGCGTTCCGGCTCGCCGCGCAACGCAACGACCGGCTGCGCGACGTCTACATCGACGGCATCGCCGCGCGGATCGACCACGAGGAGATGCGCCGGGAGGCGGCACGGTTCGAGGGCGAGGCGCTGACCGACCCGCTCACCGGGCTGCCCAACCGGCGGCGGCTGGAGCGGTACATCACCGCCGTGGTCACCCGCGGCGAGCGGGTGGTGATCGGCGTCTGCGACCTGGACGGCTTCAAGGCGGTCAACACCCGGCACGGGCACCACTCCGGCGATCTGGTCCTGCAGCGGATCGCCGGAGTGATCAACCGGGTGATGCGCCGGGGCGACTTCGTGGCCCGCTACGGCGGTGACGAGTTCGTGGTGGTGCTGCCCGACACCGGCATGGCCGAGGCCGCCGAGGTGGCCCGTCGGATCGAGTCGGCCGTCCGCACCGAGGAGTGGGAGTCGCTGGTGCCGGGCACCCCGGTCGGGGTGAGCATCGGCTTCGCCGAGGTCTCCGGTGGCAGCGGCCTCCGCGACGCGCTCAGCGTGGCCTTCGAGGAGGCCGACCGGGAGATGCTGCGCGCCAAGACGCGCCCGCGCGCCAGCTGACCGCCCGCACGCCGCACCGGCTTCGGCGTACCCCGCCTGCTCTGGCGTTCCGCGTCAGCGGCGGGTCAGCTCGGTGTCACCGGCCAGCCGGGCGGCGCGGTCGGCCTCGGCCAGGGCGTCCAGCACCCCGTCCAGATCACCGGCGAGCGCCAGGTCCAGGTTGTACGCGGTGTAGCCGATCCGGTGGTCGGTGATCCGGTTCTGCGGGTAGTTGTAGGTGCGGATCCGCTCGGAGCGGTCCACCGTACGCACCTGCGCCTTGCGGGCGTCCGAAGCGGCGGCGTCGGCCTGCTCCTGGGCGGCGGCGAGCAGTCGGGCCCGCAGGATCCGCATCGCCTGCTCCCGGTTCTGCAACTGGGACTTCTCGTTCTGGCAGGAGACGACGATGCCGGTCGGCAGGTGGGTGATGCGTACCGCCGAGTCGGTGGTGTTCACCGACTGACCACCCGGGCCGGACGAGCGGAACACGTCGATGCGCAGGTCGTTCTGGTCGATGGTGACGTCGACGTCCTCGGCCTCGGGCAGCACCAGTACGCCAGCGGCGCTGGTGTGGATCCGGCCCTGCGACTCGGTGACCGGGACCCGCTGCACCCGGTGCACGCCGCCCTCCCACTTGAGCCGGGACCAGACCCCGTTGCCGCCGTCCGGCACGCCCTTGGTCTTGATCGACAGCGAGACGTCCTTGACCCCGCCGAGGTCCGAATCCTGGGCGTCGATCACCTCGGTGAGCCAGCCCCGCCGCTCGGCGTACCGCGTGTACATCCGCAGCAGGTCCGCGGCGAAGAGCGCCGACTCCTCACCGCCCTCACCGGCCTTGATCTCGACGATCACGTCCTTGGCGTCGTGCGGGTCGCGCGGGATGAGCAACTCGGCGAGGCGCTCCTCCAGGGCCGGCATGGTGCCCGCGATCGCCTCCGCCTCGCTGGCGAAGGAGGGGTCCTCGACGGCCAGCTCCCGGGCCGCGACCAGATCCGCGCGGGCCTGCTCCAGCTCGCCGGCAGCCTTGTGCAGCGGCACCAACTCGGCGTACCGACGGCCGACCCGGCGGGCAGTGGCCTGGTCGGCGTGGATGGCGGGGTCGGCCAGCCGCTTCTCCAGCTCGGCGTACTCGTCAAGGAGACTGGCCAGACGCTCGCTGCTCATGCTGCGGATGCTCCTTCGACGGGTACGACGCCGGCCGGGTCGGCCGGGGGGCCGGTCTCCGGGCGGAAACGGGGGGCGAAACGCGGACGGCGCCCGCATCCGGTGAAAACCGGACGCGGGCGCCGAACGACGAGTTACTTGGCCTTGTTGGCCTGAACCTTGGCGTACTTCTGCTGGAACTTCGCGACCCGGCCGGCGGTGTCGAGAACGCGCTGCTTACCGGTGTAGAACGGGTGGCAGGCGCTGCAGGTCTCGACGTGGATCGCCCCGCCCTTGGCGGTGCTGCGGGTCGTGAACGTGTTGCCACAGGAGCAGCTGACCTCGGTGGTCACGTACTCCGGGTGGATGTTTGCCTTCATCTCGCCTCGGTCCTCTCGTTGGTGGTCGCCGGGTCGCCGTCACCGCCCGTCGCGCCGTGCACGACGGGCTCGGGCGTGAACCGGAACCGGTGGCCGATTGACCAGTGTGCCATGGGCCTGAGCCGACCCGATAATCGGGCTGCACACCTCGTCCGGCATCGTCAACACGTGCCTACCCGTCCGCATTCCCGCCGCCCGACCGGGCATTCGCCGACCCTCCGGCCCGACGCCGGGTGCCCCGGCCGGGGTACGCCCGCCGGGCCGGAGACCCGCCGATGACCCGCCTCATCGCCACCCGGGGCCTGCCGGCCTCGGGCAAGACCACCTTCGCCCGCAGCCTCCAGCCGTCCGTGGCGCGGGTCAACCGGGACGATCTGCGCCGGATGCTGCACGGTGCGCGGCTGCTGACCGACTGGGCCGAGGCGCAGGTGACCGCGGTCCAACGGGCCCAGGTCGACGCGCTGCTGCGCGCCGGGGTGGACGTCTGCGTGGACGACACCAACCTGCCGTCGCGGATCCTGCGGCACTGGGTGGAGGTAGCCGCCCGGCACGGCGCGGAGTTCGAGGTGCACGACTTCACCGACGTGCCGCTGGCCGAGTGCCTGCGCCGGGACGCCGCCCGACCGGCCGCCGAACAGGTCGGCGCGGAGGCGATCACCCGCTTGCACGAGCGCTACCTGGCGGACCGGACACTGCCGCTGCCGGTGCCGCAGGCCCGCACCGGACAGCCCGGCACCGTGCGCCCACCGTCGACCGAGCCACCGGAGATCGTCCTCGTGGACATCGACGGCACCGTCGCGCTGGCCGTCTCCCGCAGCCCGTACGACATGACCCGGGTCGGAGGAGACCAGCCGAACACCGCGGTGATCACGGCGGTCCGGGCGATGCACGACGCCGGGTACGGAGTGGTCTTCTGCTCCGGGCGGGACACCTCGGCGCGGGCGGCCACCGAGGCGTGGCTGGCCCGGCATGTCCGGATTCCGTACCTCGGTCTGCACCTGCGGGCAAAGGGCGACGCGCGCAAGGACGCGGTCGTCAAGCGGGAGATCTACGAGCGGGAGATCCGGGACCGTTACCGGGTGGTCGGGGTCTTCGACGACCGGCTTCAGGTGGTCCAGATGTGGCGCTCGCTCGGCCTCACCGTCTTCCAGGTCGCCGACGGCAACTTCTGAGCGGGTACGGGGAGGGCCCCGGTGACCGGGACCCTCCCGCGCACTCAGCGGGTGATGGTGATGGTGGCCTCGGCGACGACGCCGTTGACCGCGACGGTCAGCCGCACCGGGGCGCCCGGACGCAGCGCGGTCAGGGTTCCGGTCGCCGGGTCGAAGCGGGCGGTGTGCCACGGACGCACCCCGGCCGCCGACCCGACGTGCACGCTCGGCGAGGCGGACCAGTCCGCGCTCACCGGGGCGGCCACCGGGACCGTACGCCCGCCGGGCTGGGTCAGCGTGGCACTGACCGCCGCCGGCACGCCGACCGCGACGCTGGCCGGCGCGCTCAGCGCGAGCCGGTCGACGTGGGCGTGGATCTCCGCGTCGACCCAGAGCGGCCCCTCGGCGAGCGGATCGCGTCGGGCCCGGTCGGCCTCGGCCGGAGTGACCGGGTCGACGCCGAACTCGGTCCAGCCGGTGAAGCCGCCCCGATCGGCGGGGGTGGACGGCGTCTTGCCCGAGTTGCCGTTGATCACGTAAGGCACCCCGTCGACCCGTTCGGCGTGGAAGGTGCCGACGTGCCCGCCCACGAAGAGCGCGCCCTTGCCGGTGCGATGCTGGAAGTCGGCCAGCCACTGCTCCAGCAGCGCCGCCTCCTTCCGATCACCGAGCTGGCTGGCCTGCGCCGGGCTGGGGTCGCGCGGCGGGTGGTGGTGCAGGACGACGACCGAGCCGACGCGGGGGTCGGCGGCTGCCGCGTCCAGCGTCTCGCGCAGCATCCGGACCTGGTCGAAGCCGCCGCCCCGCAGCGTCCCGGTGGACGAGTTCAGCGTGACGAACCGGGTGCCGGCGTGGTCGAAGACCCGCGAGGTGGCACCGAACACGGCCTGGAAGTTGCTGATCGGGGCACCCATGATCTCGTGGTTGCCGGGCACGTAGTACCAGGGCAGCGCGTCGCCCAACTCCTCGTCGAGGATCCGTTTGGCCAGCGCGAAGTCGGCCGGGTAGGCGGTGTCCACGAAGTCGCCGTTGATCAGCAGGAAGTCCGGCCTGGCCGCCCTCACCTCGCGTAGCGTCCGTCGGGCCTGGGCGACCAGGTCGCTATCCGGGTCGGCGGCCACGAACTGGGCGTCGGAGAGCACCGCGAACCGCCACGGCGCGCCGTCGACGGTGCCGTCGCGGACCACCACCCGATCGGTACGCGGGGCCACCGGCGGCACGTCGACCGTGGGCGGCACCTTCGCCACCAGGTCGTCGATGATCACCTCGCTGGTGTACTGCGCCGCGGCGTTGGTCTCGGCCACGTAGAACCGGCGCACCCGCACCGGGTACTGCACCCCGGGCGGCACGGCGAACTCCACGTACCGCCAGCCGGTCCAGGTGATCAGTGGGCCGCGCAGCACGTGCTGGGTGTCCTGGGCGTCGTGCAGGTGCAGGCTGGGCCACTCGCCGGTGCCGTTGCCGTGGATCCACATGCCGAACGCCTGCGGCTGGCCGGGCACCTCGATCCAGGCCGGCGGGTCGGCGTACGCGGCCCGGGTGCCGGTCGACTGGCTGAAGTCGTACGACATCCGCAGGCCGGTGCCGGTGTGACCGGGAGCCGGTGCGACCGATCCGCTGGCCCGGGCCTGGCTGAACCGCCACGACGCGGCGTCGTCGAAACCGGCCACCGGCACGTCGGTCAGCCCCACTGTGATCGGCAGGACTGCGCTGTGACGTCCGACGTGGATGGTGACGAGGGCCGAGCCGGTGTCGCGCAGCGCGGTGACGGCGAGGTTGCCGTCCTCGCTGGGCGTGATCCGCAGCAGGTCGCGGTCGTAGTCGAGGGTCAGGTCGGCCGGCTCGATCGGCGCGGTGGTGCCCTCGGCGTCGTAGCCGACCACACCGAACAGGGCGTTGCCATCCCGGCCGGTCAGCCCCACGCGCTCCACGGTGGAGCCGATCCGGGCCAGCGGGCCGAGCACGGTGAGGCCCAGTGAGCCGGTGGCCCGGCCGCGCCCCGCGGTGACCGTGCTGGCCCCGGGGGCGCCGGCGTGGAACACCCCGGCGTGGTCGACCCGCCCACGTACCACGGGGGTCGCCCGCCAGGTCGGCGTGCCGGCCGCCGGGCCGTACGTCTCGTCGTAGCCGGCGGCGGTGAGGGTGCGGCTCAGGCCGGGGAAGACCCGGTCGGGCCGACCGCCGCGCACCGGCGAGACGCCCGGGGCGGCGGTGGGGTCGCTGGCGGTCTCCACCCAGTACCCCGTGAGCCGGCCGCTGCCCTTCGGCGCGTAGATGGCCAGGCCGTTGGGCACGGCCCGCTCGCTGCCGTCGGACGGGCTGTTCTCCACCTGCACGGCCGGCGCTCCCGGTTCCCGGGCCAGCAGCGTGGACGAGCCGCCACCGTCCAGGTTGAGCGCGTGGTGGGCACCGAGCTCGGCCATCATCCGGCCCATCTCGGTCTGGGTCACGCCCCGGCTGTCGGCCTGCCGGCCGTCCACCGTCAACATGATCATCTTTCGACCGTCGGCGGTGAAGCCGACCGCCGTACGCGGGGCCAGCGACGGGTCGGCGATGGTCTGCACGACGCCGTCGCGGACCAGGACGTTGCTGCCGCCGACCGCCGCGTGCAGGGTGCTGCCGTCGGACGGCTTCGGCCGCCACGCCACCGTGACCGGGTCACCGGGGCGCAGCCCGGCAAGCGCGTCCGCGCCGGCATCGCGGCCGAGCAGCACGGTGCTGCCGGCGACGATCGGGCCGCTGCCGGCCACGTCGGCCACCGCGGTCACCCGGCCGCCGGCCACGGTGACCTCGACGACCCGAGCCGCGCCCTCCACGGCGCGACCCCGGGTGTACGTCCCCCAGAGCTCGGTGAACGCGCCGATGCCGTCGGCCTGCACCATGTTGTTGAACTGGCTCAGCGGCACCGGCCCGGTGGGCAGGGTTGCGGTGCCGTCGAAGTTCACCTCGATCACCCGGCCGAGCCCGTCCGCGGTGACCGCCACCGCGTTGCGGTGACCGCTGACCGCCGACTGGATCAGCTCGCCGTCGCGGATGCCGACGCCCTGGGCGGCACCGGAACTGTTGATGTCGAAGAAGTCGCCGTTGACCGCGGCGACCGCGCGCGAGCGGTCCACCGCTCCCCGCAGCGGCTCAGCCCTGCTGACCGCCCCGGAGTTGACGTAGTCGACGGTGGCTCCACCGGTGAGGTCGGTGGTGAGGGCGTCGGCGCGCAGCCAGCCATCGGCGTCGTACCGGTCGAAGGAGGTGAGCTGCACGCCCGGCGCGACGGGCCGGGTGGTCTTGCTGGGCTCCAGGCCGTCGGCCGGCTCCAGGCCGACCGCGGGCGGGGCCATGGCCGGTAGGGCCATGACGGGCGCGGCTGGCGGCGCTGCGGTCGCCGGCACCGGCCCGACCAGGGTGAGGAGCGGCGTCAGCAGCAGGACGCCGGTGCGGCGGGCGATTCGTCTGCGGGTACGCATGGACGACAGTCAACCCGGTTTTGAATAGAAGTTTCAAGACCTATCGACTAGAGCGAAGGAAAACTTCAGCACCTGGACCGGCGGGCTGACCACGCTCGGCGCTCACTGCTTGATTCACTCCAGGTCCGGTGACATCGCGGTATCCCCGCCCTCGCAAACCCCGACGTCACCGACCTCGTGTCGATCGAGGGGTTACGCGGGGGTGCCCGGCGCCGACAGTTCACCGACCGATTCGGCCCTGGACGCGACGAAGGGGCACGGCCGGTTCGGCCGTACCCCTTCGCCGGTCTACCCCGGGGTGGTTACTCCCCCGGCGTCGACTTCGCGATCTGCATCAGGAACTCGATGTTGGTGCGGGACTGCTTGAGGCGATCCAGCAGCAGATCCAGTGCCGCCTGCGAGTCCAGCGAGTGCAGCACCTTGCGGAGCTTGTGGATGATGGCCAGTTCCTCCGGTGCGAGCAGGACCTCTTCCTTACGGGTGCCGGACGGGTTGATGTCGATGGCCGGGAAGGTGCGCTTGTCGGCGATCTTCCGGTCCAGCTTCAGCTCCGCGTTACCGGTGCCCTTGAACTCCTCGAAGATGACCGTGTCCGCCATGGACCCGGTCTCCACCAGCGCGGTGGCGAGGATGGTCAGCGACCCGCCGTTCTCGATGTTGCGGGCCGCGCCGAGGAAGCGCTTCGGCGGGTAGAGCGCGGTGGAGTCGATACCACCCGACATGATCCGGCCGCTGGCCGGCGCCGCCAGGTTGTACGACCGACCGAGCCGGGTCACCGAGTCGAGCAGCACGACCACGTCGTGCCCCAGCTCGACGAGGCGCTTCGCCCGCTCGATCGCCAGCTCCGCCACCGTCGTGTGGTCCTGCGGCGGCCGGTCGAAGGTGGCCGCGATGACCTCGCCCTTCACCGAACGCTGCATGTCGGTGACCTCTTCGGGCCGCTCGTCCACCAGCACCACCATCAGGTGGCACTCCGGGTTGTTGCGGGTGATCGCGTTCGCGATCGCCTGCAGCACCATCGTCTTACCCGCCTTCGGCGGTGACACGATGAGCGCCCGCTGGCCCTTGCCGATCGGCATGACCAGGTCGATGACCCGGGTGGTGAGGATGTGCGGCTCGGTCTCCAACCGCAGACGCTCCTGCGGGTAGAGCGGGGTGAGCTTGTAGAACTCGGGCCGGCGCCGCGCCTCCTCCGGCTCCATCCCGTTGATCGTGTCCAGCCGCATCAGCGGGTTGTACTTGTCCCGCCGCTGGTCGCCGCTGTTGCCGCCCTCGCGGGCCGCGCGGACCGCGCCGGTGATCGCGTCACCGCGGCGCAGGCCGTACTTCTTGATCTGGGACATCGAGACGTACACGTCGTTCGGGCCGGCCAGGTAACCGGTCGTCCGCACGAAGGCGTAGTTGTCGAGCACGTCGATGATGCCGGCCACCGGGACGAGGACGTCGTCCTCACTGACCTGCGGCTCGCGGCCGCCGCTGTCGCCAGCGGTCTCGGGGCGGTCACCACGGCCCCGGCGGCGGTCCCGGAAGCGGCTGCGCCGGCCACGCCGGCCGCCGCTCTCGTCGTCGTCGCCCTCGACGTCACGCTCGGCGCGCTGACCACGGTCGTTGCGGTCGCCCCGCTCGTTACGGTCGTTGCGCTCGCCCCGGTCGGAACGCTCGCCCCGCTCGTTGCGGTCGGCACGCTCGCCCCGGTCGGAACGCTCGTTGCGGTCGCCCCGCTCGGCACGGTCGCCCCGCTCGGCGCGGTCGCCCCGCTCGGCACGATCGCCCCGCTCGGCGCGGTCGCCCCGGTCGGAACGCTCGCCCCGCTCGGCACGATCGGTGCGCTCGGAACGCTCAGCCCGGTCGGAACGCTCAGCGCGCTCCGGACGCTCGGTCCGGTCCCGGCGGCTCTCGCCCCGGTCGGTCCGCTCGCCGGCCTCCGCCTCGTCGGTGCGCGCCTCGGTGGCACGCGCCTCGGTCGACCGCGCCTCGGTGGTACGCACCTCGGTGGACCGCGCCTCGGTGGACCGCGCCTCGGTGGTACGCGCCTCCGCAGCGGCCCGACCCCGCCGGGTGCGACCCCGGCCCTCGGTCTCGGCAGCCGGCTCGGCCGGAGCCTGATCGGCGCTGCGCCGCTCGGCCGCCGGCCGGTCAGCGGTGTCCCGCACCTCGGCGTGCACCCCCTCACGGGTGGGAGCGGCCGCGGCCGCGACCTCGGCCCGCGGTCGAGGGGTCCCGGCGGCGGCGCCGCCCTGCCGCTCGGAGATCGCGGCGATCAGCTCGCCCTTGCGCATGCGAGCCGTGCCGGAGATGCCGAGCGACGCGGCCAGGCTCTGCAGCTCTGGCAGCAGCATCGCCGACAGACCGGTGCCGCTACGCCGACGACGGGCGGGAGCGGCGGTGGTGGCATCGCCAGCGACGTTGGAAACATCCGACGTCACGTCGGTGGTGTCGCTCAATGGAATCCTTCCCTCGATAAAGGCCGGGACTGCCCGGAGTCGGAACTCAGGTGGCCGGGCGGCCTCGGTGCACCCGCCTCGCAAGGACGCGTCGCGGGAGTCTTTGACACACAGCAGCCGGTCGGTATCCCGACTCACCAAAGATCGGTGAGCAGGTCTCGCCGTCTGCGGCGACCTGTGGAAACTGCGGTGCGGCGTGGGCCTTGGCAGGGGTGTGACGGGCTAACCGCCGAGAGCTTCGGGGTGCGCCGCCCCGCAGGAGATCGCGTGCTTCGCGGCTGTGCTAGGTCTAGAGCGTAATCAACTCTTCCGACCTGCGGCAACAGGGTCCCGCTCGGCGTGTCCAAGTCTACCCCGGACGAGCCATGCGCCGCTGACATCTATCGGCAACTGCCAGATCTGCCAGTCTGTTCCCGCGGAAAAGCCCGCCGGGGGCTCGCTGAGCGCCAGCACGGTCGGCCCCGCCCCACTGACCACAGCCGCCACACCCGCCGCTCGCAACTCGCTGACCAGCGCTGACGTGCCCGGCATACCGGGTGCGCGGTAATCCTGGTGGAGCCGGTCGACGGTGGCCGGCAGCAGCAGAGTGGGATCCGTGGTCAGCGCGTGCACCAGCAACGCCGCCCGCCCGGCGGTCAACGCGGCGTCGCGGTGCGGCACGGTGGCCGGCAACGCGGCCCGGGCGGCCGCGGTCAACCCCCGCTCGGCCGGCACGAAGACCGTGGGCCGCACCCGGCTCGCGACCGGCAGGGACACCGCCCGAGCGCCGGTCGGCTCGGACCAGGCCACCGTGAAGCCGCCGAGCAGGCAGGGCGCGACGTTGTCCGGATGGCCCTCGATCTCCGCGGCCAGCCCGAGCACGCCGGCCTCGTCCAGCCGGTGCTCCCCGTCGGTGACCAGGGCGCGGGCCAGCAGCACACCGGCGACGATCGCGGCGGACGAGGAGCCCAGCCCACGCGCCTGCGGGATTCGGTTGACGCACTCCACGCTCAACCCCGTGGGCTGGCCACCGAGCACGTCGAAGGCGGCCCGCATGGCAAGCACCACCAGGTGCCGGTCATCGTCGGGCAACTCACCGGCACCCTGCCCGGTCACCGCCACCCGGACCCCGCCCGGTGCCACCTCGGCGGCCACATCGTCGTAGAGCCCGAGCGCGAGACCCAACGCGTCGAAGCCCGGGCCAAGATTGGCGCTGGTCGCGGGAACCCGGACCCGGACCGGCCCGGCGGTGAAGTTCGTCGGCACGAGCTCATGCTAGGCGGCGGTACCGACGATCTGGCCGCACGCCCGCAGCGATGGGACCGGCTGGGGTCAGCCGGCCGGATCCGGGACCGGCTCGGCGGCCGGCTCGGTGAGTGAGAGCTTGCGCGTGGCGATCCGCCAGCCGACCGCGTACACGACGGTCACCAGGCCGCAGCCGGCCAGCACCACCCGCTCGTCCACCGAGTCCACCACCAGGGCCACCACCAGTTGGCTCACCGAGATGGCCAGGGTCGCGAGCATCATGTCCGTGGCGAAGACGCGCCCGCGCAGCCGGTCCGGCACCTCGCCCTGCAACGCGAAGTTCGACATCACCCAGTTGCTGCCGCCCGCGAAGTGCGCCACGAAGACCAGCAGCAGCACCAGCGGAAACCAGCCGACGACCGACGTACCCAGGTAGGACAGGCCGTAGAGCGACATGGACACGGCCAGCCCGGGCAGCAGCCAGGACCGGTTGGTCAACACCCGACGCATCAGGATCGGCCCCACCAGCGCCCCCGCGCCGCGGACCGCGAACAGCAGGCCGGCGCCCAGCGGGCCGACCCCGTACACGCCAGCGAGCAGCGGGAACACGGTCAGCACCCCGTTGCCCAGGCCGACCGCTGACTTCACCGTGACCAGCGCCAGCACCCGAGGCCGCTGCCCGATGTAGCCGAGTGCCTCGCGGACCGCCGGCCAGGTCCGCTGAGCCGGCCGGTCGTCGTCCCGGGGTGCCTGCAAGGGCCGGCGGATCCGCGCGGCCAGGCCCGCGGCCAGCGCCAGGCCCACCGCCGCCACCCAGAAGCAGGCGTACGGGCCGGCCGCCGAGGTGAGCACACCACCGAGCGAGGCGCCGACCACCGTCATGGTGCCCCACGCCGAGCCGGCCACCGCGTTACCGGCGGCCAACTCGTCCGGCTCCAGCACGTTGGGCAGCGCCGCCTGGGCGGCCGGCGAGTAGAACGCCTTGGCCACCGCCACCACGCCGATCGCCACCAGCGCCAGCCAGGCCGTTCCGGCGCCCCGCACACCGAGCAGCAACAGCACGCCCGCCAGCGCGGCCACGTTCGCCACGATCATGATCTTCCGCCGGTCGAACCGGTCGGCCACCGTGCCGGTGTACGGCAGCAGCAGCGCCACGATGCCGGTGTCCACCGCCAGCACCAGCGCGCCCCACACCCCGCTGCCGGTCAGCTTGGGCAGCAGCACCAGCAACGGCACCATGACGAACCAGTCGGCACCGAAGACGACCAACTCGGCCATGAAGAGGTTGCGGAAGCTCCGGTTGCCGGTAAGGACCGCACGGGTGGACGTCACGGAGCGCGACCCTACCCGGTCGGTGCAGGGGCAACATCAGGGGCGAGCAGGGCCGACGCGGTCACGAAGGTGTAGCCACGCGCCCGCAACCCGTCGATGATGTCCGGGAGGCCGTGCAGCGCGACCAGTCGGCGTCGCGCCCCCACGTCGTGCCCGAGCAGGATCGTCCCCGGCCGGACATCGGCCACGATGCGCCGGGCATGGCCGGCCGGATCATCGGGGAAATCGCGCTCCACCATCTGCAGGGACCAGAGCACCAGCCGACAGTCCAGCCGTGCCGCCGCGTGCAGCACCGACCCGCCCAGGTGGCCGTACGGCGGACGGATCAGCCGGGGCGGCCTCCCGGTCACGTCGGCGATCGCGTCGTGGCTGCGGCTAAGGTCGTCGTACGCCTCGGCGGCGTTGAGCCGCGCCAGGTCCCGGTGTGCCCAGCTGTGATTGCCCACCTCGTGCCCCGTGAGCCGATCACGGATGACGTCGGCGTGCCGCCTGGCCTGCGCGCCGACCAGGAAGAACGTGGCCGGCACCCGATGCTGGGCCAGCGTGTCCAGCACCATCGGAGTCCACTGTGGTGCCGGCCCGTCGTCGAAGGTGAGCGCCACCAGCCGCTGCGCGGTCGGCGCCGACCAGACGACCGCCAGTTCGCCGGAGCCGGCGTCCTGGGGGCCACTGCCGACCGTTGCGCTGGCCGCGCCGACGGTCGGCAACCGTCTTTGGACGCGCCACCATGCCTGCGAGGCACCCGCGCCGACGGCGGCACCGCCGCCCAGCAGGGCGACTCGGCGCAGCAGGTCGCGTCGACTCCAGCCGTGCGCGCTCTCGGCCATCCGCCCGCCCCCGCTTCAGCCACCCCGCATGCCACTACGAGTATGCGAGCTGTGACGCACGGTACCGGGTAGGCGGACCGATTGAGGCACCCGCGCCGACGCGGCGAGACGCCCCCGGCGGGTCGGAACCCGTCGAGGGCGTCTCGGAAATGCGGATCGGACTACTCGTTCGGCTCGACCGGAGGCAGCGGTGAGGTGCGGCTACGGGGCAGCCGCAGCACCTCGAACTGGTCCGTGCCGTCCACCAGTGCCGCCGACGGGGCGGGCCGCCCCGCGGGAGGCTGCGTACCCTCGGACCGCGCCGGCGCGCCGACCGGTACCGCGACCTGGTTCGGGCCGGTCTGCTCGGCCGACTCCGGACCCGTCGGCTCGGTCACCTCCGGATCGCCGGAGCGCCGCCGACGGCGCCGCTCCCGCAGCGACTCCTTGGTGTGCTCCACCATCGAGTACAGCGTCGGCACCAGGATCAGCGTGAGCAGTGTCGAGCTGAGCAGACCACCGATCACCACGACGGCAAGCGGCTGCGAGATGAAGCCACCCTCGCCGGTCAACCCGAGCGCCATCGGCAGCAGCGCGAAGATGGTCGCGACCGCGGTCATCAGGATCGGGCGCAGCCGACGTCGGCCGCCCTCGACCACCGCCTCCCGGACCCCCATGCCCTGGGCCCGGTACTGGTTGATGAGGTCGAGCAGGACGATCGCGTTGGTCACCACGATGCCGACCAGCATCAGTACGCCGATCAGCGCCGGCACACCCAGTGGCGTGCCCGTGATGAGCAGCAGACCGATCGCGCCGGTCGAGGCGAACGGGATGGAGATCAGCAGGATCAGCGCCTGGGTGAGGCTGCGGAACGTGGCCACCATGATCAGGAACACGATCGCGATCGCGGCCAACACCGCCAGACCCAGATCGCCGAAGGCATCCGCCTGTTCCGCGCTGACCCCGCCGATGGTGAAGCTCGCCCCCGGTACGTCGAGACCGTCGAGCCGCGTCTGCAGCTCCTTGCTGGTCGCACCCAGGTTCGAGCCGGTCGCCGTACCGGTGACCGAGACGCTGCGCTCCCCGTCGATCCGGGTGACCTGCTGCGGGCCCTCGGCCTTGGTGACCTTCGCGATGTCACCCAGCTTGACCGGGCCGATCGGCAGGGCGCTCAGCTCCTCCACCGTCACCGGCGGCTTGGCGCTCAGCCGCAGCACCACGTTCTGCTGCTGGCCGTCGAGCGCGACCTGCCCCAGCGGCGCCCCACGGAATGCCTGGGACACCAGCTGACCCACCGCGGCCTCGGTGAGCCCGACCCGGCCCGCGGCGACCCGGTCGACGGCCACGTCGACCCGCGGCACCCGCGCGGCCAGGCTGGTGGAGACATCCTCGACGTCCGGCACACCGGCCATCGCCGTCCGCGCCGCCTCGGTGGCCCGCGTCAGCACCTCCGGGTCGCTGGCCTGGACGACCACCTCGAGCTGACTGGTCGACGCCTCCTGCCCGCCGCCGAAGCTGATCTCGCCAACCCCGTCGCCGAGCTTGTCGAACTCCTTGCGCAGAACCTCGCGCATCTCCTTGGCGTCGGTGTCCCCGCCCAGGGCCAGCGACCAGCTGGCGACGTTGTTGCCGCCGCCGCCCGCCCACGGCGTGTCCCCGCCGCCCGCGGTCACCTGGTACGTGTCGACACCCGCCGTACGGGCCAGCACCGTCTCGACCTGCCGGGCCGCCTCGTCGGTGGCCGCCAGGCCGGTGCCGGCCGGCAACTCCTGGCTCATGTTGAGGGTGTCCTGGCCGGAGTCGTCCAGGAAGTTGGTCTCCAACTTCTGGGCCAGACCGAAGGTCGCGAACAGCACCAGCAGACCGAGCCCGACGGTCACCCAACGGGTGGACCGCTTACGGGTCGCGAAGCCGATCACCGGCAGGTACGCGCGCTGCAACGGGCTGCGCAGCTCCTTCTCCTCCGCGTCCCGACGCACCGCCTCGTCGTCGACCGTGCCGCCGCGCGGCTTGAGGAACCAGTAGGCCAGCACCGGGATCACGGTCAGCGACACCAGCAGCGAGGCGAGCAGGGCCACCGTCACCGTGATCGCGAACGGCGCGAAGAGCTGCCCGACGAACCCGCCGACCAGCGCGATCGGCGCGAACACCGCGACCGTGGTGAGGGTGGACGCGGTCACCGCGCCGGCCACCTCGCGGACGCCGGTGATGATCGCGTGCCGCTTCTCCTCGCCGTACTCGAGATGTCGTTTGATGTTCTCCAACACCACGATCGAGTCGTCCACCACCCGGCCGACCGCGATGGTCAGCGCGCCGAGGGTGAGCAGGTTGAGCGAGTAGTCACCGATCCACAGGGCGAGCAGCGCCACCAGCACGGAGAGCGGGATGGAGACCGCGGTGACCACGGTGGACCGGATCGACAGCAGGAAGACCAGGATGACGATGACCGCCATCAGCAGGCCCAGCAGGCCCTCGGTGGTCAGCGACTCGATCGACTTCTCGACGAACGGCGCCTGGTCGAAGACCACGGTCAGCTCGGCGCCCGAGGCGTTCTCCAGCTCGGCCAACTGGTCCCGGATCTCGTGCGAGATCTGCACGGCGTTGCCGTCGGGCGAGGCGGTGACCGCGATGCCGAGGCTGTCCTTGCCGTTGGTCCGGGTGATCGCGGTGGCCGGTGCGAGCTGCTGCTCGACGCTCGCCACGTCACCGAGGCGGACCGGGCTGGCGCCCGGGGCCACCACGATGCCGCGCAGGTCGTCCAGAGTGGCGACCGGCGTACCGACCTGCACCGGCAGGGCGAGGGTGCCGTCGGTCACCGCGCCGGCGGGGATCGCCACGCCGTTGGTCTTCAGCGCGGCGCCGATCGCCGTGGGCTGCAGCTTCGCGGCGGCCAGCTTGGCCGGGTCCGGGGTGACCACCACGACGTCGTCGCTGGTCCCGGTCACCTCGACGGTACGGACGCCGTCGATGCCCTCCAGCTCCGGCACGACCGTCGCGCGCAGCTTCTCGGCGAGTGCCCGCTGGTCTGCGGCACCGGCCGCGGCCAGCACCACCGCCGGCAGGTCGTCGGTGCTACCCGCGATGACCTGCGGGTCGACGTCCTCCGGCAATTGGGCGTCGATCCGGCTCAGCGCGGTCTGCATCTTGTTGACCACGTCGTCCAGGTTGGTGCCGAACTCGTACGTCACCTGGACGGTGGCGGATCCCTCGCGGGAGGTGGAGGTGATCTCGTCCAACCCGGGGATGCCCTGGAGGGCGTTCTCGATCGGCTCGGTCACCTGCGACTCGACGATCTCGGGCCCGGCGCCGGGGTAGGCGGCCACGATGAACGCGGCCGGGAACTCGAGCGACGGCAGCAGTTGCTGCTTCAGCGACGGCACGGCGAACGCTCCGAACGCCGTAATCACCACCGCGATGAGGGCCACGAGCCCTCGGTTGGCGAGGCTGAATCTGGCGAGCAGCGACATCGGCCTGGCTCACTCCTGAAAGAGAATGCGTGCGGGGATACGTGAAAGTGTGCCGGACCCGGTGACTCCGATCCGCGCCGGCCCCAGGCCGTCCCCTCACCGGCTGCTCAGGCCAGGTCGAGGGCGCAGACGGCGCGGGGGCTGCTCAGGCGAGGTCGAGGGCGCGGGCCGCGGCCAGCGGGTCGTTCTGGATGGTCAGCGGCGCGGGGGCGGTGGAGATCGCCCACTCCGGGTCCTTGAGGCCGTGGCCGGTCACCGTGCAGACCACCGTCGACCCGGCCGGCACCGCGCCCGCCGCGGCCTGCTGGAGCAGGCCGGCCACGCTGGCCGCGCTGCCCAGCTCGACGAAGACACCCACCTCACGGGCGAGCAGCCGGTACGCGGAAAGGATCTCCCGGTCGGTCACCGCCGCGATCAGACCCTCGGAGGCGTCCCGGGCGTCCAGCGCCTTGGTCCAGCTGGCGGGGTTGCCGATCCGGATCGCGGTGGCGATCGTCGACGGCTCCGGCACCACCTGACCGGTGACGATCGGGGCGGCCCCGGAGGCCTGGAAGCCGTACAACTTCGGCGTCTTGGTGACGGCACCGGCGGCGTACTCCTCGGAGTAGCCCATCCAGTAGGCGGAGATGTTGCCGGCGTTGCCGACCGGCAGGCAATGGATGTCGGGCGCGTCGCCGAGCGCCTCGACGATCTCGAAGGCGGCCGTCTTCTGCCCGTGCAGCCGGTCGATGTTGACCGAGTTGACCAACGCGACCGGGTAGTCCTGGGCGAGCTTGGCGGCGAGCGCCAGGCAGTCGTCGAAGTTGCCGCTCACCTGGAGCAGCTTGGCGCCGTGCACCAGCGCCTGCGCCAGCTTGCCGAGCGCGATCTTGCCCTGGGGCACCAGCACCGCGCAGGTCAACCCGGCCCGAGCCGCGTACGCCGCGGCGGAGGCGCTGGTGTTGCCGGTGGAGGCGCAGATGATGGCCTTGTTGCCGGCCTCGACCGCCTTGGACACCGCCAGGGTCATCCCCCGGTCCTTGAAGGAGCCGGTCGGGTTGGCGCCCTCGACCTTGAGGTACACGTCACAGCCCAGCCGGGCGGAGAGCACCGGCGCGGGCAGCAGTGGGGTGTTCCCCTCGTGCAGCGTCACGACGGGCGTGGCCTCGGTGACCGGCAGCCGATCCCGGTACGCCTCGATCAGACCGCGCCACATGTCGTTCTCCTCGCCTCTACCGCCGCATCGACCTGAGGACCAGGCCAGCGTGGCCCAGCCTGCCGGAGCGACCGGTGGCGCACCCCGGGTTACCCACCTGGCGGGACGCGAGGGCCGTCACCGGCCCGCCCCACCGTAGGGACAACGACTCAGACCCCGCCCTCGACCCGCAGCACGCTCGTCACCGACCGGACGATGTCCAGGCCCCGCAGCTCGCCCACGGTCGCGGCCAGCGCGGCGTCCGGAGCCACGTGGGTGACGATGACCAACTCGGCGTCGTCGGCCCGGCCGGTGCCACCGCCCGAGCCGCCCGCGGAGCCCTGCCGCACGGTCGCGATCGACACGTCGTGTCGGGCGAACACGCCGGCCACCGCGGCCAGCACACCCGGCCGGTCGGCCACGTCCAGGCTGACGTGGTAGCGGGTCAGCGCCTCGCCCATCGGCCGTACCGACAGGTCCGCGTACGCGCTCTCGCTGGCCGCACGCACCCCGGCGAGCCGGTTGCGGGCCACCGCCACGACGTCACCGAGCACGGCGCTGGCGGTCGGCGCGCCGCCCGCTCCCCGGCCGTAGAACATCAACTGCCCGGCCGCGTCCGCCTCCACGAAGACCGCGTTGAACGCGTCGCCGACGCTGGCCAGCGGGTGGCTGCGCGGAATCATCGCGGGGTGCACCCGGACGCTGACCGTCTCGCGGCCGGTCGGGTCGACGCCCCGGGCCGCGATGCAGAGCAGCTTGATGGTGCAGCCCATCGCCTGGGCGCTCGCCATGTCCGCGGCGGTCACCTCGGTGATGCCCTCCCGGTGCACGTCGGCGGCGCCGACCCGGGTGTGGAACGCGAGCGAGGCGAGGATCGCGGCCTTGGCCGCCGCATCGAAGCCCTCCACGTCGGCGGTCGGGTCGGCCTCCGCGTACCCCAGCTCGGTGGCCTCCTCCAGCGCCTCGGCGAAGCCGGCGCCGGTGGCGTCCATCGCGGAGAGGATGAAGTTGGTGGTGCCGTTGACGATGCCGGTGACCCGGTTGATCCGGTCGCCGTGCAACGACTCGCGCAGCGGGCGGAGCAGCGGGATCGCCCCGGCCACGGACGCCTCGTAGTAGAGGTCGCCACCGCCCTCGGCCGCCGCGTCGTGCAGCGCCACGCCGTCCTCGGCGAGCAGCGCCTTGTTGGCGGTGACCACGCTCTTGCCGGCGCGCAGCGCCTCGACCAGCCAGCCGCGGGCCGGCTCGATGCCGCCGACCACCTCGACCACCACGTCCACGTCGTCGCGCTTGATCAGACTGAGCGCGTCGGTGGTGAAGAGGGCCGGGTCGACCGCCAGGTCACCGCGGTCGCGGCCGAGCCGGCGGACGGCGATGCCGGCGATCTCCAGTGGAGCGCCGATCCGGGCGGTCAGGTCCGTGGCCTGCTCGTGGAGCAGCCGGACCACCTCCTGGCCGACGGTTCCGCAGCCGAGCAGCGCCAAGCGCACAGGTGACGTCATCCAACATCCAATGCGAGCAGGTCCTCTTCGGTCTCCCGCCGGACGATCAGACGCGCCTGACCGTCGCGCACCGCGACCACCGGCGGTCGGGGTACGTGGTTGTAGTTGCTGGCCATGCTCCGGCAGTACGCACCGGTGCCGGGCACCGCGACAAGATCTCCGGGCTGCACGTCGGCGGGCAGGAATTCATCCTTCACCACGATGTCCCCGGACTCACAGTGCTTTCCCACCACGCGGGCGAGCAACGGCTCCGCGGTCGACGCCCGGGAGGCCAGGGTCGCCGAGTACGACGCCCCGTAGAGCGCCGTCCGGATGTTGTCGCTCATCCCGCCGTCGACGCTCACGTACGTCCGGATGCCGTCGAGGCCCTTGACCGTGCCCACCTCGTAGAGGGTGAACACGGCCGGCCCGACGATCGCCCGGCCCGGCTCGATGGAGAGGCGCGGCACGGCCAGCGACTCGGCGGCGCACTCGGCGGTGACGATCCTGCGCAGGCGCGTGGCCAGATCCTCTGGCGTGGCCGGGGTGTCCTGGGTGGTGTACGCGATGCCGAAGCCGCCGCCCAGGTCCAGCTCGGGCAGCTCCACCCCACGTGCGTCGCGGATCTGCGCCTGCAGGGCGAGCACCCGCCGTGCCGAGACCTCGAAACCACTCGTGTCGAAGATCTGCGAGCCGATGTGCGAGTGCAGCCCCCGCAGCTCCAGCTCGTCCTCGTCGAGGATCTTGAGGGCGGCCGTCAGCGCGGCCCCGCCGGCCAGCGAGAAGCCGAACTTCTGGTCCTCGTGGGCCGTGGCGATGAACTCGTGGGTGTGCGCCTCGACCCCGACGGTGACCCGGACCAGCACCCCGGGACGGACTCCCCGCTCGCGGGCCAGCGCGGTGAGCCGGTCGATCTCGATGAACGAGTCGACGATGATCCGGCCCACCCCCGCGTCCAGCGCCCGGGTCAGCTCGGCCACCGACTTGTTGTTGCCGTGGAAGCCGATCCGCTCCGGCGGCATCCCGGCCGACAACGCGGTGGCCAGCTCGCCACCGGTGCACACGTCCAGGTAAAGCCCCTCCTCGGCGATCATCCGGACCACCGCCCGGCAGAGGAACGACTTGCCCGCGTAGTAGACGTCCTCGGTCGCGAAGGCGCTCCGGAAGTCCCGGCAGCGGCCGCGCAGGTCGGCCTCGTCCAACACGTACGCCGCCGTGCCGAACTCGGCCGCGAGGTCACGGACACTGAGGCCCGCGACGGTGAGCGCGCCGTCGGCGCCGCGCGCCACCGTGCGTGGCCACAGCGCCGGCACGAGGGCGTTGACGTCCTCCGGGGTACGCAGCCAGGTGGGCCCCCGGCTGCCGATGTCGCCGTGCAGCGCGCCGGCCTCGTGAGCCCGCATGTCACATCCTCTCGGGAGCCGACACGCCGAGCAGGTGCAGGCCGTTGGCGATCACGGTGCGGGTGGCGTTGTTGAGCCAGAGCCGGGCGCGGTGCAGGTCGGTGACCTCCTCGTCGCCCAACGGCAGCACCCGGCAGTTGTCGTAGAACCGGTGGAACGAGGCGGCGACGCTCTCCTCCAGGTAGCGGGCCACCCGGTGCGGCTCCCGCAACTCGGCGGCGGTGGCCACCACCGCCGGGAACTCGGCCAGCGCCTTGAGCAGCTCGTTCTCCTTCTCGTGGTCGAGCAGCTCCGGGCGGAAGGCGTCGGCCTCGCCCTGGAGCAGACCCACCTCGGCGGCGTTCCGGGCCACGCCCGCCGTCCGCGCGGCCACGTACTGCACGTAGTAGACCGGGTTGTCACGGGTGGCCCGGGTCCACAGCTCGATGTCGATGTCGATCGGCGAGTCGCTGGAGTAGCGGGCCAGGGCGTACCGGGAGGCGTCCACCCCGATCGCGTCGACCAGGTCCTCCAGGGTGATCACGGTGCCGGCCCGCTTGCTCATCCGCATCGGGGCGCCGTCGCGCAGCAGACTGACCAGCTGCCCGATGAGGATCTCCAGGTTGCGCTCCGGGTCGTCGCCGAAGCAGGCGGACATCGCCTTCATCCGGCCGATGTAGCCGTGGTGGTCGGCGCCCAGCATGATCACGACCCGCTCGAAGCCGCGCTCCCGCTTGTCCAGGTAGTAGGCGCAGTCCGCGGCGAAGTACGTCCACTCGCCGTTGGACTTGCGCAGCACCCGGTCCTTGTCGTCACCGAAGTCGGTGGTGCGCAGCCAGGTGGCGCCCTCGGACTCGTACACCTGGCCCTGCTCGCGCAGCCGCGCCAGCGCGAGATCCAGCTCACCGCGGTCGTGCAGGTCCTTCTCGTTGAAGTAGGTGTCGAACTCCACCCCGAAGTCGCGCAGCGAGGAGCGGATCTCGTCGAACATCAGCGCGACGCCCTCGACCCGGAACACCTCCTGCGCGGCGGCGTCGTCCAGGGTCAGCACGTCCGGCCGCCGGGCCTGCACCTCGGCGGCGATCTCGCCGATGTACGCCCCGCCGTAGCCGTCCTCCGGCGCGGGCTGGCCGTGGGCGGCGGCGAGCAGCGAACGGGCGAACCGGTCGATCTGCGACCCGGCGTCGTTGAAGTAGTACTCCGTGCCCACCTCGGCGCCGGTGGCCCGCAGCAGCCGGCTGAGCGCGTCGCCGACGGCCGCCCACCGGACGCCGCCGATGTGCACCGGGCCGGTCGGGTTGGCCGAGACGAACTCCAGGTTGATCTTCTCGCCGGCGAGCCGGTCGCTGCGGCCGTACTCCGGACCGGCCTCGACGATCACCCGCGCGAGCTGGCCGGCGGCGGCCGCGTCGAGCCGAATGTTGAGGAAGCCCGGCCCGGCGATCTCGACCGACTTGACCCCGGGTGCCCGAGTCAGCTGGTCGGCCAGCGAGGCGGCCAGCTCCCGCGGCGGAACGCCGACCTTCTTGCTCAACTGCAGCGCGAGCGTGGAGGCGTAGTCGCCGTGCTCGGGGTTGCGCGGTCGCTCCACCACCGTGCGCTCCGGCAACGCGGCGCGGTCCAGGCCACGCTCGTCGAAGACGGCGTGGGCGGCGGTGAGGACGACCGAGGCTAGCTCTGCAGGAGTCACCGAACCATGTTATCGGGGGTAGACTCGGGCACTCGGCGGCGACCCTGCACGTCATCCGGCCCGCCACCTCCTCTGACCCACGACCTGACGAGGCACGATGAGCATCAGCACCCCGGGCGGCCCTGAGCGTCGCCCGACCGTGGTCAGCACCGGCAAGAAGCCGGCCGCAGGCAGGCCGGCGTCCGGCGCCAAGGCCGGCTCCGGCAAGCCGGCGGGCACTCCGCGGGCAGGTGGCAAGGGTCCCCGCAAGCCGATCACCCCGGTCAAGGTGAGTCAGGGCCGGGCCTGGGGCCCGATCGCGCTCTTCACCGCCGTGGGCGTTCTCGCGGTCGGCATCCTGGGGTACGGCGCCTGGGCGTCTTTCCAGGGCTCCAAGCCCTGGAAGGAGCGGGCCGGCGCCATCGACGGCATCAGCAACATTTTGAAGAACGACAAGACGAGCCTCGACTACGAGTCGCACAAGTCGGGCCCGCTGACCTACAAGTACTCGCCGCCGGTGGGCGGAGTGCACAACGCGATCTGGCAGAACTGCATGGGTGACGTCTACGACGCCCCGATCGCCAACGAGAACGCGGTGCACAGCCTGGAGCACGGCGCGGTCTGGATCACCTACAAGCCCGGCCTGCCGCAGGACCAGATCGACAAGCTCGCCAGCAAGGTGCGCGGCGTCGAGAAGATGATGATGAGCCCGTACGAGGGTCTCGACAAGCCGATCTCGCTGCAGGCGTGGGGCTTCCAGCTCAAGCTCGACAAGGCCGACGACTCGCGGATCGACGAGTTCATCAAGGACCTGCGGGTGAACGCCTCCACCGAGGGGCCGACCGCCCTGTGCAACACGGGCATCACCGCCACCGGCACCACGCCGCGTGACCTCGAGCAGCCCCAGGCACCCACCCAGTAAAGGACGGCGATGACTGCTCCCGCCACCACTGACAGCGAGCACGAGGAGGTTCCGGCCGCCCTGGATGAGGGCGGCCGGGCCCCGGCTCGGCGGTACGGCGTGCTGGCGCTCGCCGCCATGCTGGTGGTGGGCCTGCTCCTCGGGTACGCCGGCGGCCTCTTCACCCCCCGGCTCACCCGGCCCGGGGACGCCTCGGTCGAGGCGGGCTTCGCGCGGGACATGACGACGCACCACAGTCAGGCGGTGGAGATGAGCCTGACCGCCTACCGGTCAGCCACGCTCCCCGAGGTGCGGCAGATCGCCGTGGACATCGCCACCGGGCAGCAGGGTGAGATCGGCGCCATGCAGACCTGGCTGCGGGGATGGGACCTCAGCCCGACCGGCTCGCAGCCCCCGATGTCGTGGATGCCCGACGGGGCCGACGCGCTCAAGAACCGAAATGGCCTGATGCCGGGGATGGCCAGCCCACAGGAGATGGCCGCCCTGCGCAATGCCCAGGGCATCGAGGTCGACCGGCAGTTCCTGGCCCTGATGATCAACCATCACCTGGGCGGCGTGCACATGATCGACGGCGTGCTCGGCGAGACCGACAACGCCGAGGTGCTGCGGGTCGCCCGCACCATGAAGGCCACCCAGCAGACCGAGTTGAACAACCTCCGGCAGCTCCAGGCAAAAGCCGCCAAGAGCTGACCCACGGGGCGAGCACACCGGGCCCGCGTCACCGCCGCACGTAGGCGGAGACGCGGGCCCGGTCCCGTCCTGGCCTGCCCCGCACCGCCGCCACCCCCTTGATCGACACAAGATCGCCGAAGTCGGGGCATTCGACGGGCCGGGACACCGCGACATCACCGACCACGAGTCGATCAAGGGGCGACCTGCCCCGGAACGACCAAGCTGCGGCACCACGCAGCCCGGACGGCCCCGCTCGCCCTCGATCGACACGACATCGCTGACCTCGGGGCATCCGACAGCCAGGAACACCCCGACATCAGTGACCTCGAGTCGATCAGAGTGACCGGTACGAGAAACGGCCGAGCCGGGGCGCCACGGGGACAGCACGCCGGCTCGCGTACCTTGCGGGCGTTTTGGGCGATGCATCCGATTACGTTGCTTAGAGAGTTTTCTCCGCACATATCGTGACCAGTTGTGATTCGGGCTCGTTGCCCAAGACGTGGGGGTTGCACTCAGAGACGCACGACGCTCGGTCACCAGTTGGTGCCGGCGTCACACCATCGGCGGTGACGGGGCGGTGGCAGCCGTCCGTCGCGGACAGCGGCAGGGCGAGCCGGGATTGCTCAGCCGCGAACAGGAACTCGAGTTGATCGACGTGCTCCGGGGCGTCCACCCCGACGAGTTCGGCTTGGACGAGGAGCTGTGGACGCGGCAGAGCCTCACCACGCTCATCCAACGGCGCTTCGACCTCCCGCTGGACGCGGGGGCGGTCGGGGCGTACCTGCGGGCCTGGGGGTTGGGTCCCCGCGAGCCACGCGAGCGGGCCTGCGGGCTCTGCGTCAGCGCGGTCGAGCGCTGGGTCCGCGGCGAGTACCCGGCGATCACCCGAGCCGCTCAGGAGCACGCCGCGGAGGTGTACTGGATCGGGCGGGTACGACTGCGGGGCACGATGCCGGCGGCCGACGTGATCTCCGCGGTCTCGTCTCGCGGTCGGGTGCGGTTCATGATCACCACGCCGACGGTCGACCCACCGCTCCCCCGTGACTTCGTGCTGCGGCTCAGCGGCGAGGAGCAGCGCACCGTGCACCTGATCGTGGACGGCTCCTGGCCCCGCAACGAGTGGCCGCGCCGGCTCCCCCGGCGGATCGTCCTGCATCCGCTGCCCAGCTGCGGCCGGGTGATCGCCGCCGCCTGACCGCCGACACCCGAGCACCGCACCGGAGAACCGCCGCTATTCACCGACGTCGGGCAGGCGGCGACACCATCGGGGCAGCGACACCGATTCGGCGTACGCGGAGGAGGTTTGCTAGTCTTCTCCAGTCGCTGAGCCCCCGTAGCTCAGGGGATAGAGCACCGCCCTCCGGAGGCGGGGGCGCAGGTTCGAATCCTGCCGGGGGCACATCACAGAACTGCAACAGGAATGGCCCTGGCGGAGCGCCGGGGCCATTCCTTTTTTGCTCGGTGGTACGGATGGACTCCGGGCCCAGTTCCACGGCGGAGGCGGCCTCTTGGGCTAGCTGCGGGGCGTTCCTGTTCGGCCCCGCGACGAGGGCGGCAATGATCATCACGCTGGTCACCGACACGTTCAACGTCGGCAACAACGGCACCACCGTGTCGGCGATGCGTTTCGCCGACACCCTCGTCTCACGGGGGCACACGGTACGCGTGGTCGCCTGCGGCGACCCGGATGACGCGACCGCCCCGCCCCGCCCCGGCCCGGAGATGTTCTGGGTGCCGGAGCTCGTGGTGCCGGTCGCGAGCCGCCTCGCGCATCGCCAGAGCACCGTGTTCGCCAAGCCCGTCCGCGAGGTGTTGATCGCGGCGATCACCGGCGCCGACGTCGTCCACGTCTACCAACCCTGGTCGCTGGGTCGCGCCGCGGAGCGGATCGCGCGCCAGCTCGGCGTGCCGGCCGTCGCCGCATTCCACATCCAGCCTGAGAACATCACCTACAACGTCGGCCTGGGCTGGTTCCCACCGGCGGCGCACCTCGTGTACGTCCTGCTGCGCATCGGGTTCTACGGCCGCTTCGCCGACATCCACTGTCCGTCGACCTTCATTGCGGCGCAGCTACGCCACCACGGCTACCAGGCACGACTCCACGTGATCTCCAACGGTGTGGGCACCAGTTTCCGCCCCGGACCGCCCCGAGGACCGGGACCGGCCCGAGGGCCAGGACAGCCACGAGGCCCGGACGACCCGTTCCGAATACTCATGGTGGGTCGGTTCTCCCCCGAGAAGCGACAGGACGTGCTGATCCGGGCCGTTAGCAGATCACGCCACGCGGCACGCATCGAGCTGCACTTCGCGGGGCACGGCCCGCGGGAGAAGCGCCTGCGCCGGATGGCCTCGACGCTCGCGCGGCCGGCACAGTTCGGCTACCACTCGCAGGCCGAGCTCCTCGACCTCATCCGTAGCTGCGATCTCTACGTACACGCCTCCGATGTCGAGATCGAAGGGGTGTCCTGCCTGGAGGCGTTCTCCTGCGGGCTCGTACCGGTCATTTCCGACAGCCGGCGTAGCGCGACCGGTCAGTTCGCGCTCGGGCCCGGCAACCTGTTCCGGTCGGGTGACCCGTCCTCGCTCGCCGAGCGGATCGACGGCTGGATCGACGACCCGGCCGCCCTCGACGCCGCGTCGGACACCTACGCCCGCTATGCCGAGCACTACTCGGTCGATCGCAGCGTCAAGGCCATCGAGAGGGTCTACGCGCGGGTGGGCCACGCACCGGAGGCACCGGCCGGGTACGCGGGTCGGTTGTACCGGCTGCTGTCGACGGCCTTCTACTACGGGGTAGCGATCCCGCTGCTCTTCCTCTGGACGCGTCTGATCCTGGGTGTCCGCCGCGAGGGCGCGCACCGCCTCCCCCGAGTCGGCGGCGTCCTCACGGTCTGCAACCACGTGCACCCCTCGACAGCGCACTCGTCGCGCTCGCCATGTTCCCGCGCAGACTCGTCTTCACCTCGGCGCCGGTGAACCTGCAGAACCGCTGGTACGGGGGTCTGGTGCGGTTGTTGGGCGGGGTCGCGGTGCCGCGTACCCCTGCGGGGTTGCCGCTGTTCTTCGCGGAGCTGGAGCTCTTCCTCGCCAAGGGGAGGGTCGTGCATTTCTTCCCGGAGGGCGAGCTGAAGCCGTACGACACGAGCCTGCGCGACTTCAAGCGCGGCGCGTTCCACCTCGCGGCCCAGGCACGGGTGCCCGTCGTGCCGCTGTCGATCCGTTTCACCCCGCCGACCGGGGTGGGGAGGTTGTTCCGTCGCAAACCCACCATGGTCATCGGCGTCGGCGAGCCCATCGTCCCGACGATGACCGATCCCCGCAGCGACCGGCGGATCCGCATGCAGCTCGCCCGGAGCCGGATGCACGACCTGCTGGCGCAGCGGGCCTCGTGAGCGCCCGTACCCTCAGCCGGCCTCGCGGCGGGCGCGGGCCCGGCGCTTGCCCTCGTGCATGGCCTGCACCCGCGCAACCGGGATGGTCCGTCCCTCCTCCACCAGGTCGGCGGGGAGCGGCTGGGGCTCCGGCATCAGCGTGGCCCACGGGTCGGCGTCGGCCACCAACGCCGGCGCGGTCCGGATGGTGAAGTCGGCCGCAGTCACCTTGGTCAGGTCGGCCCAGTCGACCGGAAAGGAGACCGGCAGCCCGGGGCGCAGCCGCGGGCTGTACGCGGCCACCACGGTCGCACCGCCGGCCCGGGTGGCGTCGACGAAGACCCGGCCACCCCGGTCCTCCTTGATGTACGCCGTGGTGGCCAACTCCGGGTCGAGCCGCGCGGTGCGGGCGGCGACCGCCCGGGTGGCGGCGGCCAACTCCTCGGCCGTCGGGTCGTCGGCGATCGGGACGAAGACGTGCACGCCCTTGGCGCCGCTGGTCTTGACCGCCCCGGCCAGGCCTGCGTCGGCGAGCGCCTGACGGACCAGCAGCGCTGCGGCGACCGCTGCGGCGAAGCCGTCGCCCTCCGGCGGGTCCAGGTCGAGCACCAGGTGGGTCGGGCGGTGCAGGTCCGCCACGGTGGCCAGGGTCGGGTGGTATTCCACCGCCCGTTGGTTGGCGAACCAGAGCAGGGTGCGCCGGTCATTGCAGAGGGCGTACGAGATCTCCCGGTGCGACGCCTCCGCCCAGACCGGCGCCCGACGGACCCAGTCCGGGGTGTAGCGGGGCAGGTTCTTCTGCATGAACGGCGGCTGGCCGGGGCGGACCCGGATCACCGACAGCGGCCGGTCGCGCAACTGCGGCAGGATCCGGTCCCGAACGGCGTCCAGGTAGTCGACCAGGTCGCGCTTGGTCGCGTCGTCACGGTCGGACAGCGGCTGGTCCAGGTTGGTCAGGGCCACCCCGTCCCGGGTCTCGTCAGCCTCGCTCACCCGATCACCCTCCCGGCCCGGGGTCCGTCGGTCAACCGGACGCGGCGCTTCGGGACGGATCGATTCCCGCATCCACCGTGGCCCGCTCCGAGGAATCGGCGTCGGTCGGGCGTCGGGGCAGGGCGGTCAGCGCGACCAGCAGCGCGGCGATCACCAGGGCCGTGGCCACGGCGAACGAGAGCCGGTAGCCACCGGCCAACGCGGCCGTCTCGGCCCAGCCGTCGGCCCGCAGGCCGTCGGCGCGGGCGGCGGCCAGGGTGGCCAGCGCGGCCAGTCCGACCGCGCCGCCGACCTGCTGCGTGGTGTTGGCCAACCCGGAGGCGAGCCCGGCGTCCACGTCGGTCGCGCCGGCCATGGCCAGGGTGGTGACCGCCGGCAGGGTCAGACCGCCGGCCACCCCGAAGATCAGGAGCGACGGGAGTACGTCGGCGAGGTAGCCGCCGTCGGCGGGCAGCCGGGCGAGCAGCAGGAAGCCGACGGCCGCCAGACCGAGCCCGACCAGCAGTACGGTTCGGGCGCTCCAGCGGGCGATCAGCCGACCGGCGAGGCCGAGCGACACCGCCGCGATCACCACCGGGGTGGGCAGGAACGCCCAGCCGGTCTCCGCCGGGTCCAGCCCGAGCACCAGTTGCAGCTCCACGGCGAGCAGGAACTGGAAGCCGAAGAACGCGGCGACCATGAGGAGCTGGGCGGCGTTCGCCGCGACCAGGCCCGGGACGCGCAGCACCCGGGGCGGCAGCAGCGGGGTGGACGCCACCCGTTGCCGTACCGCGAACCCGCCGAGCAGCAGCGCCGCGAGCGCCGCCGCGCCGAGGGTCCGCGGGCTGGTCCAGCCATGCTCGCCGGTCCCCACGATGCCGAACACGAGGGCCATCAGGCCGGCGGTGGCGAGCAGGGCGCCGGGCAGGTCCAGGCCCGCCCGCAGGCCGATCCCCCGCTCCGTGGCGAGGCGGCGCACGGCCCCGACCAGGATGGCCACACCGATCGGCAGGTTGATCAGGAAGATCGACCGCCAGCCGGCGACCTCGGTGAGCACTCCCCCGGCCACCGTGCCGATCGAGGCGCCGGCCGCCCCGGTGAAGCTGAAGACGGCGATCGCGCGGGCCCGCTCGGCCGGTTCGGGGAAGAGCCGGACGATCATGCCGAGGCTGACCGCCATGGCCAGCGCGCCACCGACGCCCTGGCCGAAGCGCGCGCCGACCAGCAGGGCCGGCCCGGTGGCCGCCGCGCAGGCCAGGGACGCCAGGGTGAACAGCGCGATGCCGGCCAGGAAGACCCGTCGCCGGCCGAGCAGGTCACCGAGGCGTCCGGCGAGCAGCAACAACCCGCCGAACGCGACCAGGTAGGCGTTGACCACCCAGGCCAGGCCGGTGGCGGTGAAGCCCAGGTCCCGTTGCACGGCGGGCAGCGCCACCGAGACGACGCTGCCGTCCAAAATGATCATCAGGCTGCCGGCGCAGAGCACGATCAGCGCTGGCCAGCGGGACTGGGCGGGACGGTTCATCGGTACACCCTCCTTGGTGCATGGTTTGTTACCGACGTCATCGTCTGTGACCATGGGTCGGAGCGGAAGGAGGCACTGTGATGTCCCTGAGGAACAGCGATGTGTCCGCGCTGGTCAAGGCCGAGGTGACCTGCACGGCCGAGAACGTTCCGTTCACCCCGGGGCAGGCGCGGGCGTGCACCGTCCGCCAGGTGCTCGACCGGGTCGGCGGCAAGTGGAGCATCGGCATCCTGGTGGCCGCCTCGCACGGCCCGGTGCGCTTCACCGAGTTGGAGCGGCAGATCGAGGGGATCAGCCGCCGGATGCTCACGTTGACCCTGCGCAACCTGGAGCGCGACGGCCTGCTGCACCGCGTGGTCTACCCGACCGTCCCACCCAAGGTGGAGTACACCGCCACCGAGATGGCGCTGGAGCTCTACGAGTCGCTGGTGGCGCTGACCAGTTGGGCCGAACGACACCGTCGAGCCATCGCCGAGGCCCGGACCAGGTACGACCAGGAGCACGCCGGCTAAACCTCCGGCGGGTGTGGGGAACGCCACCGAATTGGTCTGACCGATCGGTCAGGGTCTGACCGATCGGTCAGGCATGCTGGTTCGCGGGGGTGATCCGCGATGTCCAGAGCTGTTCCCGACACGCACGGCGAGATCCTCGCCGCGGCGGCGCGGCGATTCGCGGTAGCCGGCTACGGGGGCACCTCGTTGCAGGACATCGCCCGCGAGGTCGGCTGCTCCAAGGCCACCGTGCTCTACCACTTCGCCAACAAGGAAGCCCTGCTCGCCGAGCTGATGGCCCCGGCCATCACGGTGCTGCAGGACCTCGACGACCAACTCACCGGGCTGACCGGCACGGCCGCCCAGAAGGCCGCCGCAGCCGGCTTCGTCGACCTCGCGGTGCGGTTCCGCAGGGAGATCGCGCTGCTCCGCGGCGAGTTCCCGGTGCTGTTGTGCCAGCCGGCCTTCGCGCACATCCAGCAGATCTCCGAACGGCTCCGCGACGCCTTCGCGGGCCACTCCGACCGGCCCGGCGCCCGGATCACCGCGCTGGTGCTGCTCGCCGGCATCTCCGAGGCGTGCGCCGAATTCGTCGACATCCCCGACGACGAGCTGCGCCCCGCCCTGCTCGCCCTCGTGTTGCGGGCTCTCGAACCCGTCGACGCGCCCCTGCCCCAACCACCCACGACCGAGGACAAGGAACTCTGATGGCCACCCTGCTCTACCGGCTCGGCCGGGGCGCGTTGCGCCGGCGACGGCTCGTCGTCGCGCTCGTACTCGTCGTACTCGTCGTCGCCGGCCTGGCCGCGGCGACCCTGCGCGGCCCGACGGCGAGCAACTTCACCATGCCCGGCACCGAGAGCCAGCGCGCGCTCGACCTGCTCGCCGAGCAGTTCCCCGCGGCCAGCGGCGCCACCGGCACGATCGCGGTCAAGGCGCCGGGCGACGGCCAACTGGCCAGCCCCGAGGGCCGGGCCGTGGTGCAGGAGCTGGTCCAGCAGGCCGCGACGCTCCCCGGCGTCGTCGGCGCGGTCGACCCGTTCCAGGTTGGCGCGGTCTCGCCCAACGGCCGGTACGCGCTGGTCCAGGTCCAGTTCGCCACCGGCGGGGACGAGGTGACCGACGCCCAACGCACCGCGTACGAGGAGGTCGGCGCGTCGGTCAAGGCAAAGGGTTGGCAGGTCGCCCCGGGCGGCGAGGTGCTCGGCGGAGAGCCGGAGATCGGCTCCACCGAGGGCCTCGGCGTGCTCGTCGCCGCGATCGTCCTGATCATCACCTTCGGCTCGCTGGTAGCGGCCGGGATGACCATGCTCAACGCGCTGATCGGCGTGGGCGTCGGCATGGCCGGCCTGTTCGCGTTGAGTGGCGTCGTCGAGTTGACCAGCACTGCGCCGATCCTCGCGCTGATGCTCGGCCTCGCGGTCGGCATCGACTACTCGCTGTTCATCACCTCCCGGCACCGACAGAACCTGCTCGACGGCCTGTCTCCGGAGGAGGCGGTCGGCCGTGCCGTGGGTACCGCCGGCTCCGCCGTGGTCTTCGCGGGCGCCACCGTGGTGATCGCGCTGGCCGGCCTGGCCGTGGTCAACATCCCGTTCCTCACCGTGATGGGTCTCGCCGCCGCCGGCACGGTCACCGTCGCGGTGCTCGTCGCGATCACCCTCCAGCCGGCGCTGCTCGGCTTCGCCGGCCGCCGGGTGCTCCCCCGTCGGCTGCGCTCGGTCGTCGCCGAGCCGGCCGACGATCCGGACGCCGCTGCCGCCGAGCGGCCGGAGGCCGACAGCACTCCGGCCGAGGACCGGACCGGCTTCGGCTTCCGCTGGGCGCGGCTGGTCACCCGCTTCCGGGTACCGGTCATCCTGGTCGGCCTGCTCGGCCTCGGGCTGCTCGCGCTGCCCACGCCGGACATGCGCCTGGCACTGCCGGACGCCTCGACGGCGGCCGTCGGCTCGCCCGCCCGGGTGTCGAGCGACCTGATCACCGAGGGCTTCGGGCCGGGCTTCACCGGCCGGCTCGCGGTGGTGGTCGCCGGTGACTCACCGCAGGCCACCTCGGCCGCCGTACCCCAGGTCACCGCGCTGCTCCAGCGCACCCACAACGTGCTCGCGGTGGCGCCGGCGCAGCTCAGCCCGGACGGTCGGACGGCGCTGCTCGGCGTGGTGCCGAAGACCGGCCCGACCGACGCGGCCACCGAGACCCTGGTGCACGACATCCGGGACGCGGTGGGCGGGATCCAGGACGCGGACGTGCTGCTCACCGGTGTCACGGCGATCGGCATCGACGTCTCGGAGAAGCTCTCCGACGCGCTGCCGGTCTACCTGCTGCTGGTGGTCGGGCTCTCGGTGCTGCTGCTGATGCTGGTGTTCCGTTCGCTGCTGGTGCCGGTCAAGGCGGCGCTGGGCTTCCTGCTCACCGTGGCCGCCACGTTCGGCATCACGGTGGCGGTCTTCCAGCAGGGCCACCTCGCCGACCTGGTCGGCCTGGACACGCCGAGCCCGCTGATCAGCTTCCTGCCGATCCTGCTCATCGGCATCCTGTTCGGGCTCGCGATGGACTACGAGGTGTTCCTGGTGTCCCGCATGCGGGAGGACTTCGTGCACGGCGGGACCGCGCGGGAGGCCACCATCAGCGGGATGGGCCACGGCGCACGGGTGGTCACCGCCGCCGCGCTGATCATGATCTCGGTCTTCGGGGGCTTCGTCTTCCTGGAGGATCCGGTGATCAAGTCGATGGGCTTCGCGCTCGCCGTGGGCGTGGCCATCGACGCCTTCGTGGTCCGGATGACCATCGTCCCCGCGGTGATGTCCCTCCTCGGCGATCGCGCCTGGTGGCTCCCGCGCTGGCTGAACCGCGCCCTGCCGAACGTCGACATCGAGGGCGAGGGCCTCCGCGCCGAGTTGGCGGACCGCACGCCGACCCGAGTCTGACCCCGGTCGATCCCGTCGATCATGGAGTGGTGGTACCGGACGAAGGCCTCGGAACGGGGCACGACGGGCACCACCACTCCATGATCGCGGCGATCCACAGTCAGACGCCCGCCGGGTACGTCTCCATCTCGCCGGAGATCGCCGGGACCGGCAGGGGGTGCAGGGCGCTCGTCTCGTCACACCAGATGAGGGCGTCGTAACGGTCGCCGAGCCGAGTGGGCACGTAGTTGCCCCACGACTCGAAGGACGGGTCGTAGACCACCCCGATAGCCCGGTGGTCGGCGGTGTCGGTGACCCAGCTCGGCTGGTCGTCCCCGCCGAAGACCAGCACCGCCCGCTCCGGCATCAGCTCGTGCAGCCGCCGCTCGACCGATCCCTCCCGCGCCGGCGGCACCACCATCGGCTCGGCCGGTGAGCCCCACCGGGGTGCGGCGATCACCGTGCCCCGGTAACTGCCGAAGCCGATCAGGGCGACGCCGTCCTCGCCGTACCGCTCCCGGGCCAACTGACCAATGTTGATCATCCCGTCCGCGGCCATGTCGGTGGCTCGGGCGTCCCCGATGTGCGTGTTGTGCGCCCAGACGATCCCTTTCGCGTCCGGGCCGTACCGGTCCAGCAGGCGGTCGAGGGTGTCCTGCATGTGGGTGTCCCGAATGTTCCACGAATCCGGGCCGCCGGCCACCATTGCCCGGTAGTAGCGCTCCGCGCCGGCCACCACCTCGGCGTTCTGCCAGGCCGAGAAGCGGTCCGGGCCGTCAGCGAGGGCCTGTTCCCGGGTCCGGGCCAGCAGCCGGACCACCTCCTCCTCGCAGCGGGCGGAGACGAAGCGGCTGGCCGCGCCGTACTCCTCGACCCGCTTGCCGTACGGCTCGAAGCACCGGTACGCGTCCTGCGCCGCCTCCATCGAGGTCGGATCCTCCTCACCCAGGTAGTCGAAGATCGCCTGCATCGACTCCCAGAGGCTGTACACGTCGAGCCCGTGGAAACCGGCCCGCCGATCCTCCGGCCGCTCCAGGTTCCAGGCCCGCAGCCACCGGCAGAACCGAGCCACCTCGGCGTTGGCCCACATCCAGGTCGGCCAACGCTCGAACCGTTCGAGCGCGGTCTGCGGCTCGGGTGCCCCGCCGGTCGCGGCGGTGACCGAGCGGTGCACCCGGTCGCAGTCCGGCCAGTCACCCTCCACCGCCACGAACGAGAAGCCGCACTCCGCGATCAGCCGGCGGGTGAGCTGCTCACGCAGCCGGTAGTAGTCGTAGCTGCCGTGGGTGGATTCGCCGATCATCACCACCCGGGCGTCCCGAACGCGCTCCAGCAATGGATCAAAGTCGCTCGGCGCGCCGAGCCGCTGAACCAGCATGCGAACGGCTACCCGGCGACCGCTTCGACAAACCGGCGGGTCAGCGGGCATACAACAGCCGGAACAGCACCAACCACTGCTCCGGCCAGACGTACCCGACGGGGGTGTCCGCCGCGATCCGGGTGGCGCGCAGCGCCGCCGCAACCCGGGCCGGCGGGTGGTGCCGGCGCAGGGTCGCGGCGAGGGACCCGCCGACGCCCTCAAAACCCAGAGCCACCAATCGACGGTACGCGGGCAGAGCGGCCGGGGGCAGCAACGGCTCCGCCCGCCGCTCGATCCGCAGGATCCCCGCGTCCACGGCCGGCACCGGGCGGAACGCGGCACGTGGCACCCGCCCCGCCAACCGCCAACCGATCTCCGGCCAGGTCGACACGGTGAGCCGGGTCCAGCGGCCGTAGTCGCCGCTGCGGCGACGGGCGTACTCCAGTTGGGTGAGCAGGGTGGCCGAGCGCAACCGGGGCGCGGCCAGGCACCAGCGCACCACGGCCGAGGTCAGCGACCACGGGATGTTGCCGACCACCGCGAACGGCTCCGGTGGCGGCTCGGCGGCCAGGAAGTCAGCCTGTCGATGCTCGACATTGGACAGGGCCGCGCAGACGGCGGCCAACTCCCGGCCGGCGGCCGGGTCCACCTCGTACGCCGTCAGTCGCCCGCAGCGTGCGGCGAGCGGCCGGGTCAGCTGACCGCGACCGGCGCCGACCTCCAGCAGGAGCCCTTCGGGATCGGGGTCGGCGGCGCGAACCAGCCGCGCGATGGCGGCCTTGTCGGTCAGGAAGTTCTGGCTGAGTACGCGACGGGACCGGTCGCGCTCGGTTGCTCGGGTATGGCGGGGCGCCACGTGTCGTCGTCCTGTCTGTCGCCGTTCGGCGACGGGGCGAACAGGCAGCCCGAAGCGGGGCCTGTCCGAGTGGATCGGGACTCGGACGGCCCTGGGTGTGGCGCGGGAGGGCGCCTGCGGTCAGTCGCGGGTCGCGTCCCGGCCAACCAGGGCCGGACGCCGGACTCGCGGACGGGACACCAGCAGTGGGCCCCGGGCGGCCGGCGTGCCGACCACCTCGATCAGGGCATGCGTGAACATGTCGGTCACCGTATCCACCCCCCACCCAACCCCACCACTGAATTCCCCCGCTCCCGCTCCCCCTCCCCCTGCCCCGGCGCCCCTGCCCCGGTGATCAAGAGGTTTGCGTCACGAGACGCCCGGTCGGCGACGCAAACCTCTTGATCAACAAAGAGCGGGGGTCAGGGGGTCAGGCGGGGATCGTCACCGTGCGGGACTCGGCGCGGGCGATTTCCGCGGCGGCGAGGATGCCGACGACCTCGCGGCCGAACCGGACGTCGCAGCGGTGGTCCCGAGTGCCCGCCTGCACCTGCTCGATGAGCTGGTCGATCGCCACGCCGAACGCCGTGGCGGCGTCGTTCTCGCCGTGCGGGACGTTCTCGACGCCGTTCTCGCCGTAGAACACGAACTCCCGGGCCATCGCCTCGGTCGGGGCGTCCAGGCTGAGCGACGCGCTGCTGGTGGCACCACCCTCGTGGGTGAGCAGCAGGTGCACCATCCCGGTCGGGCCGTCCATGGCGGCCACCTGGGTCACCCGGCCGAGCACCGGCAGGATGATCGAGAGCGCGTGCGGGGCGATGTCCCAGAGTGGGCCGTGCTCGCGGCGCCACAGCGAGCCGCCGTACGGGCTGCCGTCGTGGAAGATCGAGTTGAACGCGGTGGTCCGGCCGTGCTGCCAGCCCCCGGCCGCGGCGGTCGAGGCGAGGAACGCGGTCACGTTCGGCTGGAACCGCTGGGTGAAGAACACGACGGAGGCGACACCGGACTCCGTGGCGGCGGCGACCACCCGGTCGGCGTCGTCGATGCTGAGCGCCAGCGGCTTGTCCAGCAGCAGGTGCCGGCCGGCGGAGGCCGCCCGGACGGCGATGTCGGCCTGGATGTCCGGCGGCAGCGCGACGGCGACCGCCTCGCACACGTCGAGCAGCGCGTCTACCTCGGCGAACGCCGGCACCCCGTACCGCTCGGCGAGCGCGGCGGCCCGCTCGGGGTTGCGTCCCCACACCCCGACCAGTTCCGCGTCCGGGTGTGCGTGCAGCGCCTTCCCGTGCGTCTCGATCGCCCAGTGACCGGTGCCGAACAGGCCAAACCGCACGTGTACCTCCGTCGTTTTCCCCCGCCGCGGCGACGCCACGGACCTGATCCACGCTAGTCGCCCCACCAGCCGTGCCGGCGGCGGGGCAACCAACCCGAGCTGGGGATTCCCGGCGTGGCGGGGGTACGGCGAGGCAGCATGGCCCGGTTACTACGAGGGTTAGTAGGCTGTGCCGGTGACCGAGGCAACGACCGGGTGGGTCCGGTGACCAGCGTGGGCGCCAACTCACCGGTGGACGGGATCATCGCGACGGTCTCCATCGTGCTGTCACTGCTCGTCGCGGTGTGGGCGCTGGTGGCGGCGCTACGCCACCGACCGCCGGACCGGGTGCAGTTCGTCGGCCTGGCCGCCCTGGAGTTGGCCCTGCTCGTGCTGACCGTCCTGGCGCTGGTCGCGATCGGCGGCGGGGACCGGCCGGGCGAGCCCGGCGCGTTCTACGGCTACCTGGTCACGCTGATCTGCCTGCCGCCGCTGGCCTGGGTGCTGGCCCGCATGGAGCCGACCCGCTGGGGCTCGGCGATCATCTGCGCGGTCTGCCTGGTGGCCCCGGTGGTGGTCATCCGGTTGCAGCAGACCTGGGAGGTGCTCGGTGGTTGAGACACGACCGGCTCGACGCGCCACGAACGCCGGGCCGGGTCGACTGCTGATCGCGGTCTACCTGCTCTTCGCCATCGCGGCGACCAGCCGGGCGGGCCTGCAGATCGCCACGAAGTTCGACGAGGCGCCGGTGGCGTACCTGCTCTCCGCGGTGGCCGCGCTCATCTACATCGTGGCGGCGGTGGGGCTGGCCCGCGCCGGGCACACCGGCCGACGGGTCGCGCTGATCTGCTGCTCGGTGGAGCTGGTCGGCGTGGTCGCGGTCGGCATCCTGAGCCTGGCTGACAAGGCGCTCTTCCCCGACGAGACGGTCTGGTCGCAGTTCGGCAGCGGCTACGGCTACATCCCGCTGGTGCTGCCGGTGCTCGGCCTGTTCTGGCTCTGGCGCACCCGCCGCGACCGCGCCTGAACACCGCTCCCGCTGGACCGGCCCGGCGCACGACGAGGGCACTCCTTGCTGGACGGAGCGCCCTCGTCGGGAGCGGGGATCAGGCCCGGGGTCCGCCGGCGACGTAGATGACCTGGCCGGAGACGAACGACGCTCCCTCACTGACCAGGAACGAGATGGTGTGCGCGACGTCCTCCGGTCGGCCCGGACGACGCACGGGGATCTCGGCGGCGGCGTGCTTCTGGAAGTCGTCGAAGTCGACCTTCATCCGCGCGGCGGTGGCCGCGGTCATGTCGGTGACGATGAAGCCCGGCGCGACCGCGTTCGCGGTCACCCCGAACGGCCCCAGCTCGATGGCGAGGGTCTTGGTGAAGCCCTGGAGGCCGGCCTTGGCGGCGGCGTAGTTCGCCTGGCCCCGGTTACCCAGCGCGGAGGTGCTGGAGAGGTTGACGATCCGCCCCCACTTGCGCTCCACCATGTGCTTCTGAGCGGCCTGACTGAACAGGAACGCGCCGCGCAGATGCACGCCCATCACGGTGTCCCAGTCGGTGTTGCTCATCTTGAACAGCAGGTTGTCGCGGAGCACGCCGGCGTTGTTCACCAGCACGGTGGGCGCACCCAGGTCCGCGGCGACCCGCTCCACGGCCGCCTCGACCTGGGCCCGGTCGGAGACGTCGGCGCCGACGCCGATCGCCCGACCACCGGCGCCCGCGATGGCGTCCACCGTCTCCTTGGTTGCCGCCTCGTCGATGTCGACGACGGCGACGGCCATCCCGTCGGCGGCCAGCCGGCGGGCGGTGGCGGCACCGATACCGCGTGCGGCTCCGGTGACGATGGCGACGCGGGGCTCATCCGACATGATTACCTCCCGGTAACTTGGACTCGATCGAAGGAGCCTAACTCCTCACCCACAATGGATCTATACGAGATGATCTTCCGGGCGTAGCGTCGCGTTCGCTGTCACCCCCGCCAGCGAACAGAAGACGAGACAAGGAACGACATCAGTTGAAGTTCTCGCGTACTCGTGGAGCCTGGCTCGCCGCCGTGGTCTCCGCGACCCTCGCGGCGACCGGTGGTTCACCCGCCCTGGCCGCCCCCGGCACACCGGCCGATCCCGGCTCGCCCCCCGCAACCGACCTGCCCACCCCGCCCGGCACCCACTCGGTCACCCTGATCACCGGTGACACCGTCACCACCCGCCAGAACGCCAACGGCGGCACCCTTGACGTGCGAGGCCCGAACGGTGCCCCCACACCGGTACGGGTGGTGGAGGCCGGCGACGACCTCTACGTCTACCCGCAGTCGGTCCTCCCCTACGTGGCCGCGAAGACCCTGGACAAGCGGCTGTTCAACGTCACCCGGCTGATCGCTGACGGGTACGACGACGCCCAGGTCGACCACCTGCCGTTGATCGTGTCGTACGGCGACGCGGCGGCCGGCCTACGCGCCGGTGCCGCACCCGCCGGGGCGACCCGCACCCGCGTCCTGAGCAGCATCTCGGGCGCGGCACTCAGCGAGGACCGCGACCAGGCCGACGAGTTCTGGGCCTCGGTCACGACCGGCACCGCGAAGTCGGCCACCGCCGGCAGCGGCGCCGGACGCTTCGGCGGCGGGATCGCCAAGATCTGGCTGGACGGGCGGGTACGCGCCGACCTGGCCGACACCACCGCCCAGATCGGCGCACCCGAGGTGTGGGCCGGCGGTGACACCGGCGCGGGTGTGCGGGTGGCCGTACTGGACACCGGCATCGACGCGGGCCACCCGGACCTGACCGACCGGATCAGTAACTCTGCGGTGTTCGTGCCCGGTGCGGAGATCACCGACCGGGTCGGGCACGGCACCCACGTCGCCTCCACCATCGCCGGCACCGGTGCCGCCTCGGGCGGGCGGGAGAAAGGTGTCGCCCCGGACGCCCAACTCGCCATCGGCAAGGTGCTCAGCGACGAGGGCTACGGGCAGGACTCCTGGATCCTCGCCGGCATGGAGTGGGCGGCCCGGGACGTCGACGCCAGCGTCATCAACATGAGCCTGGGCTCCAACCAGCCCAGCGACGGCACCGACCCGTTGAGCCAGGCGGTCAACGCGCTCAGCGCGGAGACCGGCGCCCTGTTCGTCGTCTCCGCCGGCAACGCCGGCCTGCCCAGCAGCGTGGCCGCGCCGGGCGCGGCGGACGCCGCGTTGACCGTCGGCGCGGTCGACGGCGACGACCAGCTCGCCTACTTCTCCAGCCAGGGCCCGAGGATCAGCGACGAGGCCATCAAGCCGGAGCTGACCGCGCCCGGCGTCGCCGTGCTCGCCGCCCGGTCGCAGTACGCGCCCGGCGAGGGCTCCTACCAGAGCATGGACGGCACCTCGATGGCCGCGCCGCACGTGGCCGGTGCCGCCGCCCTGCTCGCCGCCAAGCACCCGGACTGGACCGGCCAGCAACTCAAGGACGCCCTGGTCAGCACCACCAAGGCCACTCCGCAGTACGACGCGTTCCAGGCCGGCACCGGGCGGGTCGACGTCGCCGCAGCGGTCCGCGCCCCGATCGTCGCCACCGGCGCGGTCTCCACCAGCGTGCGGTACGACACCGCGAAGGCGGGCGGCAGCACGCACCCGGTCACGTACACCAACACCACCGGCCAGCCCATCACGCTGGGCCTGGCGGTGGACGCCCCGACCGCGCCGGCAGGGCTGTTCAGCCTGTCCGCCGCGCAGGTGACCGTGCCCGCCCACGGCACCGCCACGGTCACCCTGACCACGGACACCACCCGGGCCGCCGCCGGCAGCCGGTACACCGGTCAGGTCGTCGCCACCGGCGCGGACCGGGCCGTGCTGGCCCGCACCGCGATCGCGGTGGGCACGTTCACGCCGTACCACCAGCTCCGGCTCGAGATGACCGACCGGGCCGGCAAGCCGGCCGCCGGAATGATCGAGCTGGGCCAGCCGGGCAGCTACGACATCTCCTTCGTGGAGACCGACCCGGACGGCACGGCGCTGCTGAACCTGCCCGAGGGCGTCTGGTCGGCGATGAGCTTCCTGAACGTCACCGGCAGCCACGGGCCCAACTCGCTCGGCCTGGCGCTGCTCGGCGACCCCGACATCGACCTGCGCAAGGACACCACGGTCCGGTTGGACGGGAAATCGGCCCGGCGGGTCGACTCGTCGGTGCCGCAGCAGACGGCCGACACGTTCACCCGGCTGGACTACTACCGGTCGCAGGGCGAGGGCCGGTGGCGCTCGTTCATCGCGGGCGGCGTGTTCTTCGACAGCTTCTACGCCCAGCCCACCAGCAAGGACGTGCGGCACGGCGACTTCTACCTCGGCGCCCGGTGGCGCAAGGAGCAGCCGGTGCTCAGCGTCGGCACCACGACGGTGAACTTCGACGACGTGGTCCGTCAACAGGGCACCACCCAACTGCCGAAGGGCCGCTCGACGCTGTCGGCGGTCTTCGCCGGCAATGGCGCGGCCAGCGACTACACCGGGCTGGACGCCCGGGGCAAGGTGGTCGTGGTCCGGCGCAACTGGGACGTCAGCGACGCCGACCAGGCCGCCGCGGCGACCGCCGCCGGGGCGAAGCTGATGCTGGTGGTCAACGACTTCCCGTGGCGCGAGGTGCGCGACTACTCGGTCGACTTCTTCACCGACACCCCGATCGAGGTGGCGATGCTCAGCACCGACGAGGGCGAGGCGCTGATCCGGCAGATCCAGCGCGGGCCGACGAAGGTCGAGGTCGTCTCGCAGCCCGTCGCCGACTACGTGTACGACCTGGTGCAGGCGTACCACAACCGGATTCCGCGCGAGCTGACCCGGACCGAGACGGCGAAGACGCTGGCCCGGATCGACGTCGGCTTCAACATCCCGACCCCCGAGACCCAGGGTGGCGAGTTCCGCTACGACTGGCCTTCGTACAACGACTGGGGCATCGGCCAGAGCAGCAACCGGCCGCTCGCCCCGGTCCGTACCGACTGGGTCTCCGCCGGCAGCGACCTGTACCAGTGGGGTCAGGAGGCGTACATCGGCTCCGCGACGTACCAGATCGACCCCCGGACCAGCTACCGGGCCGGCAGCCGTGGCGAGGAGCAGTTCTTCCACCCGATCGAGCGACCGCACCTGAACAACAACTTCAAGCTGCCCAAGCGCTCGGGCGACAGCCTCAACCTGGACGTGCCCGGTTGGGGCGGGGACGACCACGTCGGCATGGCGATGAACTCCGCCACGCAGACCAACCAGCTCTACCAGGGGTCCACGCTGCTCGGCCAGAGCAGCAGCACGTGGGTCAGCGGCACCGCGCCGGGCACCAAGGATCTGCCGTACCGCCTGGTGACGCGGACGACGCAGGACCCGACCGCCGGCCCGTACTCGACCAGCACCGAGACGCAGTGGACGTTCCGGTCGAAGTCGCCGGCCGCCGGTGTGGAGTCGAGCGTGCTGCCGCTGCTCCAGCTCGACTACGCGGTCGACACCGATGCCGCCGGTACCGCGAAGGGCCGGACCGACCTGACCGTCTCGGCCGCGCACCTGCCGGGCGTCACCGGGTGCGGCAGCATCCGACCGGTCGGTCTCGAGATCTCGTACGACGACGGCGCGCACTGGCAGAAGCAGTCGCTGGACCGCTCTAAGGACGGCTCCTGGACGGCGAAGCTGCGCGCGCCGAAGGGCGCGAAGTACGTGTCGCTGCGGGCCAGCGCCTCGGACGGCTCGGGCAACTCGGTCAAGCAGACCGTGCTCCGTGCCTTCGGCGTGCGCTGATCGTCCCAGTGCGATGATCGCGTGACGTCCGGTCGGCACCAACCGGCCGGACGTCACGCGTGAGGAGGGACCGCGCCGATCGGCGCGGTCCCTCGTCAGTCAGACCCCCTGGCCTCGGCACAGGCGGATCCAGCGGTAGCCGTGGCCGGTCAGCTTGATCGCGCCGAGCTTGCCCAGCTCGCCGTAGCCACGGTCGGCAAGCACGTCGATGGGCAGGTCGGCTTCCTTCTCCAGGGAGCTGAGGTCGACCTCGACGTCGTCGGTGCCCAGGTTGTGCAGGAAGACCATGGTCCCGGTCGGCCCGTCCGCGCGGTGCACCAGCACTCCGGCCGGCACCGGCACGTCGATGTGGGTGGTCGAGCCGGAGCCGATCTCCGGTGCCTCGCGCAGCGTACGGATCATGCGTTCGAACCAGGCGAGCAGCGACTTCGGGTCGCCACGCTGGGCGGTGACGTTGACGGTGTGGTAGCCGAAGTCGCCCTTGTCGATGACCGGTCGGACCAGCTTCTCCGGGTCCGCCGTGGAGAAGCCGGCATTCGGCTTGTACGACCACTGCATCGGGGTACGGATCGCCTCCCGGCCCGGCAGCGACAGGTCCTCGCCCATCCCGATCTCCTCGCCGTAGCGCAGGACCGGCGTGCCGCGCAGCGAGAACTGCAGGGCGTACGCCAGCTCGATGCGGCGCCGGTCGTTGCCGAGCATCGGTGCGAGCCGGCGGCGGATGCCCCGGTCGTAGATGCGCATGTCCTCGTCGGGGCCGAACTGCTCGTACACCTGGTTGCGCTGTTCGGTGGTGAGTCGGGACAGGTCGATCTCGTCGTGGTTGCGCAGGAAGGTGGCCCACTGGCCGCCGACGGGCAGCTTCGGGGTGTCGCGGAGCCCTTCGATCAACGACTCCGGGTCCTGCCGGGCGAGGGCGAGCATGAGTCGCCCGTTGAGCATGAAGTCGAAGAGCATGTGGATCCGGTTGCCGGACCCGCTGGCGTCACCGAAGAACGTCGGTAGCTGGTCCGGCTCGACGTTCGCCTCGGCCAGCAGGACCGCGTCGCCGCGCCGCCACTGCACGTGCTGGCGCATCTCGGTGAGGAACTCGAAGTCCTTCGGGGAGTTCGGGTTGCCGGGCTCGGTCAGCTCGATGATGAACGGCACCGCGTCCATCCGGAAGCCGGAGACGCCGAGCTGGAGCCAGAACGACATGATCTTTTTGATCTCGGCCCGGACCTGCGGGTTGGCGAAGTTCAGGTCCGGCTGGAACTTGTAGAACCGGTGGTAGAACCACGCCTTGGCCGTCCGGTCGTAGCTCCAGGTCTCGTCCTGCTCGCCGGGGAAGACCATGCCCTGGTGCCGGTCGGCCGGCTCGGTGTCGGACCAGACGAACCAGTCACGGTACGGCGAGTCCGGCGACGATCGGGCGGACTGGAACCACGGGTGCTCGTCGGAGGTGTGGTTGACCACCAGGTCGATGATCACCCGGATGCCCCGGTTCTGTGCCTGGTGCAGCAGCTCCGCGAAGTCGCCGAGGGTGCCGAAGCGCGGGTCCACGTTGTAGAAGTCGGTGGCGTCGTAGCCGTCGTCGCGGTTGGGTGACGGGTGGATGGGGTGCAGCCACAGACAGGTCACGCCCAGCCGGGCCAGATAGTCCAGCCGGCCGATGAGCCCGCGGATGTCACCGACCCCGTCGCCGTCGGAGTCGGCGTACGTGTCGATGTCGAGGCAGTAGACGACGGCTTCGGAGTACCAACGGTCACCCATGCCGAAGGAACATCTCCAAATGATCATCACGCCAAACCGGGACGGGCCCGTCCCACCGGTTACCGTGCGGGGCATGGAGATCAACCTCGTACCGCCGAGCGAACCGTTGGAGTGGGCCCGGGGCAGTTGGCTGCACCCGCCGGTCCGCGTCGAGGAGGGCCCGGCGGGCGAACTGGTCGTCGAACCGGCGGCCGAGAGTGACTTCTGGCGGCGGACCAGCTACGGGTTCGTGCACGACAACGGCCCGGCCCTGTTGGCCCCGCTGCCGGCCGGCACCGCCATGGAGGTGAGCTTCAGGCTCGACCTCACCGGGCAGTTCGATCAGGCCGGCGCGCTGGTCCGGGTCGACGAGCGGACGTGGGTCAAGACCGGCGTCGAGGTGAGCGACGGTGAGCTTCAGCTCGGCGCGGTGGTGACCCGGGAGTTCTCCGACTGGTCGCTGGCGCCGGTGCCGCAGTGGGCGGGCCGGGAGGTGACCGTCCGGGTGAGCCGGGCCGGAGACGCGCTGACCATCCGGGCCCGGGCCGACGACGAGCCGTGGCGGCTGGTCCGCCTCGCCCCGCTGGACCCGGCCGCCGAGGTGACGGCCGGCCCGTTCTGCTGCGCGCCGACCCGCGCCGGGCTGACCGTGGTGTTCACCGGCTGGCGGCAGGGGCCGGCGGACACCACGCTGCACCCGGAGCACTGACCGCAGGTGTGGCGGGCGGCCGACGGGGTATGACCACCTGATCCCCCTGTAGCCGACGCGGAAGGACGACCATGGCGCTCGCCCAGACCGGAGATCCGTCCGAGTTCACCGGGCTGACCGGTTGGGTGGCCACCGTGATCGAGGGGATGGGTCCGCTCGGCGTGGCGCTGCTGGTCGCGCTGGAGAGCATCGTTCCGCCCATTCCCAGCGAGATCGTGCTGGCCCTGGCCGGCTACCTGTCGCATGAGGGCCGTTTCAACGTGGTGCTCGTGGTGCTGGCCGCGACGGCCGGTTCCCTGGTCGGGGCGCTGGTGCTCTACTGGCTCGGCGCGGCCCTGGGTGAGGAGCGGCTCAAGCGCTGGCTGGACCGCATCCCGCTGGTGGACTCCGAAGACCTGGAGAAGGCCGACCGCTGGTTCGAGCGGCACGGCCGGTGGGCGGTGCTGATCGGTCGGGTGGTGCCGGTGGTCCGCAGCCTGGTGTCCGTCCCGGCCGGGGCCAACCGGATGCCGCTCGGCGAGTTCATCCTGCTCACCACCATCGGCAGCGGAGTGTGGAACGCCCTCATCGTCGGGGCCGGCTACACCCTCGGCAGCCAGTGGCAGGACGTGGCCCGCTACAGCGACTGGTTCAACTACGCGATCGGCGCGGTCTTCGTCGTCATGCTGGCCCTCTGGGTGATCCGCAAGGTCCGCCGACGCCGGGAGCGCGACGACCGGCGGTCGGTGACCGCCGGTCGCTGATCCGCGTTACCGCTCAGGCGAACTGGGCGGTGATCGAGGTGAACTCCCAGTTGTTCTGCGCGATGCCGGAGCAGTGGGCGACCACTCCCCCGCCCGCGCACGGCCGGTCCCGGTTGACCGCCCAGAAGGTGAACCGCGCCAGACCACGGGCCTTGGCCCAGTCCCGGATCTGGGTCCAGGTCGCCGGGGAGGTCAGCTCCTGCTGGTCGGAGAGGCCGTTCATGCCGGAGATACCCATGTGCGAGTACGCCGTCGCGTCGGACCAGCCGAAGGCGGTCTTCAGCGCGTTCTTCAGCCCCTCGGCCGCGTTGACCGTGCTCTGGTACATGTTGGCGCCGCCGCCGAAGTCGAACGGCATGATGGTGAAGGTGTCGATGTTGGCGCCGAGCGCGGCGGCCTGGTTGATCAGGCGGGTGCCGTAGTACGACGGGCCGGTGGTCGTGGTGCCGAACGTGATGATCGTCTTGATCCCGGGGTTGTTCTGCTTGACGATCTTCAGGGCGCCCAGGATCCGGTCCTGCACGACCTCGTTCTCGAACTCGTCGCTGTTCTCGATGTCGATGTCGATCGCCTTCAGACCGAACGCGTTGATCACCTGCTGGTACGCGCCGGCGAGGGCGCTCGCCGACGAGCAGTTCGGGCCGAGCTTGTTGCCACTCCAGCCGCCGATCGACGGGATCACGTCGCCGCCGGCCGCCCGGATGGCCGCGATGGTGCTGGCGTGCGTGCCGCCGGTCAGCGGGCCGGCGCCGTCCCAGGCCGGGGTGCAGCCGCCGCCGGAGAGCACGAACGCGATGGTGAACCACTTGACGCCGGTCGCCGACATGACCGTCGCCGGTGCCGGCGGGCTACCCCAGCCCGGGTAGAGGTAGGGCGCGGCGGCCATCGCACCGCCGCCGCCGGTGCAGCCGGTCGTGCTCGCGGCGACCGCCGCCGACCGCGCCGACTCACCCGACGAGTTGTACGCGGCCACCGTGTAGCTGTGCCCCGAGCAGGCGGCCAGCCCGGAGATGGTGGTGGAGGTGCCGGTGAGGGTGGCACGGACGGTGGAGCCCTCGTACACCCGGTAGCCCGTCACCGTGCCGCTGACCGCGTTCCACGCCAGCGAGATCGCCGAGGCGGTGCTGCCGGTGACCCGCAGGTTTCCCGGCGTGGCCGGGGCACCCGGCGGAGTGGTCGGCCCGCCGGCGCAGGGGCCGCCGTTCACCGTGCAGTTGGTGGGGTCGCCGGTGCCGGCGACGACGAAGCCGAACGTGGTGCTCGCCCCCGCGCCCAGAGTGCCGTTCCAGGACTGGTTGCGGGCGGTCACGTGCTGACCGGAGCTGCTCACCAGCGCGTCCCAGGCCGACCCGACGGTGCTGCCGGAGGGCAGGTCGAACTGGACGTTCCACGAGGTGATCGCCGAGGACGTGTTGTTGGTGACGGTGAACTTCGCTTCGTATCCGGTGCTCCAGCTCGACGTCCGGACGAAGGCGGCGGTGGCGGCGGACGCGGCGGACGGCGCCACGACGGTGGCCGCGACCAGGGCGGCGGCCAGCGCGACGGCGAACGTCGCCGCGCGGGGGGAACGGAGTTTCACGGTGGCCTCCAGGGACCGGCGTGGTGGGGGTTCCGCCCGTGCGGCCGGTCGGTGGTTCCGGCCGCACGGGGCGGTGCCGACGCCCGGATGGGCATTCATGGGCGTCAACGTTAGCGCTAATTATTAGGACAGTTAACTGTTTCTGTCCAGAGGAAGTTGTCAACGCCCGCCGGGGTCGGCGCTCGCCGGGTTCGCCTGCGGCCGTCGAAGCACCGCCTGCTCCAACGCCGACCAGGCGGTCGTGCTCACCAGGTAGATCACCGCGGCGAGCGGCAGCACCAGCGCCACCAGCACGGTCGTGAACGGCAGCAGGGGCAACAGCCGGCCGATCGCCGCCGCGCCGGGCCCCTCGGTGGGCGTACCGGCCACCGTGCCGAGCGCGGCCGCCCGCCGGGCCCGCCGCGACGACCACCAGGCCAGTGCCAGCAGTACGGCCAGCAGTACGCCGAAGAGCGGACCCGCCGCCCCCGCCAACACGTCGGCGAGATGGTGGCCCAACGGCACCCCGGCCAGCCGCTCGTCCAGCAGCCCGGTGCCCCCCTCGGAGGTGCTGAACAACCGGTACAGGACCAGCAGGAACGGCGCCTGGACCAGCAACGGCAGGCAGCCGGCGACCGGGTTGGCGCCGGCCGAGCGGTACAGCGCGAACAGCTCCCGCTGCAGCGTCGCCGGGTCGTCGGCGTACCGCTGCTGTAGCTCACGCACCTGCGGCGCGAGCGCCGCACGGCGTCGCTCGCCGCGGACCTGCAGGACGGTGAGCGGCGAGATGAGTGACCGGATGGCGATGGTGAGCAGCACGATGGCGGCGGCGGTCGCCGCGCCGCCGGCCAACGGTTCGAGCAGATCGGTGAGCCAGGACAGCGCGACGCCGGCGACGCCGACCGCGCCGTGCAGTGGTGCGAAGGCAAGCATGGGGAACCCCTCGGTCCAATTCCGGAGGGTCCTCCCCGGCGGCATTCGCCGGACGGGAGGACCGATGACAGCGGAATCGGCCGCGCGGCGGCGCAGCGCTACGCGGCCGAGGGATGCCCGGGTGCACGGGGGCGGGGCCGCCCGGCCGCGTCGGGGTCGATCTGCCGAGGCACCCGGCGACCACGGGAGCGGGCCCGCAGCCCGGCCCAACGACGCTCGACGCCCAGGCCGCCCGAACGGCCGGCCACCCGCGCCGCGAGCAGCGCCGTGAGCAGCACGAGGGCGGTCAGCGCGGCGCCGGCGAGCAGATCAGCCGGGCGCTCCGCGAGCAGGATGAGCTGGACGAACGTGGACATCCACGCTCCCCAGATCATCCCCAGCGGCACCGGCACGGGCACAGCCTAGGACCCGGTGTCACGCCCCCGGCCGGAATCACGACGCCCGGCCCGCCGACACGCCGCACGAGACGCGCCGTGGCGATCGACACGCGGGCCGAGGTACCCCCGCCACGTTTCCCGGCGACGCCACACTGGGTAACCAGGCGAGCGAAGGCGCGGACGGACCGCGACCGGCAGGAACGGACGGTGGTGGCAGATGACCGGCCAGGTGGCGGAGGCGCCCAGCGGGACGACCGCGGGGACCGAATTGCTCACCGTCGGGGTCGAGGAGGAGTTCCTGCTCGTCGACCCGCACACCGGAGCCGCAGTGCCCGCCGTCGACCTGGTCCTGGAGCAGGTGCCGGCGGAGTTGCGCGGGCAGGTGGAGCGGGAGTTCCAGACCAGTCAGATCGAGATCGGCACCCCGCCCGGCCTCGAACTCTCCTCGATCCGGCACTCCCTCGGCGTGCTGCGCCGGGCGCTCGCCGACGCCGCCGATCGGGCCGGCGTACGCCTGCTCGCGATCGGCACCGGCCCGGTGGACGGCCCGGTGCCACCCGTGGTGGACAAGCCCCGGTTCGACCGGATGATCGAACGGTTCCGGCTGCTCGTCCCCGGCCCCGGAAACAACGGCATGCACGTGCACGTGGGCATCCCCGACCCGGAGACCGGCGTGCAGGTCCTCAACCACGTCCGGCCCTGGCTGCCGCTGCTGCACGCGGTGACCACCAACTCCCCGTTCGCGCAGGGTGAGGACACCGGCTACGCCAGCTGGCGCTCGGTGGAGTGGGAGCGCTGGCCCTCGGTGGCGCCGACGCCCTGGCTCGAGTCGCACGAGCACTACCAGCGGCTGATCCGCCAGTTGATCACCAGCGGCGTGATGCTCGACGAGGGAATGCTCTACTGGTACGCCCGCCTGTCGGCGAAGTACCCGACCGTCGAGCTGCGGATCGGCGACGTCTGCCCGTCCGTGGACGACGCGGTGCTGGTCGCGGCGCTGGTCCGGGCCCTGGTGGCCACCGCCATCGCGGACGTCGAGGCGAACCGGCCGGCGCTGCAGACCGACCACCACCTGCTGGTCGCCGCGCACTGGCGGGCCGCCCACGACGGCTTGGAGGGCGACGCCGTCGACGTGACCAACGGCGAGCTGCGCCCGGCCTGGGAGCTGCTGGACCGGTTCGTGGAGCGGATGCGACCGGCGTTGGAGCAGCACGGCGACTGGGCCGAGGTGACCGACCTGCTGGGCGGGCTGCGCCGGCACGGCAGCGGCGCGGCGCGACAGCGCGCCGTGTACGCCCGTACCGGTCGGCTCACCGACGTCGTACAGGACGTGGCACGACAGACCCACGGCTGATCCCCGCGTGACAGGATGGGTTCCGTGGCGCAACGGTTGATCGTCATCGGTGGGGACGCCGCCGGCATGTCCACGGCGTCCCAGGCACGGCGCCGCCGTGGCCGGGACGACCTGGAGATCGTGGCCTTCGAGCGGGGGCATTTCACCTCCTACTCGGCCTGCGGCATCCCGTACTGGATCAGTGGCCTGGTGTCCGACCCGGAGCAGTTGATCAGCCGAAGCCCGGAGACGTTCCGCACCGAGTTCGACATCGACGTCCGCATGCGGCACGAGGTCACCGCCATCGACCTGGACCGTCGCGAGGTGGTGGCCCAGGATCTGGAGCACGGCGGCGAGGTCCGCGAGCGCTTCGACGAGCTGATGTACGCCGCCGGCGCGCTGCCGACCAAGCCGCCCTGGGCGGACACGGACGCGGCGGGCGTGTTCGGCATGCAGACCCTCGACGACGGGGCGGCGCTGCGCGACTGGCTGGTTCGAAAGCCGGAGCCCCGCCGAGCGGTGGTGATCGGCGGCGGTTACATCGGCGTCGAGATGGCCGAGGCGCTGATCGAGCGCGGCCTCTCCGTCACCCTGGTCGAGCAGGCCGAGCAGCCGATGTCGACGGTGGACGGCGACATGGCCGAGCTGGTCGCCGAGGCCATGCGCGGCCTCGGCATCAAGATCCGCTCCGGCCTGCCGGTGACCGGCCTGGAGCAGCGGGACGGCCGGGTGTCCGCCGTGGTCACCGCCGAGGGGCCGATCCCGACCGACGTCGTGGTCCTGGGCCTGGGCGTACGCCCCAACACCGCGCTCGCCAAGGCTGCCGGCTTTCCGCTCGGGCCGACCGGCGGGATCCGGGTGGATCGTCGGATGCGGGTGCCCGAGCTTTCCGGGGTCTGGGCGGCCGGCGACTGCGTGGAGACGCTGCACCGGGTCAGCGGGATGCCGGTGCACGTGCCGCTCGGCACCCACGCCAACAAGCAGGGCCGGGTGGCCGGCATCAACATCGGTGGCGGGTACGCCACCTTCACCGGCGTGATCGGCACGGCGGTGACCAAGGTCTGCGACCTGGAGGTGGGCCGGACGGGCCTCCGCGAGCGGGACGCCACCGCGGCCGGCTTCGACTTCGTCTCCGTGGTCGCCGAGTCGACCACCCGGGCCGGCTACTACCCCGGCACCCAGCCGATGACCGTCAAGCTGATCGCCGAGCGGCCCAGCGGTCGGCTGCTCGGCGCGCAGATCGTCGGCTGGTCCGAGGCGGCCAAACGGATCGACACGCTGGCCGTGGCACTGTGGAACGGCATGACGGTGGACGACATGACCCAGCTCGACCTGGGCTACGCTCCGCCGTACTCTCCGGTCTGGGATCCGGTGCTGATCGCCGCCCGCAAGGCGGTCGACGCGCTCGCCGCCGTCGACCGCTGACCCGCGCCGCGCTTGGAGGATCGACCCGTGAGCCAGACCTCGGCCCGGCCGGCCGCGCCCCGGCGACCGACGATGGTGGACGTGGCCCGGCTCGCCGGTGTCAGCCTCAAGACGGTCTCCCGGGTGGTCAACGACGAGCCGGTGGGCCAGGATCTGGTCGGCCGAGTGCTGGCGGCCATCGCCGAGCTCGGCTTCCGCCGCAACGACATCGCCCGCAACCTGCGCTCCCGCCAGCTCAACGCCACCGTCGGGCTGCTCATCGAGGAGATCGCCAACCCGTTCTACGCCACCATCGCCAGCGTCGCCGCCGAGATCGCCGCCGCCCACGGCACCATGCTGATCACCGCCTCGTCGGAAGAGGACCCGGAGCGCGAACGCGCCCTGCTCCAGGACTTCACCCAGCGTCGGGTCGACGGCCTGCTCGTGGTGCCGGCCGGCCCCGACCACTCGTTCCTGCGTCGCGAGGTGGAGCTGGGAATGCCGGTTGTCTTCCTGGACCGGCCGCCGCAGGGGTTGCTCGCGGACGTCGTACTCCTGGACAACCAGGGCGGCGGCCGGGCAGGCGTCGGCGCGCTGCTCGACCAGGGGCACCGTCGGGTGGGCGTCCTGCTGGGCGCACCGAGCGTGCCCACGATGCGCGAGCGAATGACCGGCGCGCGGGCGGCGCTGGCCGACGCCGGCGTCGAGCCCGACGCGGCGCTGGTCCGTGACCACCTGACCGCCCCGGAGGATGCCGGGCAGGCGATCGCCGCGCTGCTCGACCTGCCGAACCCGCCCACCGCCTTCTTCTGCGGCAACAACCGGCTCACGGTCGGCGCGCTTCAGGAGCTGCATCGGCGGGGCAGCGACGCGGCGCTGGTCGGCTTCGACGACTTCGAGCTGGCCCATCTGATGCCCCGGCCGCTGACCGTCGTCGGCTACGACACCAGGGAACTGGCCCGCGTCGCCACCAATCGACTGTTCCGGCGCATCGCCGGCGACGACTCCCCACCGTCTACGACAGTGCTCCCCACCAGACTCCTCAACCGAGGCCTGACCCCACCCCGCACGGCCTGACCGCCCAGGCAGGCGCCCCGCGCGGCTGCCCGCGCGCGCCCCGCGCGGCCGCCCGCGCGCGCCCCGCCACCGCCCAAGCGCGCGCCCCGCGCGCGCCCCGCGT
>NZ_JBAKHW010000034.1:0-75229 GCF_036906815.1 Micromonospora sp. CPCC 205539 | reverse complement strand
GGGCTCGGGCAGCGCTCGGCGGGGCTCGGCGGGGCCCGGGCGGGGCGGGGCGGGGCTCGGCGGGGCCCGGGCGGGGCGGGGCGGGGCGGGGCTTTGGAGTGCGGGGCGGGGCTGGGGCTGGCCTTGGACGGCGCTGACGGTCGCACTCGGACCCGCGTACATCGCAGGGAGTACCTCGCGGCGCGGATGTGCACCTCACCTGGCGCTTCGTACGGTTCCGGGCATGACCGAGAAACCATCTGCGCTGCTCGCCAGCCGCCGACTCTGGACCGGGCTGGCCGTCGTTCTCGTCGGCCTCGTCTTCAACCTCGGTTGGTTCTTCGTGCCACCACAGGCGTGGCTCGACGATCCCGGTCTCGTCGGAATTCCCGAGGTGCTGCTGGGCTGGTGGGTGGTTGCCATCGGGCTCGCGCTCGTGGGGTGGGCGGTCCACAGCCGGACCAGCCGGACCCGCCGGACCTGCCGGGCCAGCCGGACCAGCCGGAGCCGCCGGTGACCACCCGCCGCCGGGCGCTCGGCTGGCTCGGGGCGGTGGGTGGGCTCGCCGTCCTGCCCGCAGCCGGATTTGCGGGATACCTCTACGCGGATACCGGGCGGAGCAACGTGGGCGAGCTGACGTTCCGAAACCGGCTCGGGATTCCGCCGTTGCTGAGCCCGTCGGTGGCGGCGGATGGAGTCCGACGGTTCCGGCTCACGCTCGCGGAGGGTCGTACCGAACTGCTGCCCGGCACGACGACGAGGACGTGGGGAGCCAACGGGCCGATTCTCGGTCCGACGCTGCGGGCCCGCCGGGGCGACCGGGTGGCCGTCGACGTGCGGAACGATCTGCCGGAGACGACGTCGCTGCACTGGCACGGGATGCACCTTCCCGCCCGGATGGACGGCGGACCGCACCAGCCCATCGAGCCCGGTGCCACCTGGCGGCCGAGCTGGACGATCGAGCAGCCGGCCGCGACCCTCTGGTACCACCCGCACCTGCACCGCAGCACCGCCGCACACGTCTACCGGGGCGTCGCGGGGCTGTTCCTCGTGAACGACGACCCAGCCGTACGGCTGCCAGAGGAGTACGGCGTCGACGACATCCCGCTGATCGTGCAGGACCGGAAGATCGCCGACGACGGCACCCTCGACGAGTCCGACCTTGCCTTCGGCGGACTGACCATCACCGGCTTGCTCGGGGACAAGATCCTGGTCAACGGCACCTACGACCCGTACGTCGAGGTGGTGACCGAGCGGATCCGGTTGCGACTGCTCAACGGCTGCAACGCCCGGATCTTGTACGTCGGGTTCACCGACGACCGGCGGTTCTCGCTCGTGGCGACCGATGCCGGGCTGCTCCGCACGCCCCAACCGCTGCGCCGGTTACTGCTCTCGCCCGGAGAACGCGCCGAGGTCGTGGTGGAGTTTCGGGGCGGTGAAGCGGTCGTCCTCCGCAGCTTCCCGGCGCCGCTGGGGACGAACCCGATCTACGCCCGACTGGCCGGCGGTAGCGACACCCTCGACCTGCTCAAGATGACCGCGGCCACGGTGCTGAGGCCGAGTGCGCCGGTGCCGGCCGAGCTGACCCCGGTGGCGCCCGCTCCCACGGCGACCCGGGCGCCGCCGTTCCGTCTGGAGATGGGTGACTTCCTGCTCAACGGCGCGACGATGGACGCGGCCCGGATCGACCGGGTGGTACGCGCCGGTTCGGTGGAGGTGTGGGTGATCGTCAACGGGCAGGCGATTCCGCACAACTTCCACGTGCACGGCGCGTCCTTCCACGTCCTCGACGTCGACGGCGCGCCGCCCGCGGTCGAGCTACGCGGCGCGAAGGACACCGTGTACGTGCCGCCCGGCAGCGCTGTCCGGCTGGCCGTGCGCTTCCTCGACCACTCGGACGCCCGATCGCCGTACATGTTCCACTGTCACGTGCTGGCCCACGAGGACGCCGGCATGATGGGCCAGTTCCTGACCGTGTCGGCCCAGGACGAGCCGTCCGTGCCGGGCATCCTCGACGACAGCCACACCGCACACGGAGGATGAGTTTCATGCGTGCCGCCGACGTCCTCCTCGCGCTGGGCAGCGCCGCCGCCATCACGGTCGCGACGGCGGTGGCGGTCGAGCCGGGCAGCGGGTCGTCGACCGTCGCCGCGTACGCGCTCGGGCTGGTCATGGGTTGTCTCCTGTTGTTCCGGCGGCGCCGGCCGGTCACGGTGCTCGTGCTGTCCCTGATCGCGGTGATGGGTTACAACCTCACCGAGCTGCCGAGCATCCCGCCGATCTGGCCGCTCCTGCTGCCGCTCTACACCGTCGCGAGGGCCGGCCAGGCGACGATCGGCGCGGCGGTCGGGGGGTCGACGCTGCTCGTCTCCGCCGGCTGGGTCCTGCACGCCGGCGTGCCGCCGCTGGAACTGTTCGACGGGGTGCTGCGCGAGGCGGCACTGCTGGCCCTCGCCCTCGTCGCCGGGACGGCGGTCCGCCACCGGGAGCTGCTCGCCCAGGAGTTCACCGCCCGGGTGGCCGCGCAGCGTCAGCAGCAGGAGCGCGAGTCGGCGCAGCAGGTCCTCGAGGAGCGACTGCGCATCGCCCGGGAGCTGCACGACGTCACCGCGCACACCGTCGCGGTCGTCGGCATCCAGATCAGCCTGGCCCGGGAGCTGGTCGAGGACGACCCCGCCGCGACGCGGGACCTGCTGGGCACCGCGCACCGCGTCAACGTCGACGCCATCGGCGAGTTGGAGACCGCCGTACGCCTGCTGCGTGGCCCGGCCGACGCCACGGCGGCGGATCGACATCCTGTCCCGGACGAGACCCAGATCGAGGCCCTGCTGGACCGAGCGACCGACGGCGGCCTGCGCGTCACCTTCCACCGCGAGGGCGCGGCGCGACCCCTGCCTCGGGCGACCGGGCTGACCCTCTATCGCATCGCGCAGGAGTCGGTGACCAACGTCCTGCGGCACGCCGGCGCGGCAGCCGTCACGGTCACGCTGCGCTACGGTGACGAGGACGTCCGGCTCGACATCGTCGACGACGGCGGCGGGGCCGACCACCGGGCCGACGCCGACCGACCCCCCGGGCACGGGCTCACCGGCATGGGGGAGCGGGCCACCAGCGTCGGTGGGACCCTGACGGCCGGGCCGCAGCCGTCCGGGGGATTCGCCGTCCGAGCCCGCCTGCCGCTGCCCTCGCGCGCGGCCGCACCGACCGAGCACCCGAGAGAGGCCAGGATTCGATGAGCGTGCGGGTGCTCGTCGCCGACGACCAGCCACTGGTGCGCAGCGGCCTGCGGGGTCTGCTCGAACGCGACGGCGACATCACCGTCGTGGCCGAGGCGCAGGATGGCGGGGAGGCCCTGCGGCTCGCCCGGCTGACCCGGCCCGACGTCGCCCTCCTCGACATCCGGATGCCCCACCTGGACGGCCTGGTCGTCACGCGCGAGCTCGCCGCGGACCCGGCCACCGCGGCGGTACGGGTCATCGTGCTCACCACCTTCGACATCGACGCGTACATCTTCGAGGCGCTGCGCTCGGGCGCGAGCGGGTTCCTCGCCAAGACCGTGAGTCGGCAGGAGCTGTGCCGGGCGGTCCACGTCGTCGCGGAGGGTGAGGCGTTGCTGAGCCCGAGCGTGACCCGCACGGTGATCGCCGAGCTGGCCCGCCGGCCGACACCGCCGCACCGCTCGCCGGAGCGGTTGGCGCCGTTGACGGCCCGGGAGAAGGAGGTGCTGGCGTCCGTCGCCACGGGGTTGAGCAACGCGGAGATCGCCCAGGCGCTGCGAATGAGCCCACTGACGGTGAAGACGCACGTCAGCCGGGTCATCACCAAACTTGGCGTCCGGGACCGCACCCAGCTGGTGGTCCTGGCGTACGAGACCGGCCTGGTCACCCCCGGCGGCGCCACCCAGTAGCGGCGGCTTGCGTCGGTGCGCGAGGCTGGCGAGGTGTCGTCGGTCCCTGAGCCGCAGCCGTCGCCGCCGGAGGCGGAGCCGCCCCGCTGGCGCGTCACGCTCGTCCGGTGGCTGGGCCCGGCCGGCTTCGCGGTGGCGCTGAACCAGCTGGCCACCGTCCTCCCACCCGTGGCGGTCGGCGCGGTCCTCGTGGTCGTGGCGGTCGTGTACGGCTTCAACCAGCTCGACGAGACCGCGCCGCTGGCCGGGGCGCTGCCGCGGCTCCTGCTGTACGTCGCGGTCGTCGGGATCGCGCTGGCCGTGACGACACCTCCATCCTGGACCGGCCCCCTCACCCTGGTCTCGGTCGTGTTGATCACCTGCGCCACGCTCGTCGCACGGGCCCGGGCGACGGCGCTCACCTCGTTGGCCGGCATCAGTGTCTTCACGGCGGGCCTCATCACCGTCAGCGACGCCGTCCACGTTGATCGGGTCAACGCCCGGATCCTCGGGATGGTCCTCGGCGGCTTCGCCGTCCTCGCGGGGCTGCTCATCCTGCGGTACCGGCGGGAGATCTTCGGTGCGAACGGCATCAGCGTGGCCGACTTTCGGGGGCCCTCGCTGGGACTGGCCCGGGTCGGCGCGATCGGCGTCCTCGGTGTCGTGGCCGGCATCGACCTGGCCGCGGACGGTCGCCTGCTGCCCGCGCTCCTGGCCGGGCTGGCCGGCTCGTCCTGGTTGGGCGTGACGCTCGTCCTCGGGTTCGTCGAGCATCCGGACGCCCTCGCCGGTGTGCTGTTGATGATCGCCGGGGCGTCGATCACCGGCTTGGGGCTGCTGGCCTTCCACGGCAGCGAGTTCCTGGTCGGCACCATCGCCGCCACCGGAGGCGTGGCGATGGCCGGCGGAGGTGTCTCGCTGCTCGAGGCGACCGGCGTGCTGGCCCGGCTGCGGACGTGGCTGGCGTACCTCGTCAAGCCGGCGGGTCGGTGACCTGCGACGGCAGCGCGTTACGGGCGATCACCGACCGGAACCAGAGGGCGCTGTCCTTGAGTGTCCGGCGCTGCGTGCGGTAGTCGACGTGGACCAGCCCGAACCGCTTGTGGTAGCCCTCGGCCCACTCGAAGTTGTCCAGCAATGACCAGGCGAGGTACCCGCGTACGTCGACGCCGTCGCTCAGTGCGGCGTGCACGGCCCGCAGGTGCCCGTCGAGGTAGGAGACCCGGTCGTCATCCGGGATGTGGTCGCCGGTGATGCGGTCGTCGAAGGCGGCGCCGTTCTCGGTCACCCACAGCGGTGTGCCGGGATGGTCGCGGTGCAGGCGGCGCAGCAGCTCACCCAGGCCGGTCGGGTCGATCTCCCAGCCCATGGCGGTGGTCGGCCCGGTCGGGTCGCGGAACTCGACGTCACGGACGCCCGGGTATCTGCCATCCACCTCGGGTGCCCCGGGCCGGGACGCCACGTAGACGGGGTTGTAGTAGTTGATACCCAGCAGGTCGATCGGCGCAGCGATGATCTTCTCGTCGGACTCGCCGAGCCAGGTCGGGTCGACGAGCCGGGTGAGGTGTTCCAGCACGTCGGCGGGGTAGCCGTCGCCGAGCACCGGCCCGAGGAAGATCCGGTTGTGCAGCCCGTCGATGAGGCGTACCGCGTCGGCGTCGGCGGCGCTGGCCGGGTCGGCGGGGCGGACCGCGACGGGGTTCACCACCAGGCCGACGGACCGCGCGCCGGCCGCGCGCAGCGCCTGGGTGCCGAGGCCGTGGGCGAGCAGCAGGTGGTGGACGGCGGCGAAGGCCGCCGCCGGGTCGCGGCGGCCGGGCGCGTGGACGCCGTTGCCGTAGCCGAGGTACGCCGAGCACCAGGGTTCGTTGAGTGTCGTCCAGCTCTGGACCCGGTCACCGAGCCGGTCGTGCACCGCGGTGGCGTACTCGGCGAACGCCTCGGCGGTCCGCCGGTTGGCCCAGCCGCCGCGATCCTCCAGTGCCTGGGGCAGGTCCCAGTGGTAGAGGGTGGGCATCGGGGTGATGCCGTACTGGCAGAGCTCGTCCACGAGGCGGTCGTAGAAGTCCAGGCCGCGCTCGTTGGTCGGGCCGTCGCCGCCGGGCCGCACCCGGGGCCAGGCGATGGAGAACCGGTACGCGTGCAGCCCGAGCCCGGCCATCAGCGCCACGTCGTCCCGGTAGCGCCGGTAGTGGTCGCAGGCGTCGTCGCCGGTGTGGCCGCCGACCACTGCGCCCGGCGTACGGCTGAAGGTGTCCCAGATGGACGGCGCGCGACCGTCGGCCTCGACCGAGCCCTCGATCTGGTACGACGCGGTGGAGGCGCCCCAGACGAACGTGTCGGGAAATTTGATCATGCGTGCACGCTCCATTGTCGAGGGGAGGGGCGTTCACAGAGCGGGATAAGGGTCACCGTCGGAAATACCTCCTGTCAAGAGAGCGCTCTCAAGTGATGCCGTCGCGGCGGCGCAACTCGTCGGAAACATTGACGACGACGAAAGTCACCAGCTAGGCTCGGTCGAGAGAGCGCTCTCACGGGTTCCCCGCCCGCTCGTCGACCCTGCGTCCGGCCCGTCCCCCTGCGCCGGCGCCACGGAGGCATCATGAGACCGAATGCCCACCACCCCCGCCGGGCCGCAGGCCCGGTCTCCCGATTGCTGGCCGCGGGCGCCACCCTGGCGCTGCTCGTCGGCGGCCTGTCCCTGACCGCCGAACGGCCCGCCGTCGCCGCCCCCGCCGGTGCCGGCAGCTACACCACCACCCCGGTCGGCGCCCTCCCCTCCGGGTGCGGCCAGCAGTCCACCAACCCCCGGCAGTACGTCACCGCGAACGCCCCGGCCGGCGCCGTACCCACCAACGACTGGTGGTCGTCGCTGCTGTGGAAGCGCACCGACTGCGCGTACAGCGAACCGCTGCACGCCCACCCGCTGTCCTACGACACCTTCTCCGACGGCCTCGGCTTCTCCGGCAACTCCACGCCCAGCATCAGCGGCACCGCCACGGGCGTGGGGGAGTACCACTACCCCTACGTCCAGGACATCCGGGTCGGCGTCGCCGGCCTCGCCGCCCCCAACGTCAAGGTCGACGGCTGGAGCGACTGGACCGTCAGCCCGTACTGGAGCGACGGCGCCCGCACCCTGCGCGCCACCATCGGTCACGGCCTGCCCTTCGCGTACTTCCAGAGCAGCGGCGGGGACGCGGTGATCAACACGTCCGGCACGCCCAGCGTGTGGTCCAACTCCGGTGCCACCATCGGCTTCACCATCGCCGGTCACGACTACGTCGGCTACGCGCCGACCGGCGCCACCTGGACCGTCGCGGGCGCACGCGTCAGCTCCAGCCTCGCGGGCCGGGGCTTCTTCTCCGTCGCCCTGCTCCCGCCGACGGCCAACGCCACCGAGCGCGCCCAACTCGCCGCGAGCTACGGCCAGTACGCCCACGCGCACGTCACCGGCACCCGGGTCAGCTACACGTACAACCCGTCCACCAGCGCGCTGAGCACCACGTACGCGTTCACCACCACCGCCCGGCAGGGCAGCGCCACCCAGACCGTGGTGAGCCTCTACCCGCACCAGTGGAAATCGCTGACCGGGGCCACCCCGCTGACCCAGACCTACCCCTCGGCGCGTGGCCGGATGCGGGTGCTCACCGGCATCAGCCAGTTCACCACCTCGATGCGCTACCAGGGCGTACTGCCGGAGCTGCCTCCCGTCGGCCTCACCGGCGCCGACCTGACCACCCTGCGCAATCACTTGGCCGCCGCCCGCGCCAACCCGATGGACCAGCGCGGCAACGACACGTACTGGACCGGTAAGGGCCTCGGTCGCGCCGCTCGACTCGCCGAAATCGCCGACCTGGTAGGCGACACCGACACCCGCACCAGCGCCCTGAACGCCATCCGGAGCACCCTCACCGACTGGTTCACCGCGTCGGCCGGGAAGACCTCCCGCGTCTTCTACTACGACGCCAACTGGGGCACGCTGATCGGCTACCCCGCCTCGTACGGCTCCGACCAGGAGCTCAACGACCACCACTTCCACTACGGCTACTTCATCGCCGCCGCCGCGACACTCGCCAAGTTCGACCCGACGTGGGCCACGGCGAGCCAGTACGGCACGATGGTCGACCTGCTCATCCGGGACGCCGACAACTACGACCGCGCCGACACACGCTTCCCGTACCTGCGCGACTTCGACATCTACGCCGGCCACGACTGGGCGTCCGGGCACGGCTCGTTCGGCTCGGGCAACAACCAGGAGTCGTCGTCCGAGGGGATGAACTTCGCCAACGCCCTCATCCAGTGGGGGCAGGCGACCGGCAACACCGCCGTCCGCGACGCGGGCGTCTACCTCTACACGACCCAGGCCGCCGCCATCCAGGAGTACTGGTTCGACGCCAGCGACCAGAACTTCCCCGCCGCGTTCGGCCACTCCACGGTCGGCATGGTCTGGGGCGACGGCGGCGCGTACGCCACCTGGTTCAGCGGCGAACCGGAGATGATCCAGGGCATCAACCTGCTCCCCGTCACCGGCGGCCACCTCTACCTCGGCCAGAACCCGGCGTACGTGCGCACCAACTACGCCGAACTCGTCCGCAACAACGGCGGCCCACCCACCGTCTGGCAGGACATCCTCTGGCAGTTCCAGGCCCTCGGCGACGCCGACGCGGCCCTGGCCAACCTGCGCGCCAACCCCGGCTACACCCCGGAGGAGGGCGAGAGCCGGGCCCACACCTTCCACTGGATCCGCAACCTCGCGGCCCTCGGCACCGTCGATACCAGCGTCACGGCCAACCACCCCCTCGCGGCGGTGTTCACCCGCAACGGGGCCCGCACCTACGTGGCGGCCAACCTGACCGCCGCGTCGATCACGGTCACCTACTCGAACGGCACCACCCTGACCGTGCCGGCCGGCAAGACCGCCACCACCGGGGCGTACACCTGGGTCGGAGGTAACGCGGGTGGCGGCACCGACCCGGGGCCCGGGCCGGACCCGGACCCGGACCCGGATCCCGATCCGGTCGGCAGCCCGACGCAGTACCTGCTGCCCGGCGGGAGGCTCGGCGCCGCAGGTGCCGCGGCAACGACGTCGGTCGCCGCCGCGAACGGAAACCACGACGGTACGCCGACCAACCCCGTTGTGTTCACCACGACCGGGCTCACCCTCGCCTACCAGGGCGGCCAACCCACCTTCGACCTCCACCTGGACGCCGGATCGGCGGTTGGCAACGGGGTCCAGGTGCGAATCTCGTACGACCTGACCGGCAACGGCAGTTGGGATCGAGTGGAGACGTACCGGTACTTCGCCACCGACCCGGTCTCCGGATACGAGCACTACACGCAGAGTGTCGGCCTGCAATCGTCCACCGGTGCGCTGGGCAACCTCGCCGGCGGCTCGGTACGCGCGGAGGTGTGGTCGGCCATCGGCAACAACCCGACCACCCTCGGGATCGGCAACACCTCGGTGATCCGGCTGCCGTACGCCTGATCGTCGATCGCGCGGTGGTCCCGCGTCGGGCGTCCCACCCGGCGCGGGACGACGCGGTCACACCCGCGTGTACGGCGCCCAGCGCCGCCGACGAAGATGTCCGCATGAGCGATTCCGTCCTGCCCAGGCGTGTTGTCGTCACCGGTGCCACCGGCAAGCTCGGTCGCGCCGTCGTGGCGCACCTGCGCGCGGTGGGCGTCGACGTGCTGGCGGTGGACCGCGCGGGCGGGCGCGACCCCCGCGACGTCGACGGCGAGTTCCTCCTCGTCGACCTCACCGACTACGGGCAGGTGGTGGAGGCGTTCACCGGTGGTGCGGACGAGCACGCCGGCGGGATCGACGCGGTCGTGCACCTCGCGGCCGTTCCGGCCCCGGGGCTGCTGCCCAACGCGACCACCTTCGCGAACAACTCCGCGGCGACGTACAACGTCTTCGCCGCGGCCCGGGCGGCCGGGATCAAGCGGGTGGTGTGGGCGTCGAGCGAGACGGTGCTCGGGCTGCCGTTCGACACCCCGCCGCCGTATGCGCCGGTCGACGAGGAGTACCCGCCGCGACCGGAGTCGACCTACTCGCTGAACAAGGCGCTCGAGGAGGAGCTGGCGCGGCACTTCTGCCGGTGGGACCCGGAGCTGGTCGCGGTGGGCCTGCGGTTCTCCAACGTGATGGATGTCGAGGACTACGCGCCGTTCCCCTCGTTCGACGCCGATCCCCGGCTGCGCCGATGGAACCTGTGGGGCTACATCGACGCCCGCGACGGCGCGCAGGCGGTCGAGCGGGCCCTCGCGCACGGCCAGCCCGGCGCCGACGTCTTCATCATCGCCAACGCCGACACCGTCATGAGTCGGTCCAGCGCCAGCCTGATGGCCGAGGTCTACCCGGGCGTCGAGATCCGTAGGGAGCTCGGCGAGCACGAGACCCTGCTCAGCATCGACAAGGCGCGACGCGTGCTGGGCTACGAGCCCCGGCACTCCTGGCGGGACCACGTGGACCGCCCCGAGCGCTGAGCCGGCCCGGTCAGCGCGCGGCCTGGTAGGCGCGGCCCACGGCGGTCGGCGTGCTGCCGCTCCGGAACAGGCCGGTCTGGTCCTTGTCGGTGGCGGGCAGACCGAACCAGGCGTAGCGGTGCAGCCAGGACAGGCCGCTCAGCATCCGGGTCGCCGCGGTGAGGAACGCGGCCTGCTGCGCCTGACTCGGGAACCGCACGCCGTTGGAGAAGTCGATCAGGGCGAACTCGGTGAGCCAGATCGGCAGCTGGTAGCGGTTGTGCACCGCCTGGAGGTACGACCTGAGCTGGTTGACCGCGTTGGCCGTCGTGAAGTCGCCGCCGTACCAGTGCAGGGCGATGAAGTCGACCCGATAGCCGCGCTCCTTGACGCCGGCCATGAAGCGATCGAGCCATTCGCCCGGCCGGTCCCCGCCCCAGGCCACCGCCGGGCTGCCGAGCGGGAGGCCGGTGGCCTGCAACTGCGGCCACAGGTCCAGCGCCTGGTCCACGCTCATGTTCGCCTGACCGCCCATGTCCGGCTCGTTGAAGCCGAGCAGGGAGTGGCCGTTCGACGTGGCCTGTTGCAGGTTGCTGGCGGTGACGCTCTTCGCCCCCCAGATCATCGGGACGAACTCGGTGCCCTTCGGACTGGTGACGCCCGAGTGGCGCACGTCCCAGGTGTAGTACCAACTTGCTCCGGAGCTGGCCAGCGCCGCACTGACACCATCGAAGGTCCAAACGCCGACGCCCTTCCTCTTCGACGTCACCGCCGGTGCCGCCGGGGCGCCCGGACGCATGGTCGTCGGCTTCGCCGTCGGGCTCGTCGTCGGGGTGGCTGTCGGGGGCGTGGTGGCGGCCGCAGTGGTCGCGGTGGGATCGCCCGGCGTCTGACTCGTGGGCGGCAGGGCCTCGCCCACCTGCGTCGCCGCCGGCGCGGGCGTCGAACCGCCGGGTCGGAACACGACGATCGCCCCGGTCACCAGTACGGCGACCACGGCGGCGGCAGCGACCGGCCCCAGCACACGCCAGCTCCGGCGTTTCGCGTGGGCGCCCCGGGTCACCGCTGCGGTGTCGGTGTCACCCCGACCGGTTTCGCGCATTCGATTCCACTCCTTCACGTGGTCGGACCGTCACCTGCTGGAAGCGGCGGCGGAAGATCCGCCAACGGCCTCCCTTCAGGAGACTGTCCGGTCGCACCGGGATAACAGTTTCCACCGTGGATCTTCGGCCCACCCGGTCGACCCGATATTCATGGCCGTGAACGTCTTCACTTGACCACAACGAGCGCGTAGCCTTCCTGAAACGAACTCTGAAACGATTCATCCAGCCCCCACCGCCTCTCCCGGTCCGGGCCGTCCCCCGGCCCAGCCCACGCCCGCGCCGGGGGAGACCGCCGCCCAGAAGGATGAGGACCAGGAATGATGCGCTTGACGCGGCGTCGTGCCGCACCCTCCGCGCTCCTCGCGCTGCTGCTCGGCCTGACGCCGATGGTGGCGCCCGGCCCGGCCGCCGCAGCGCCGGCCGCCGCGACCCTGACCGCCACCGGCCTGACCACCGAGCGAGCCACCGACCCGATCGGCCTGGACGTGGCGCAGCCCCGCCTCGGCTGGCAGATCGAGGCCACCACCCGGGGCGTGCTCCAGGAGTCCTACCAGGTGCGCGTCGCCACCAGCGCGGACCGGCTCGGCGCCCCCGACGTCTGGGACAGCGGCCGCGTCCGGTCCCGGCAGAGCACCCTCGTCGCGTACGCCGGCCCGCAACTCAACCCCCGCACCCGGTACGCCTGGCAGGTCCAGGTGTGGGACACCGCCGGCAACGCCTCCGGCTGGAGCGCGCCCGCGTCCTGGGAGACCGGCGTACGCGGCGGCGCCGGCTGGCAGGCCGACTGGATCGGGATGCCGTCGCCGACCGAGGCCTGGGCCGACTACACCGTGCAGACGACGGTACGGCTGGAACGCGACGCGGCCGGGATCTACCTCCGTGCCCGGGGCGCGGCGAACGCGTACATGTGGCAGTTCTCCATCACCGGCGGCAACGCGAAACTGCGCCCGCACGCCCGGGTCAACGGTGCCTGGACCGTGCTCAAGGAGGTGCCGCTCAGCGGTGTCGTACCGGCCGACAAGCTGACCACGCCGCACACCCTGCGCATCACGGCGGCCGGAAACACCATCACCACCTGGGTCGACGGCACCCAGGTCGACGTCACCACCAGCACCGCGCACCAGGCCGGCTCGGTCGGCCTGCGGACCAACGGGTTGGAGGCCGGCGTCTTCTCCAACTTCTCGGTCACCAGCGGTGGCCAGACGCTCTTCACGGCCCCGCTCACCGACGGGCAGAACCCGTTCGGAGCCGGCACGCCCACCCCGGCCGGCCTACGGGTCGCCGGCGACACCGAGGCCATGCTCACCGCACTCGACGCGAACCCGCTGCTGCGCAAGGGCTTCCGCGTCGACGGTACGGTCGCACGGGCCCGGATCTACGCCACCGCGCTCGGGGTCTACCAGCTCTCGCTCAACGGCCAGCGGGTCGGCGACGACGAGTTGGCGCCCGGCTGGACCGACTACCACAAGCGGGTCCAGTACCAGACGTACGACGTGACCCGTCAGCTCCAAGCGGGCGACAACGCAATTGGCGCCCTGCTCGGTGACGGCTGGTACGCCGGCAGCATCGCCTGGTTCGGCACCGACAACTACGGGTCCCGGCCACACCTGAGTGCCCAGCTCGTGATCGACTACACGGACGGGCGCAGCGCGACGGTCAACACCGACGGCTCGTGGCGCGTCACGGGCGGGCCGTTCCTGCAGAGCGACCTGATCCACGGCGAGACGTACGACGCGCGGCGGCTGCCGGCCGGCTGGGACCGGACCGGGTTCAACGACGCCGGCTGGAGGCCCGCCACCGTCGACGACGTGGACGCCACCAACAAGATCGTCGCTCAGGCCGACCCGCCGGTACGGGTCACGCAGGAGCTGACGGCACGGACGCTGACCCAGCCCACCCCCGGCACCTGGATCTTCGACCTGGGCCAGAACATGGTCGGCAAGGTGCGGTTGAAGCTCAACGGCCCGGCCGGCACCACGGTACGCATCCGGCACGCCGAGGTGCTCAACCCGAACGGCACCGCCTACACCGCGAACCTGCGCTCGGCGCGGGCCACCGACCTGTACACGTTGCGCGGCGGCGGAGCCGAGGTCTACCAGCCGACGTTCACCTTCCACGGCTTCCGCTACGTCGAGCTGACCGGCTACCCGGGCACCCCCGACCTGTCGACGGTCACCGGCCTGGTCATGCACACCGACGGGGACCTCACCAGCGAGTTCCAGACCTCCAACGCCATGGTCAACCAACTGCACAGCAACATCACCTGGGGGCAGCGCGGCAACTTCCTGTCCATCCCGACCGACACCCCGGCACGCGACGAGCGGCTCGGCTGGACGGGTGACATCAACGTCTTCGCCAACACCGCGACGTTCAACATGGACAGCCTGACATTCCTCACCAAGTGGTTGCAGGACCTGCGGGACGCACAGTCGGCCAACGGCGCGTACCCCGACGTCGCGCCCCGCGCCTGCTGCGGGGACGGCGCGACCGGCTGGGCCGACGCGGGAATCACCGTGCCGTACGCGCTGTGGCAACGCTACGGCGACAAGCGGGTCATCGAGGAGCACTACGCGTCGATGGTGCGGTACGCCTCCTGGCTGGAGAGCACCAGCTCGGGCAACCTCCGGACCAACGCCGGCCCGTACCTCGACTGGCTCAACCTCGACGACCCGACACCCGCCGGTGTCGTCGGCACCGCCTACTACGCGTACAGCATCCGGCTGCTGGGAGAGCTGGCCGCCGCCATCGGGCGCGACGCGGACGCCACTCGCTACGCGGCGCTGTCCAAGGCCATCACCCAGGCATTCGTCAACGCCTACGTCGCGACCGACGGCACCGTGCAGGGCGACAGCCAGACCGGGTACGTGCTGGCCATCGGCATGGGCCTGCTGACCGACCCGCTGCGGGCCAGGGCCGCCGACCGGCTGGTCGCCAACGTGCAACGGCACGACTGGCACCTCTCCACCGGCTTCCTCGGCACCCCGGACCTCCTGCCGGCACTGACCGCAACCGGGCACCTGGATGTCGCCTACCGACTGCTGCTCAACGACACCTACCCGTCCTGGGGTTACGAGATCGCCAGGGGCGCGACCACGATCTGGGAGCGCTGGGACTCGATCAGACCCGACGGCAGCTTCGGCGACGTGGGGATGAACTCCTTCAACCACTACGCGTACGGCGCGGTCGGCGACTGGATGTACCGGACCGTGGCCGGCATCCAACCCGACGCCGCCAACCCCGGGTACTCGCACCTCACGTTCGCCCCCCAGCCGGGTGGTGGCCTCACCTCGGCGAAGGCGTCGTACCGCTCGGCGTACGGCACGATCGGCAGCGACTGGGACGTCGACGCACGGGGCGACATGCGCCTGCGCCTCACCCTGCCGGCGAACACCACGGCGACCGTGCGCTTCCCGACACCTGGGCGCGAGGCGGTCACCGAGGGCGGCCGACCGGCCGAGCAGGCCGCCGGGGTGCGGTTCGTCCGGATGGACGGTGCGGTCGCCGTGTACGAGATCGGGTCCGGTTCCTACTCCTTCGCGGTCGTCCCGCCGACGGGGGCGTACGACCAGGTCGACCTCGGCAATGCGGCATCCGAGCAGGCACACCGACTCACCGCGTCGACCTACTCCGGCACCAGCACCGAGGCCGGACTGACCCGCCGGTACACCGACGTGACCCGCCCCGGCGGCTGGTTCGAGTTCGACCTCGCCGTCCGGCCCAACGAACCGTTCGTGCTGCGCTCGGTGGAGACGTACGACGGGCCGCAGCTCAAGGACTACCAGGTGCTCGTGGACGGGGTGGTGGCGCACACCCGCTCGTGGCAGCGTACGGCGAGCGGGCCCGGCACGGTCAGCTACCAGTTCGAGGTGAACCTGCCGGATGCCACCCGGGACGGGGTGGTGCGGGTGCGGTTCCAGGACACCGGCACGGGCTACGACCCGTCGATCGCCGACGTCTGGGCGCTGCCCGTCCCGGCGGCCTGACGTCGGTCGCGGGCGGCGGGGTCGACGTGTCGTGGTCTGTCACCACGTCGTCCCCGCCGCTCGCGGTTCGGCCACCGGTCGCGCGGCACGTCATAGGCACGGGCCCCCGGCCCCACCATGACGTCGGACCGGGGGCCCGGATCACTCGCACGAGCCCTTTGCCTTGCTTCACCCCGCGCAACACTGACGGTGCTTTTGTGTTGCGCCCGTTGAAGCAGAGCAAAGGGCGGCCACATGGACCGGTCGGTGCCGGGGCAGGCCCGGGTCAGCGCCGGGCGCGTCGGGGCTGCTCGCTGGAGCGGCGTACGACCAGCTCGGGCTGGAACACCACGTGCCGGTGCCGGTGCGTGTCGCCGGACTCGGCCTCCTCCAGCAGCAGCTCCGCGGCGGTGCGGCCGAGCTGGTCGCGGGGTTGGCGTACCGACGACAGTGGCACGGCCGCCGCGTCGGCGAACTCGATGTCGTCGTAGCCGACGATGGCCACGTCGGCCGGCACCCGCAGGCCACGCGCGGTCAGTTCCTGGAGTACGCCGAGCGCGATCAGGTCGTTGGCGCAGAACACGGCGGTGGGGCGCTGCCGGACCGGCAGCGCGAGCAGTTCCTCGGCGGCGCGGCGGCCGGCGGCGACGGTCAGGCTGGTCGTCACGGCCACCCGGAGTTCGGCGGTGCCACCACGGTCGTCCAGCGCGGCGGCGGCTCCCGCGTGCCGGTCGGCGACCTGGGCGAGGGAGAGCGGCCCGCCGAGGTACGCGATGCGCTGGTGACCCTGGTCGAGCAGGTGGTCCATGGCGAGCCGGCCACCGAGAACGTCGTCGACCGCCACCGAGCAGCGGTTCGCCCGGCCCGTGCCCCGGTCCACCAGCACCACCGGGATGCCCCGGTCGATGAGCTTGTCGAGGTTGGGTTGGGGGCCGTGGCCGACCGGGGTGATGAGGACGCCGCGGACCCGCTGCTCCTCCAGCAACTCCAGGTGGCGGCGCTCCCGGGCCCGGTCCTCGCCGCTGTTGCAGACGACGAGCATCGCGCCGGCTTCCTCGATGACCTGCTCGGCGCCCCGGACGACGTCGGTGAAGAAGGGGTTGGCCACGTCCAGGACCACGATGGCGACCGTACGGCTGTGCCCGGCGCGCAGTTGGCGCGCGGAGTCGTTGCGGACGTAGCCGAGGGTGGTGATGGCGTCGAGCACCCGCTGACGAGTGGCGGGAGCGACCGTGTCGGGTCGGTTGAGCACGTTGCTCACGGTGCCGAGGGAAACGCCGGCATGCCGGGCGACCTCCTTGATGTTCGCCGTTGCCATGACTCCGTTACCTCTCAGTGCGCTTTAGTGAGTGCACGATCAGTAGTCCCGCCTTGCGGTGGGACGGTCCCGGTCTTACCGGCGGGTGCCGTGCCGGGTTCACGTTTCTCGGCCACCTGCCCGCGTGTACGGGTCTTACGGTCTGCTCCACGTGCTGCCACCGAGCCACTCCCGGCGGTTGTTGTCTGTGCCGCGAGGGCGGCGAGGTTGCGGGCGGCGTTGAGGTCCCGGTCCAGAGTCAGGCCACACGTGCCGCATTCGTATTCGCGCTCGGACAGGGCAAGCTTGGTTTTCACCGTGCCGCAGCCTGAGCAGGTTTTCGAGGACGGATACCAGCGGTCGGCGGTGATGAGCCGGCCGCCGTTCCAAGTGGTCTTGTAGGCGAGTTGGCGGCAGATCTCCGCGAACCCAGCATCAGCGATGTGTCGGGCCAGTCGCCGGTTGGTCAACATCCCGGCCACGTTCAGGTCTTCCACGACGACCGTGCCGTAGGTCGTGGCCAGGCGGGTGGTGAGTTTGTGCAGGCCATCACGGCGCAGGTTCGCCACCCGGGCGTGCGCCCGGCCGAGACGGGTGCACGCCCGCCGCCAACGGTTCGACGGGCGCTGCCCGGTACGCCGGTCCGGGCCGATCTTGCGCGACACCACCCGCGCGAGAGTCCGCAGGCGGCGCTGGGCGTCGGTGAGGTAACGCGGGTTCGGCACCAGGTCGCCGGTCGACAGGACCGCGAGGTGCCGAACGCCGACGTCGACACCAACAACCGACTCAGGGCGGGCCGGCGTGCGGTCGGGGCGTTCGACCTCCACACAGAACGCGACATACCAACGTCCGCCGTCACGGCGCAGGGTGGCGGACATGATCCGGGCGGTGTCGGCCTCCACACGGCGGGCCAGTTTCCGGGTCGACTCGTGCACCTTCAACCGACCCAGCCGCGGCAGCACCACATGCTTGCGATCCGGCTCGACGCGGATGGCGCCGGTGGTGAAACGCACCGATGGTGTGCTGCGGCGGCGGGACTTGTAGCGGGGGAACCCGACCGGCCGTCCCTTGCGCTTACCTGACCGGGAGTCGGCCCAGTTCTTTAACGCGCGGGCCAGGGCATCCAGGCCGGTGTTGAAGGCCTCTTTGGACACTTCGGCCCACCACGGCGCCACGTCGGGCTTCGCGGTGTTCCACGCCTTGCGCAGCCCTGCGAACGACCACGACAGCGACGGTGTCAGCAGCTTGTCCGGCACGCTATAGGAACGTTCGGCGGCCCGCTGGTCCATGACCGCTTTCACCCGCGCAAGCGCCCAGTTGTGAGCCACCCGAGCGGCCCCGGCGTGCGCGTACACCGCGCGTTCCTGCGCCGGGCTCAGGTCGAGGGCGAACCGGTACGCCTGGAACGTCTTCACCCCACGGCCTCCGTGTCAGTGACAGCGTCGACCGCGCGGCGGGCGCGGTTCGCGGCGCCACGGCGGCCGTAGCGCCGGACACACAGTGACGTCAGGATCTCGGTGACGTCGCGCACCAGGTCGTCGTCCACCTCCGCCGGGTCGATGACCAGCAGTCGTCGACCCTGCGCCGCGAGGGCCGCTTCCACATACTCGGCGCCGAACCGGGCGATCCGGTCGCGGCGCTCGACCACGATGCTCGTCACGGCAGGGTCACGCAACAGAGCAAGGAGCTTCTTCCGCCGCCCGTCCAGCGCCGAGCCGACCTCGGTCACCACCCGCGACACCGCGAGGTTCCGCCCGGTTGCCCACGCGGTCACCCGAGCGACCTGCCGGTCCAGGTCGGACTTCAGGTCGGCTGACGACACCCGGGCATATACCACCGTGATATCCGACGGCGGCGGGTCGGTGGGCTGCTCCACCAGGATCAACCCGCCGACCCGCCGAGCGGGCACGGGCAGCTTGCCCTCCCGGAACCAGCGATACGCCGTAACCGGATGGACACCCTCCCGTTTCGCCCACTCCTTCAAGTTCACCATTGCATACTACCGCTTACTGATCGTCTTGCAACCGATAACCCTCGATGCTCGTGCGGTGGTGGCGGACCCACGCGGTGGGACGGCACGGCCAGGTCGCGTCGGAAGTCTATAGCGGCTAAAACGTTTCATCTATTCGGCACGGTGTGGCAACAGGGAAGAAATAGCGGTGAAACTCTTGACGCTCTCGAAGGCCGACCCCTACCGTCCATGCACGACGCATGAAACGATTCAGGAGGGGATCGGATGACCGCCGACGCACCGGGCACGACCGGCCCTCCGCTGCTGGTCCTCGACGGCGTGACGAAGTCCTTCGGGGCCGTCGCCGCGCTGCGCGGGGTGCACCTGGCGCTGCACTCCGGCGAGGCCCACGCCCTGGTCGGCGAGAACGGCGCGGGCAAGTCCACCCTCGTCAAGGTCCTGGCCGGCGCGCACGAGCCGGACTCCGGTGAGTTGACCCTCGACGGGCAGCCGCTGCGGCTGCGCGGCCCCGCCGACGCCCGGGCCGCCGGCGTCGCCGTCATCTACCAGGAGCCGACGCTCTTCCCGGATCTGTCCGTGGCGGAGAACATCTTCATGGGCCGGCAACCGCTGCGCGGTCTGCGCCGCATCGACACCGCGGCCATGAACCGCGACGCCGAGCTGCTGTTTCAGCGGCTCGGGGTCCGGATCGACCCGACCCGCCCCGCGCGGGGGCTCTCCATCGCCGACCAGCAGCTCGTCGAGATCGCCAAGGCGCTCTCGTTCGATGCCCGTGTCCTGGTCATGGACGAACCCACCGCCGCGCTCTCCGGCATCGAGGTCGAACGGCTCTTCGCGGTGGCCCGGTCCCTCTGCGAACGCGGGGCGGCGGTGCTGTTCATCTCCCACCGGTTCGACGAGGTCTTCGACCTGTGCCACCGCATCACCGTGCTGCGCGACGGCGCCTGGGTCTCCAGTGATCTCGCCGCCGACCTCACCGTCGACGAGGTGGTGCGGCGCATGGTCGGCCGGGACGTCTCCGCGCTCTACCCGAAGCAACCCGCCGAGGTACGGGACACGCTGCTCGAGGTCCGTGGGCTGACCCGGGCCGGCGTCTTCAGTGACGTGTCGTTCTCCGTGCGGGGCGGGGAGATCGTCGCGCTGGCCGGGCTGGTTGGCGCCGGCCGCAGCGAGGTCGCCCGCGCCGTCTTCGGCGTCGACCGCTACGACGCGGGCGAGGTGCTGGTGGCCGGCAAGCCGATCCGGGCGGGAAACCCGGGCCGGGCGATCGCCGCCGGCATGGCGTTGGTCCCCGAGGACCGGCGGCAGCAGGGCCTGGTCATGGAGCTGTCGGTGGAGCGCAACGCCACCCTGGCCCGCCGCCGGGCGTTGAGCCGGTTGGGCATCCTGCTCGGTGGCGCCGAACGCGTCGAGGCCAGCCGCTGGACGCGTCGACTCCAGGTGAAGGGCGCCCGGCTGGGCGCGCCCGTGGCGACCCTCTCCGGCGGCAACCAGCAGAAGGTCGTGCTCGCCAAGTGGCTCGCCACCGAGCCCCGAGTGCTGATCATCGACGAACCGACCCGGGGCATCGACGTCGGCACCAAGTCCGAGGTGCACCGGCTGCTCTCGGAGTTGGCCGGTGAGGGGCTCGCCATCCTGATGATCAGCAGCGAGCTGCCCGAAGTGCTCGGCATGGCCGACCGCGTCCTGGTCATGCACGAGGGACGGCTGGTCCGCGAGCTGCCCCGGGCCGAGGCGGACGAGACCTCCGTCATGTTCGCCGCCACCGGTCGAGGAGTGACCGCATGAGCCGCACCGACACCGACGTGCCCGAGCAGACCACCGGCGCCGCGCCGACCGATCCCGGCCGGCAGCGCCGGGGCCTCGGCGAGCGGCTGCTGGCCGTACGCGAGCTGAGCCTGCTCATCGCGCTCGGCCTGCTGGTCCTGGTGACCACCGTGCGCAACGACCGGTTCCTGAGCAGCCAGAGCATCAAGGACTTGCTGCTGGGCTGCGCGATCCTGGTGATCCTGGCGGTCGGTCAGACCCTGGTCATCGTCACCCGCAACGTCGATCTCTCCGTGGGCTCGATCCTGGGCCTGGTCGCCTTCGCCACCGGCACGCTGTTCGTCAACGCGCCCGGCACCCCGTGGCCGGTGGCGCTCCTGCTGGGTATCGCGCTCGGCGCGTTGTGCGGCGTGGTCAACGGTGGCCTGATCGCGGTGGCCCGGGTGCCAGCCCTGGTCATCACCCTCGGCACCCTCTACGCCTTCCGCGGTGTCGACTACTACTGGGCGTCCGGTCGGCAGATCAACGCGGCCGACATGCCGCCGTCGTTCCTGCGGCTGGGCAACCAGACGGTGCTCGGCGTACCCATCCTGTTTCTCGTCGCGCTGGTCGTGGTCGCCGCCGTCGGCTTCTACCTGCGCTCCTACCGCAGTGGCCGGGAGCTCTACGCGATCGGCTCCGAACCGGCGGCCGCCCGCCTCTCCGGCATCCCGGTGGGCCGACGGGTGTTCGCGGTGTTCGTCGCCAACGGCGCACTGGCCGGCCTGGCCGGCGTCCTGTACGCGGCCCGGTTCGGCACCCTCGACGCCGCCGCCGGCAACGGCCTGGAACTCCAGGTCGTCGCCGCCGCCGTGGTCGGCGGGGTGGCCATCTTCGGCGGCAGCGGCAGCGCCTACGGCGCGGCGCTCGGCGCCGTGCTGCTGACCACGATCGGCAGCTCGCTCGCCGTCCTGCGCATCGACCCGTTCTGGCAGCAGGCCGTGGTCGGCGCACTGATCCTCGCCGCCATCGGGCTGGACCGACTCCTGGCCCTGCGGATGGCGGCCCGGCTCCGAGGGAGAAGCGCCCATGGCGCATGACAGCCTGTACGCCGCACCACCCACCGCCGAGGCCGAGCCGGACGCGGGTCGCCTCGCCACCCTGCGCGGGCTGCTCGGCTCCTGGGACGCGGCGATCGTCGCCGCTCTCGTGGTCGTCGTGCTGGTGGCCGGCCTGACCGTGGAGAACTTCGCCACCGGCCGCAACGCCCAGTTCCTGCTGCTCGATCTGGTGCCGTTGACGCTCATCGCGCTGCCGATGACCCTGATCGTCATCACCGGTGAGATCGACCTCTCGGTGGCCAGCATGGTCGGTCTGTGCAGCACCCTCATGGGGCAGCTCTGGCTCTCCAGTGGGCTGTCGTTGGAGTTGATCTGCGTCCTCGTGGTGCTGCTCGGTGCCGTACTCGGTGCGGTGAACGGGCTTTTCGTGACGGGCTTCGGCCTGCCCTCGCTGGCGGTGACCATCGGCACGCTCGCCCTCTACCGGGGGTTGTCCTTCGTGGTGCTCGGCGACCAGGCGGTGGCGGACTTCCCGGCCGACTGGACCGCCGCCATGGTGCGGAACATCCCCGGCACGTCGATCCCGGTCGTGGTGGTGCCGGTGCTGGTGCTCGCGGTGATCTTCGGGGTGGTGCTGCACGCCACCTCGGCCGGCCGGGCGCTCTACGCCATGGGCAACAACGACCAGGCGGCCACGTTCACCGGCGTCTCGGTGGCCCGGACGAAGTTCTGGCTCTTCGTGGCCTCCGGTGCGGTGTGCGGGCTGGTCGGCATCTTCTGGACGCTGCGCTACGCCAGCGCCCGCGGCGACAACGCCACCGGCCTGGAGTTGACCGTGGTGACCGCCGTCCTGCTCGGCGGTGTCTCGATCTTCGGCGGTCGGGGCGGTCTGCTCGGTGTGCTGGCCGGCGTCCTGCTCCTCGGCGTCCTGCGCAACGCGCTGCAGCTCGCCGACGTCGACGCCAACGCGTTGACGATCGTCACCGGCACTCTGCTCATCGCATCCGTCGTGCTGCCCAACGCCGTCGCGGACGTCCGCGCCCGGCTGCACCGTCGACGACAGCGACAGCCCGTCGCTTCGTGACGTTCCCCCGCGTACCAACCACCCCCGGAAGGATGACGATGTCCGCGTACCGCAGAGGGCTCCGTGTCGGGGCCACCAGCCTCACCATCGCCGCATTGCTGTTCAGCGCCACGGCCTGTGGCGGCACCACCCGGGACGACGCCGGCAAGGACACCGGCTCCGGGTCGCAGGCCAGCGGCGCCGCCAATCCCGACGCCCCCATCAAGGCGGGGCTCAAGATCGCCTTCCTGCCCAAGCAGCTCAACAACCCGTACTTCACCGTCTCGGACGGCGGCGGCAAGGCGGCGGTCGACGAGATCAAGGGCGAGTTCAAGGAGGTCGGCCCCTCCGAGGCCAGTGCCTCGTCCCAGGTCAGCTACATCAACACGCTGTCGCAGCAGGGCATGGACGTCATCGTCACCTCGGCCAACGACCCGAACGCGATCTGCGGCGCGTTGAACCAGGCGAAGACGGCCGGCGCGAAGATCGTCACGTTCGACTCCGACACCAAGCCCGAGTGCCGCCAGATCTTCGTCAACCAGGTGACCGCCGAGGGCATCGCGGAAAACCAGGTCAAGCTCATCTCGGAGCAGATCGGCGGCGCCGGTGAGGTCGCGATCCTCTCCGCGACCGCCAACGCGACCAACCAGAACGCCTGGATCGCGCTCATGAAGGAAGAGCTGAAGAAGCCCGAGTACGCCAAGATCAAGCTGGTCACCGTGGCGTACGGCAACGACGACGACCAGAAGTCCTTCCAGGAGACCCAGGGCCTTCTCCAGTCGTACCCGAATCTCAAGGGCATCATCTCGCCGACCACCGTCGGCGTCGCGGCCGCCGGCCGTTACCTCAGCGGCTCGCAGTACAAGGGCAAGGTCAAGCTGACCGGTCTGGGCACCCCCAACCAGATGCGGCAGTACGTCAAGGACGGCACCGTCGACGCGTTCGCCCTGTGGAGCCCGGCCGACCTCGGCTACCTCGCGACGTACGCCGGCGCGGCCCTCGCCTCGGGCCAGATCACCGGTGCCGAGGGCGACAAGTTCAAGGCCGGCAAGCTCGGCGAGTACACCGTCGGCAAGGACGGGGTGGTCGTCCTCGGCCCGCCCACCGTCTTCGACAAGAACAACATCGACCAGTTCCAGTTCTGACCGCCCTCCCGGTCGGTGTCGGCGCGCACATCGCGCCGCACCGACCGGGGGTGCCGACAGGAGATCCATGCCCCGCGTCTGCTTCACCCTGCAGGTCCGCCCCGATCGCCTGGACGAGTACCGCGCCCGCCACGCGCAGGTCTGGCCGGAGATGCTGACCGCCCTGGCCGAGAGCGGCTGGCGCGACTACTCGCTCTTCCTGCGCGAGGACGGCCTGCTCGTGGGATACCTCGTCACCGACGACTTCGAGGCGGCTCAGGCCGCCATGCAGGACCGCGCCGTCAACGCCCGCTGGCAGGCGGAGATGGCGCCCTACTTCGTCGACCTCGACCACGGCGCCGCCGACCGTTCCATGCGGCCATTGGACGAGGTCTTCAACCTTGAGGCGCAGCTCGCCGCAGAACCTGCGGTGCGGCTTGCCGCACAGCCTCCGGCGCAGCTCGCCGCAGAGACGGGAGAACCATCATGACGCAGCCCGACGCGCAGACCCTTGAGCGGGTCAAGCAGGCCCTGCGCGGCCAGCGCATCGAGACCCCGTCCTGGGCGTATGCCAACTCCGGCACCCGGTTCAAGGTCTTCGCCCAGGAGGGCGTGCCGCGCAACCCGTACGAGAAGGTCGCCGACGCGGCGGTCGTCCACCGGCTCACCGGCGTCGCGCCGACGGTGGCCCTGCACATCCCGTGGGACCGGGTCGACGACTACGCGGACCTGGCCGGGTACGCGGCCGAGCAGGGCGTCACGCTGGGCGCGATCAACGCCAACGTCTTCCAGGACAACGAATACAAGCTGGGCAGCGTCACCAACCCGGACCGGGGTGTACGCCGCAAGGCGATCGACCACCTGCTCGAGTGCGTGGACATCATGGACCGCACCGGCTCCCGCGACCTGAAGCTGTGGTTCTCCGACGGCACCAACTACCCCGGTCAGGACGACATCCGCTCCCGGCAGGACCGGCTCGCGGTGGCGCTGCGCGAGACGTACGACCGGCTCGGTGACGACCAGCGGCTGCTGCTGGAGTACAAGCTGTTCGAGCCGGCGTTCTACGCCACCGACGTCCCGGACTGGGGCACCGCGTACGCGCACTGCCTGGAGCTGGGCCCGAAGGCGCAGGTGGTCATCGACACCGGCCACCACGCGCCGGGCACGAACATCGAGTTCATCGTGGCGTTCCTGCTGCGCGTCGGGAAGCTCGGCGCGTTCGACTTCAACTCCCGCTTCTACGCCGACGACGACCTGATGGTCGGCTCCGCGGACCCGTTCCAGCTGTTCCGGATCATGTACGAGATCGTCCGGGGCGACGCGTTGGCACCGGAGGCCGGCATCGCCTTCATGCTCGACCAGTGCCACAACATCGAGGCGAAGATTCCGGCCATCATCCGTTCGGTGCTCAACGTGCAGGAGGCGACGGCGAAGGCCCTGCTCGTCGACCCGGCCGCATTGGCCGCCGCACAGCAGGCCGGTGACGTGCTCGCCGCCAACGCCGTGCTGATGGACGCGTACAACACCGACGTCCGGCCGTTGCTCGCCGGCCTCCGTACGGACCTGGGGCTGGACCCGGACCCGATGGCCGCGTACGCCCGCTCCGGCTACTTCGACAAGATCCGCGCCGAACGCGCCGACGGCCAGCAGGCTGGCTGGGGCGCCTGATCATCACCGGAAACGCAGACAGGGACGTGAGGACGATGCACACCGAGGTTCAGGCGCTGATCGCGCGCAGCAACCGGCTCGGCGCCGACCCGACCACGACGAACTACGCGGGGGGCAACACCTCCGCCAAGGTCGAGGGCACCGACCCGGTCACCGGCGGGCCCGTCGAGCTGCTGTGGGTGAAGGGCTCCGGCGGTGACCTCGGCACCCTCACCAGCGCGGGTCTGGCCGCGCTGCGACTGGACCGGCTGCGCGCCCTCGTCGACGTCTACCCCGGCATCGAGCGTGAGGACGAGATGGTCGCCGCGTTCGACTACTGCCTGCACGGCCGGGGAGGGGCCGCGCCGTCCATCGACACCGCGATGCACGGGCTGGTCGACGCGGCGCACGTCGACCACCTGCACCCCGACGCCGGCATCGCGATCGCCGCCGCCGCGGACGGGCCCGAGCTGACCAAGGAGATCTTCGGCGATCGGGTGCAGTGGATCCCGTGGCGGCGGCCCGGCTTCCAGCTCGGTGTCGACATCGCCGCGGTGGCACGGGCCAACCCGCAGGCGATCGGCGTGATCCTCGGTGGGCACGGCATCACCGCCTGGGGCGCGACCAGCGAGGAGTGCGAACGCAACTCGCTGGAGATCATTCGTGCCGCGCAGGCGTACCTCGACGAGCGGGGCCGGGCCGAGCCGTTCGGGCCGGTCGTCGACGGTTACCAGCCGCTGCCGACGGAGGAACGGCGACGTCGGGCGGCGGAGCTGTTCCCGGTGCTGCGGGGTCTCGCCTCCACGGATCGACCGCAGGTGGGGCACTTCACCGACAGCGACGTGGTGCTCGACTTCGTCGCGCGGGAGAAGCACCCCGCCCTGGCGGCCCTCGGCACCTCCTGCCCAGATCACTTCCTGCGGACCAAGGTTCGGCCGATGGTGCTCGACCTGCCGCCCACCGCCGGAATCGACGACGTGACGGCCCGGCTCAGGGAGCTGCACACCGCGTACCGCGACGACTACCGGGCCTACTACGAGCGGCACGCCGACCCGGACAGCCCCGCGCTGCGCGGCGCCGACCCGGCCGTCGTCCTGGTGCCCGGCGTGGGCATGTTCAGCTTCGGGGCCAACAAGCAGACCGCCCGCGTCGCCGGCGAGTTCTACGTCAACGCCATCAACGTCATGCGCGGCGCGGAGTCCGTGTCCCGGTACGCGCCGATCGACGAGGCCGAGAAGTTCCGCATCGAGTACTGGGCCCTGGAGGAGGCGAAGCTCCAGCGCATGCCGAAGCCGAAAGCCCTGGCCACGCGGATCGCGTTCGTCACCGGCGGTGGCTCCGGCATCGGCCGGGCGACCCCCCACCCGCTCGCGGCCGAGGGCGCGTGAGTCGTGGTCCCCGACGGGGACGCCGGCGCCGCCGCCACCGTCGCCGCGGAGATCGGCGGCACCGACGTCGCGGTCGCCGTCGCCGCCGACGTCAGCGACGGCACGGCGGTCGCCGGTGCCCTGCGCGATGCGGTGCTCGCCTTCGGCGGGGTGGACCTGGTCGTCAACAACGCGGGACTGTCGCTGTCCAAGTCACTGCTCGACACGACCGAGGCGGACTGGGACGTGCAGCACGACGTCATGGCGAAGGGGTCCTTCCTGGTCTCCCGGGAGGCCACGCGGGTGCTGCTGGCGCAGGGGATGGGCGGCGACATCGTCTACATCTCCAGCAAGAACTCACTGTTCGCCGGCCCGAACAACGTGGCGTACGGCGCGGCCAAGGCCGACCAGGCGCACCAGGTCCGGCTGCTCGCCGCCGAACTCGGCGGCCACGGCATCCGGGTCAACGGCGTCAACCCGGACGGGGTGGTCCGCGGCTCCGGCATCTTCGCCGGCGGGTGGGGTGCGAAGCGGGCCGCCGTCTACGGCGTGCCGGAGGAGAAGCTCGGCGAGTTCTACGCCCAGCGCACCCTGCTCAAGCGTGAGGTGTTGCCGGAGCACGTCGCCAACGCGGTCTTCGTCCTCACCGGCGGCGAGCTGTCGCACACGACCGGGCTGCACATCCCGGTGGACGCCGGCGTCGCGGCAGCCTTCCTCCGTTGATGAGCGCTGCCGTGCGAGTCGCCGCCGTGGACCTGGGCGCCTCCAGCGGCCGGGTCATGCACGCCCAGGTCGGGCCCGGCACGCTGGAGCTGACCGAGGCGCACCGGTTCCGCAACGAACCGGTGCGCCTGGGCGGCACCCTGCACTGGGACGTCCTGGCGCTGTACCGGGGCGTCCTCGACGGTCTGCGCGCCGCCGGTCCGGTCGCCAGCATCGGCGTCGACACCTGGGCGGTGGACTACGGGCTGCTCGACGCGACGGGCGCACTGCTCGGCAATCCGGTGCACTACCGCGACGGGCGTACCGACGGCGTCGGTGACCGGGTGGCGAAGCAGGTGGGCAGGCGGCGGCTCTACACCACGACCGGGCTGCAGCACCTGCCGTTCAACACCCTGTACCAGCTCGTCGCCGCCGCCGGTACGCCGCAGGTGGCCATCGCGCACCGACTGCTGCTGATCCCGGACCTCATCGCGTACTGGCTGACCGGTGAGATCGGCGCCGAGATCACCAATGCCTCCACCACCCAGCTGTACGACCTGCGCCGCCGCGCCTGGGCGACCGACCTGATGGCGGACGCGGGGATCCGCAGCGACCTGTTCCCGCCGCTGCGCGAACCGGGCACCCGGATCGGTCCGGTCCTGCCCGCCCTGGGCCTGCCCGGTGATCCGGCCGTCGTGGCGGTGGGATCGCACGACACCGCGTCCGCCGTGGTGGGGGTGCCGGCGACGGGTGACCACTTCGCCTACATCTCCTGCGGCACCTGGTCGCTGGTCGGGGTCGAGCTGGAGAGCCCGGTGCTCAGCGAGGCGAGCCGGCTGGCCAACTTCACCAACGAGGCCGGTGTCGACGGCACGATCCGCTACCTGCGCAACGTGATGGGCCTGTGGCCGCTACAGGAGTCGCTGCGCGCCTGGGGCAGCCCGGACCTGCCGGTCCTGCTCCGGGAGGCGGCCCGGGAGCCGGCGTACCGCTGCGTCGTGGACCTGGACGACCCGGCGTTCCTGCCTCCCGGCGACATGCCGGCGCGCATCGTCGACGCCTGCCGCCGGACCGGCGAGCCGGTCCCGGTCACCCCGGCCGCCACGGTCCGGTGCATCCTCGACAGCCTCGCGCTGGCGCATCGGCGCGCCGTGCACCAGGCGCAACTGCTCTCCGATCGGCACGTCGACGCCGTGCACATCGTCGGCGGCGGCGCGCGCAACGACCTGCTCTGCCAGCTCACCGCCGACGCCTGCGGCCTACCGGTGCTCGCCGGGCCGGTGGAGGCCACCGCGCTGGGCAACGTCCTGGTGCAGGCCCGCGCCCTCGGGGTGCTCGGCGGCGACCTGCCGGCGCTACGGGCCGTTCTCCGTGCGACCCAGAAGGTCGTACGCTTCGAGCCGAGCGGTGCCGGGACGGCGTGGCGGGCGGCTGCCCGGCGCCTCGGGTGGAAGGACTGAGCCTTGCGCATAGCCCTGTTCGTCACGTGCCTGGCCGACACCATGTTTCCCGAGGCGGCCAAGGCGACGGTACGGCTGCTGGAACGGCTCGGCCACGAGGTCGTCTTTCCGCAGGACCAGACCTGCTGCGGGCAGATGCACATCAACACCGGCTATCCGGACGAGGCGCTGCGGCTGGTGCGCCGGCACGTGCGCGCCTTCGCCCCGTACGACGTGGTGGTGGCCCCGTCCGGCTCGTGCGTCGGCTCGGTGCGGCACCAGCACGCCATGGTGGCCCGCAGGGCGGGCGACGAGCGGCTGGCCAGCCGGGCGGAGGAGGTCGCCCGGCACACCTACGAGCTGTCGGAGCTGCTCGTCGACGTGCTCGGGGTGACCGACGTCGGCGCGTACTACCCGCACCGGGTGACGTACCACCCGACCTGCCACTCGCTGCGGATGATCCGGGTGGGGGACAAGCCGCTGCGGCTGCTGCGCGCGGTCCGTGGCCTGGACCTGGTGGAGCTGCCGCAGGCCGAGCAGTGCTGCGGCTTCGGCGGCACGTTCGCCGTCAAGAACGCGGACACCTCCACAGCGATGCTGGCCGACAAGATGCGTCACGTCCTGGCCACCCGAGCCGACGTGTGCACCGCCGGGGACGCGTCCTGCCTCATGCACATCGGCGGCGGCCTGTCCCGGCTCCGGACCGGCGTACGGACCGTGCACCTCGCGGAGATCCTGGCCAGCACCGAGCCGATCGGCGAGCAGGCGCGGCGGGCCGACGGGGTGGTGACGGCGTGAGCCCGATCTTCCTCGGCATGCCGGCGACCGCGCCGCGTGGTGTCGGGCACCTGCGCGGCGACGAGCCGTTCCCCGTCGCCGCCCGACGTGGCCTCGCCGACCCGCAACTGCGCCGTAACCTCGGCCACGCGACCGCCACGATCCGCGCCAAGTCGGCCGCCGTGATCGACGAGGTCCCGGACTGGCAGGAGCTGCGTGAGGCCGGTCGGGCCATCAAGACCGACACGATGGCCCGTCTGCCCGAGCTGCTGGCGCAACTGGAGGCCGCGGTCACCGCCGCCGGCGGCACCGTGCACTGGGCCGCCGACGCGCTCGAGGCCAACCGGATCGTCACCGACCTGGTCAGGGCCACCGGCAGCGACCGGGTCATGAAGGTCAAGTCGATGGCCACCCAGGAGATCGGCCTCAACGAGGCCCTGGAGGCGGCCGGCATCGAGCCGGTGGAGACCGACCTGGCCGAGCTGATCGTCCAGCTCGGGCACGACAAGCCCAGCCACATCCTCGTCCCCGCGATCCACCGTAACCGGGCGGAGATCCGCGAGATCTTCCTGCGCGAGATGCCCGGTGTCGACCCGGCGTTGACCGACGAACCCGCGATCCTGGCCGCGGCGGCCCGCCGCCACCTGCGGCGTACCTTCCTCAGCACCCGGGTGGCCGTCTCCGGGGCGAACTTCGCCGTGGCCGAGACCGGCACCCTCGCGGTGGTCGAGTCCGAGGGCAACGGCCGGATGTGCCTCACCCTGCCGGACACCCTGATCACCGTGATGGGCATCGAGAAGGTCATCCCCACCTGGGCCGACCTCGAAGTGTTCCTGCAACTGCTGCCCCGGGCCTCCACCGGGGAGCGGATGAACCCGTACACCTCGATGTGGACCGGCGTCACGCCCGGCGACGGGCCGCAGGACTTCCACCTCGTGTTGCTGGACAACGGCCGTAGCGCGGTGCTCGCCGACGAGGTCGGCCGCCAGGCGCTGCACTGCATCCGCTGCTCGGCCTGCCTCAACGTCTGCCCGGTCTACGAGCGCACCGGCGGGCACGCGTACGGCTCGGTCTACCCCGGGCCGATCGGCGCGGTGCTCTCTCCGCAGCTCACCGGCGTGGAGGACAACGCCTCGCTGCCCTACGCGTCGTCGCTGTGCGGCGCGTGCTTCGACGCCTGCCCTGTGAAGATCGACATCCCGTCGATCCTGGTGCACCTGCGCGCCGAGCACACGGCCGCGTACCGCAGCGAGCATCGGCTGCCGAGCGCCGAGGCGGTCGCGATGGCCGCGGCCGCGTACACCATGGATCACCCCTCGCTGTACGAGGCGGCGCAGCGCGCCGCGCGGGTCTCCCGTTTCGCCGGCCGGCGCGGCGGCGGGCTGCCCCCGCCCCTGTCCGGCTGGACCATCGGCCGCGACCTGCCGCAGCCGCCGCCGCAGACCTTCCGCGAATGGTGGGCACAGCGATGAGCTCCCGTGAGGTGATCCTGAGCCGGCTGCGTACCGCTCCCGGCTCCGCGCCGACCGGTGCCGGCGATGTGCCGCGGCACTACCGGCCGGCCGGTGGTGCCGTGCAGCTCGACGTGCTGGTGCACCGGCTCACCGACTACCGGGCCACCGTGCACCGCTGTGCCGACGGCGAGGTGGCGCGGGTCGTCGACACGATCCTCGGTGGTCGACGCGTCGTCATCCCGCCAGGGCTGCCCCGGCACTGGCTGCCGGCCACCGTCGACGTGCTGACCGACGACGACCTGTCGAGGGACGAGATCGCGGCGGCCGCCGGGGTGGTCACCGCCGCGGCCGTGGCCGTCGCCGAGACCGGGACCGTCGTGCTCGACGCGGCCCCGGACCAGGGCCGACGCGTCATCACGCTCCTGCCCGACGTGCACGTCTGCGTGCTGCGCACCGATCAGGTCGTGGCCGGAGTTCCGGACGCCCTCGCGCGGCTCGACCCGCACCGCCCGCTCACCTGGATCAGCGGCCCGTCCGCCACCAGCGACATCGAACTCAACCGGGTCGAGGGCGTGCACGGCCCGCGGCACCTGCACGTGGTGCTCGTCCCCGTCTGGGAGACGCCCGAGCGGGGCGACGGTCCGACGACCGTCGCCCCGCCGGTCGGTCAGACGGTGATGCGTCCGGCGCCGGCACCCGCGGTGACGGTCGCCTTGACACCGCTGGCGGCGTCGAGTTGGTAGGAGTACGGGATGGCGGCGACGTCCCCGGCGCTCTCCGGCGCACCGGAGTTGACGAAGAGGTTGTTCCGCTGGACGAGGTCACCCGGGTCCGACTCGGCGTAGCCGACGGCGGTGGGCCGGGTCACGTTCTCGAAGGAGTTCCCCTCGACGAGCACCCCGGCGCCCATGGTGGACGCGACGCCGTAGTCCGCGTTGTAGTAGTAGTTGTTGAACACGTGCACCGGGTCACCGAACCGGACCCGGGGGTGCCGCTCCTTGCTGCCGTCGAACCAGTTGTGGTGGTACGTCACGCGCAGGTGCCCGATGTCGGCGGTGTGTCCGTCGTCGTGGCCGAGCAGCATGCTCTTGGTGTGGTTCATGACCCGGTTCCACGAGACGGTCACGAAGTCCGACTCACGCTTGATGTCCAGCGCGCCGTCGTAGCCGCCGTCGAAGGTGTTGTGGTCGATCCAGACGTTGCGCGAGTTCTGCACGTTGACCGCGTCGTCGTCCCAGCCTCGGAAGGTGAGGTTGCGGATGATGACGTTGGTGGCACTGCTGACGTTCAGTCCGTTGTCCAGCGTGGCGTTGCCGACGCCGAGCACGGTCTTGTTGGAGCGGACGTCGTTCATCTTGTCCGGCATGGTGAGCGAGCCCTGCACCCGGATGACCAGCGGTGACGCCGACTCCAGGGCGTCGGCGAGCGCCTGGCCGTCGGAGACGGTGACCGTCTGGCCCGCCGCGCCGCCGGTGGTGCCGCCGTTCTGGGTGGCCCAGCCGACGAGGCCCGTCTGCGGCGGATTCGTCGGGGGATCGGTCGGGTCGGTCGGCGGGTCGGTCGGCCCGCCCGGCAGGCCGACCTTGCCGACCCCGGCCTGCGCGGTCACGACGGCCTTGATGTCGCAGGCGGTGGTGATGGTGTACGAGTACGGCGGGTTCGTGACGCTGCCACCGGTCTCGCCCGCGCCCGTGTTGACCAGGCAGTTGTTCCGAGCGACCAGCCTGCCGGGGCCCGAGTCGGCCTCGGCCAGGTGGTACGGGTCGTCGACGTTCTCGAAGTAGTTGCCCTCGACGATCACACCCGAGTTCTCGGTGGCCGCGACGCCGTAGTCACCGGTGTTCAGGTAGTAGTTGCTGTAGACGTGCACCTGGTCGCCGAAGCGGACCCGGGGGTTGCGCTGGCGGGTCTCGTCGAAGAAGTTGTGGTGGTAGGAGACCTTCAGCCGCCCGGTGTCCTGGGCGGCGTTGCCGTCGTCGTGCCCGAGCAGCATGTTCTTGTTGGTGCCGTCGGCGTGGTTGTAGGACACCGTCACGTACGACGAGCCGCGCTTGATGTCGAGGCCGCCGTCCGAGCCGGTGGTCCAGGTGTTGTGGTCGATCCAGATGTGGTGGGAGAACATCTGGACGTTCATGGCGTCGTCCGCCCAGTTGCGGAAGTTGAGGTTCCGGACGATGACGTTGTTGACGGCGTTCGCGGGCGGGCTGGTGACCGCGTTGTCGATCGGCAGGCCGATGTTGAGGCCGCCGCCGGTGAAGCCCGAGTTGGCGCCGAGACCGACGATCGTCTTGTCCGAGGTGACCTCGTGCATCGGGCCGGGCAGCGCGAGCAGCCCGCTCACCTGGATGATCTTCGGGCCGGTCGAGGCCGCCTCGGCGATGAACTGCGCGGGGGTGGTCACCGTGACGGTCGGCCCACCGGCGCCGCCGGTAGTGCCGTTCTGGCCCCAGGCGTCGACCGAGGCCCAGCCGTCGGCCACGTTGGGGCCCGGGTTACCGGGCGGGTCCGTCGGGTCGGTCGGGTCCGGGTCGGGGACCGTGGTGGTGACCTGGACATTGTCGAAGTTCGCGCTGGCGTTGAAGGTGGCCACGCCGATCCGGCCGCTGGCGAACTGGCTGTCCGTGGCCTCGGTCAGCAGCGTGCCGTTCACGTAGCCCTTGAGCGAGTTGCCGGCGACGTCGATCCGCAGCGTGTACGCGGTGCCGACGGTCACCGTGACGGCCGCGCTGTCCAGCGTGGTGCTGGAGCCGCCGCTGAGTCGCTTGAGCTCGACGGTGTTGTTGCTGCGCAGGGCCAGGTAGTAGTAGCTGGTGCTGCTCTGTGCCCGGGCCAGCAGGGCGACGAAGCGGTTGGAGCCGTTGAAGGCGGTCGGCTTGGCGGTGGCCTGGACCGAGTAGTCGGTCCAACTCGCCGTGCCGGCCAGTGAGCGGGCGTCGCTGCTGGTGCCGGACTGCCGGTAGACCCGGGAGCCGTCGGTGGCGACCGACCAGCTGCCGCCGGAGGCGGTCCAACCGGTGGCGTTGCCGTCCTCGAAGTCGTCGCTGAAGAGGGTGTCGGCGTAGGCGCCGGTGGCGCCCATGCCGAGGACGAGCGCGACCGCGGCGAGCGCGGCCCCGATCGCGATCAGGAGACCTTGGCGATGCCTTCGCCAGGTGTCGGTGGGTTGCACGGAACCTCCTTGGTGGTGGCGTTTCATCGACAAACATCGATGTCGTGGCGCGGTGGAATCCCAGGATGGTTCGGGAGGTGGGGGCCAGTGCCGGGCACCGGCCCCCGCCGCCGCTGCTGCTAGTAGCCGAGTTTCCCGGTGCCGGAGCCGGCCGTGACGACCGACTTGATCGTGCTCGGATCGGTGACCGTGTACGGGTAGTAGATGCTCGGTTCCTGGACCGAGCCACCCGCGTCACCCGGCTCGCTGGTGCCGGCGAGCACGTTGTTGCGGGCGATCAGCCGGCCCTTGGCCCCGGCGTAGCTGATCGACCAGGGCACCTCGACGTCCTCGAAGTAGTTGCCCTCGACCACACAACCGGAGTTGAGCTGGCAGGCGACCCCGACGTCGGTGTTGTAGACGAAGTAGTTGTTGAGCACGTGCACCGGCTCGCCGAAGCGGACCCGCGGGTTGCGCTGCGGCGTCCGGTCGAACCAGTTGTGGTGGTAGGTCACCTTCAGGTAGTTGGTGTCCTGCGCGGCATTGCTGTCGTCGTGCCCGAGCAGCATGTTCTTGGTGTGGTGATGGGTGTGGTTCCAGGAGACCGTGACGTAGCTGGCGCCGCGCTTGATGTCGATCAGCCCGTCATAGCCGTACGCCAGGTCGTTGTGGTCGAGCCAGATGTGGTGCGAGAACATCTGCACGTTGATCGCGTCGTCCACCGTGTTACGGAAGTTCAGGTTGCGGACGATCACGTTGTGCACCGCATTGGCGGGCGGGCTGGTCGCGGTGCTCACCGGCAGGCCGATGTTCAGGCCGCCGCCGGTGATGCCCGAGCTGGCGCCCACGCCGACGATCGTCTTGTCCGAGGTCACGTCGTGCATCGGGCCGGGTAGCGCGATCACGCCGCTGACCCGGATGTTCAGTGGGCCGGCGGTGCCGATCGCGGTGAGCAGTTCGGCGGCGGTGTCGACGGTGACCGTCGGGCCGCCCGCGCCGCCGGTGGTGCCGTTCTGGCCGAGGGCGTTCACCGACGCGAAACCGATCGGCGGTGCGCCCGGATCCAGCGGTGGTTCGGCGGGCGGCAGCGTCGGTTCGCCCGGCGGCTCCCCGGGCCCCCCGGTCTCGGTGTCCACCCGGACGTCGTCGAAGGAGGCGCTCGCGTACGACGTGGCGAGCCCGGCCCGGCCGGTGGCGAACGCGGTGTCGGTCGCCTCGACCACCAGCACGCCGTTGACGTAGCCCCGCAGTGCCGAGCCGACCGCCTCCAGTCGGAGGGTGGCCCAGCTGCCGGTGGTCACGCCGCCCGCGGCGGAGTCGAGCGCCACCGGGTCGCCGCCGGCCCGCTTGAGCAGTTGCACGCCGCCGCTGGCGGTGACCGCGAGCGCGTAGTAATTGCTGCTGCTCTGCGCTCGGGCGACAACCCCGACATGCCGGTTGGTGCCGCCGAACCCGGTCGGCTTGACCCGGGCCTGCACGCCGTAGTCCACCCAGCTCGCCGTGCCGGTCAACGCTCGGGCGTCGCTGCTGGTGCCGGACTGACGAAAGACCAACGAGCCGTCGGTCACCACCGACCAGCTCCCGCCGGAGCGTGACCACCCGTTCGCGTTCCCGTCGGAGAAGTCGTCGCTCAGCAGCGTGTCGGCGAACGCGGGCGGGGTGGCGATGAGCACCGCCGCCGCGGCGAGCGCGCCGGCCGTCAGCGCCGCGGCGATCAGCCGCGGCCCCGGGCGGCCCCGAGGGTGCAGTGATTTCATCATGGACCTCCCTGGTGGTGGTGGCGGTCTCATTTGCCGGATGCCGTAACGGATACGAAATGAGCCATACACGAACGGTAGGTAGACGCAGTGGTAAGAGTCAATCCATCACGTGTGCAGGTATGTTGCAGACGATTTTGGCAATACGTATTGCCCGGCCGCTGGCGGCCGAGCTGGAAGGCGTTCGTCCGATTCCTACCGGACGGTCGTGCCCATTCTTTGCAGCCGTACGGGCCATTTCTCGCGACGGCTGGCGTTCAGTTGTCGATGCTCCACGCGCTTTCTGTGGGCGGGGACCGGGTCGCCCGTGGCGCGCTTACGGCCGCCGGCGTCGGGCCTCGGTGCCATGGGACCCGCCCCGGGCGAGCCGGTGTCGACCCTGATTCGTGCGGCGCCGACCCCGAGCGAGCCGACGCCGGGCGGCGGGCGAACCGCTGCCGGACTCTGCGCCGGTCGGTGCGGGGGAATCGCCGGCACGGGGCGGGGGAGCCTCGGTCCGGCGGGCCTGGATGACACCGTTATCCACCTCTCGAGCCTGCAAAGGTTTGCAGCGAAGTAAGCACGGAAGCGAGATCAACGTCAATGCCCGGCCGCGAACCTGCGGCATTTATCCGAGTTGATGGGGGGCGGCACGGTGCGCTGGGTCCTCGGTGGTTGCGAGATCAGTAACGTCGGCCATGATCAATGCAACAACCGTTTGCAGGAAACAACACCATGTTGATTGACATGAATGAATCGGGGTGCCTAGCATGGGTGCCGGAAAGCGCTTTCCGACCCCGCACCCCACCGCCACGGATCGCCGGCCGATCCGGCGCTGGCCCGCGCACGGCGACGCCCACGTCCACGCGTCGCCGACCGGTGCGAGCCGCCGCCGCGGCCCGTCGGACCCCCGCCCGGTCTGCGATCCGCCCCGCGAAAGGCAGCAGCCAGATGCTCTCCACGCCCGCTCGCGGCACCCCGTCGCGCTGGTGGTCGCTCGCCGCCGTCGGCCTCGCCACCGTCCTGCTCACCCCGCCCGGGCTGGCCGAAGCCACCCCGATCGACACGCCGGCCACATTGGTCGCTCCGGCAGTCGCCGGTCCTGCCGACGGCTTCGCCAGCGTCACCGCGCTCGGCCAGGCCGGCACCACCGGCGGGGCCGGAGGACCCACCGTCACGGTCACCACCACCGCCCAGTTCCTGGACTACATCGCCCGGCCCGGGCCGTACGTCGTCCAGGTCTCCGGCACCATCAACCTGCCCGCCGGCAGCAGCGACGGGATGTACAACGTCGCCTCGGACAAGACCATCGTCGGGCTCGGCGCGACCGCTCGGCTCTCCGGCGGTGGCCTGAACATCGGCGTGCCGGTCGACGACGACGTCACCGCACCGCCAGCGAACGCCGTACACAACATCATCATCCGTAACCTGCACATCACCGGCGCGAGCGACGACCTGATCAACGTGCAGATGTTCTCCCACCACGTCTGGATCGACCACAACGAGTTCTCCAATGGTGATGACGGCGCGGTGGACATCAAGCGCGGATCCGATTTCGTCACCGTCTCCTGGAATCACTTCCACGACCACGACAAGACGTTGTTGCTGGGCCATGACGAGGATGCCGGCCCGCAGGACATCGGTCGGTTGCGGGTCACCTATCACCACAATTTCTTCGACCGCTCCGACCAGCGCAACCCCCGGGTGCGCTTCTCCGCGCTGGCGCACGTCTACAACAACTACTACTACGACAACAGCTACGGAGTCGCGTCCACCTACGACGCGGCCGTGCTCATGGAGAACAACTACTTCTACTCCGTCAACAACCCCGGTCGGGTCGACTTCAGCGGCGACCTGGGCCGGATCGTGGCCCGGGGGAACACCCTCGTCGCCTGCAACCACCCGATCGAGACCCGTGGCACCGTCCCCGATCCGCGCGGCTACTACCCCTACCAGCTCACCCCCACCGCCGAGGTGCCGACCACCGTTCCGGCCGGCGCGGGAGTGGGCAAGCTGTCGTCGACGCTCGCCGCGCCCTCGTCGAGCGCGGTGCCGGCCAGCCAGCCGGACGGGTTCGCCAGCGTCGTCGCGCTCGGTCAGAACGGTACGACCGGCGGGGCCGGCGGTCCGGTGGTCACCGCGACCAACGCGGCCGACTTCCTCGACTACATCGACACCATCGGGCCGATGGTCATCCAGGTCAGCGGCGTGATCCAGATCAGCAGCAAGCAGGGGGTCCGACCGAACAAGACCATCATCGGTGTCGGGAACGCCGAGATCACCGGCGGTGGGCTGGACTTCTACCGGTCGTACAACGTGATCGTCCGCAACATCAACTTCACCGATGCCGAGGACGACGCGATCAACGTCGGGCAGAACTCCCACCACATCTGGATCGACCACAACCGGTTCACCGGGGCGATCGACGGCTCGGTGGACATCGTGCGGGGCGCCGACTACGTGACGGTGTCGTGGAACCACTTCGACCAGGCCGACAAGAGCATGCTGATCGGGCACTCCGACGGCGCGGCGTCCACCGACATCGGGCACCTGAAGGTCAGCATCCACCACAACTTCTTCGACCACAGCCGTCAACGCCACCCCCGGGTGCGGTTCGGCGAGCCGGTGCACGTCTACAACAACTACTTCCTCGGCAATGCCCTCTACGGCGTCGCGTCGACCGAGAACGCCGGCGTCCTGGTCGAGGGCAACTACTTCCGGGACGTGCCGTACCCGCTGCACTCCGCGAGCGGGTACGCCGACAGCGGGCCGGGCCGCGCGGTGCAGCGGGGCAACGTCTTCGTCAACTCGGGGCAGCCCGAGACCGCCGGGACCGTCGTCGAACCGCGCACCTACTACCCGTACCAGCTCGACCCGGCGGCGACCATTCCGTCGCTGGTCACCGCCGGCGCCGGGACCGGCCGGCTGAGCTGACGCTCGCGCGTCGTACCGTCTCGGCTCTCGTGGTGACGCCGGCCGGGACGGTACGACGGGGAGAAGCGGGCCGGGCGTCCATCAGCACCGGCGGCAGGTCAGGAGTGGGTCGCGGTAACGCCGTAGAGCAGCGTCTGGCCGTAGTTGCTGCTGCTGCACGGTGACGAGTTGGTGCAGTTGGCCTGGGTGTACGCGCCGGCTTTGAAGTAGGCGCCGGAGAAGCTCCTGCCGATGGTGGTCTGCAGGGTGTTGTTGTAATAGGCCCGGACCTGACCCCCGCTGACCACGAACTTCGCCTGGAACCGGGTGCCGAGTTGGTAGTTGCTGGTGACCAGCTTGTGGTGGGCGGTGTCGCCGTTGGTGACGTACAGACTCGAGCCTTCGAGACGGAAGACGGTCACGTCGTCGTCACCGTCGTGGATCTGCGCGATCACCGCGTGCGGTTTGCCGGCCGGCAGTGCCGTGAAGGCGCCATCCACCACCAGCGTGTGGGTGCCGGAGGTGGACGACCAACTGGCGTTGCTGGTGCCGTTGTTGGTCATCTCGCGCAGCTCGGAGCGCGGATAGCCGGACCCGCTGGTGGTGACACCGTTGACGGGAGCCCGGAACTGGACGGCGCGGCACGAGTCGGCGGTGACGAACCACGGTGACACCTGGAAGGTGTCCAGGGCGGGCTGCTTGACCTCGGTGGGGCTCTCCGAGGCGCCGGTCGGCAGAGTGATCTTCCAGTTGGTCAGATTGAGCACGTCGGCCGGCACGGAGCAGTCGCCGCCACCGCCGCCATCCGGGCCGTAGATGCGTGCCTCGGTGATGCTGTTCCAGTCGTTGCTCGTGTTGCCGTAACCGACGACCCGCACGTAACGCGCGGCGCGGTCGTTGACGTCGTACGTCTCGAGCTGCAGCGTCGTGCCGCTGCTCTGGCGTTGGGAGACGATCGTGGTCCACGAGCTGGCGTCCGTCGACGCCTGCACCTGGAAGGTGCTCCGACGGATGTCGCCGCTGTGCCAGGCGAGGCCCACCGAGCCGACCTGCGTGCTGGCGCCGAGGTCGAAGCGGATCCACGAGCCGTCTCCCTCGGCGGACCAGCGGGTCGAGAGACTGCCGTCGAGAGTGTTCGCCGGGACGTTGCCGTCGTGGTCACTGGCGACGACGGCCTGGACCGGCAGCGCGTTGGCCGCATGGGCGACGGGCACACCGATCAGCATGGCACCGAGTAGGGCGACAGGGGTCGCGAGAATGAGAGTTCGTCGCATGAGACCGTCCCGGGTCGGAGTTACCAATGCGAGCGACCTCGCACTGGTGCTGAGTGACCATAGAAAGCAATTCGACGATAATCAATGTATGATCGCCATACTCTTTACGCGGTGGCACCCGCTCCGTCAGGTCGTGGGGCTGGCGCCGACGACGGCGGCCAGATGGTCGGGCAGCGGGTACGGTCGCTCCACCGGCAGCATCTCCGCTGCGGCGGCTTGATCACCGTTACGCAGCAGGTCCCGGATGGCGTGGGCCGTCGGGGTGACGTCCCTGACGCCGACGGTCCATTCGTCGACGTACCGATCGACTGCCTCCCCGCTCAGCCCCACCTGCAGCGAACGATGCGGCATCGGTTGTAGCCGCAGCGAGCGCTCCGGGTCCTCGCGGTCAGCGACGCAGGGTCGTGGACGGTGACTCGCCGAAGCGGGTCCGGTAGTCACTCGCGAAGCGGCCGAGGTGGACGAACCCGTGCTGCACGGCCACGGTCGTCACGGACCCCCCGGGACCGGCCGCGCGCAACGCGCCGCGGGCCGCGTCGAGTCGGCATCCGCGCAGGTACGCGGTCGGCGTGGTGTGCAGTTCGCGGCGGAAGCAGTCCTGCAGCGTCCGTACGCTCACCCGCAGTGCCTCCGCGACATCCCCGACCGTCAGTGCCTCGCCGTGGTGGTCCCGAATCAGGGCACAGGCCTGCCGGACGAGGCGCCCAGGGGTCGGGTGGTGGGCAGGCCCGGCGAGCAGGTCGGTGTAGGTGTGCTGGTGGGCCAGCAGCAGTTGGCCGATGAGCCCCTGCTCGAAACGGTCGGCGACCTGTGGGTGGTCCAGCAGGGACGCGTCCGCCGGTTGCGCCAACTCGTCGGCGAGGAAATCCACGCCCCGTGCCCAGGCCCTCGCCGTGGGCGTATTCATGGTCATCCCGATGTCGAAGCGGACCGGCCCGTCCACCGGGCGGCCGAGGAGGCGGGCGAGCTCCTGGTCGACGATGCGCCGATCGGCGTAGAAGATCCGGTGCGGCGACCCCTCGGACCAGTGCATGTCCGAGGCGTCGTAGGGGGACAGGACGGAGGCGAGGCTGGGCGTCGAGGTCACGGTGCGGCCGGCGTGGCGCACCGTCGTGCTGCCGCTGCGGGGGATCTGCACGAGGTAGAAGCTCTCCAGCGCCGCCGGCTGGATCCGTACGGCCTGGCCGTAGTCGAGGTCGATGACGCCGACGCCGCCGACGCGGTGCGCTGCCATCCGCAGCCGAACGCTGCGGACGCCCGCCTGCGGAACGAGCCGGTGTGGACAGAAGACCCGACCCACCTCGGCCCGAGCGCGTTCGACGTCGTCCGTCCGAACCGTCACGGAATCCATTCGACACCTCCCGGGGCGCCCTGCTGCGCCGACCATAGGCGTCACCGTGCGGGGCAGCGCCGGAAAGCCGCCGACCCGACAGGTTGTCGCGTACCGCGGACAGAGCCCGCGCACAACGGATAGCGACCGGTGCGACGTGCTCGATAGCGTGCGGACACCGCCGGCGCCACTGGTGCCGGCACTCCCGTCAGCGGGTCACCCACCCCGGAGGCTGTCATGAGGATCGCCATCGTCGGCGCTGGATTCGCCGGACTGAGCGCAGCGAAGGTGCTGCGCCAGAGCGGCTTCGACGTCACCGTGTTCGAGAGGGCGCCCGACGTCGGCGGGGTGTGGAGTCGCACCCGGCGCTATCCCGGCCTCTGCACACAGAACAACAAGGGCACCTACCACTTCTCCGACCTGCCCATGCCGGCGCGCTACCCGCAGTGGCCGACGGGTGAGCAGGTCCAGCAGTACCTCGAGAGCTACGTGGACACGTTCGGGCTCAGCGGTGTCCTGCGCCTGGACACCGAGGTCCTCTCCGCGGAGCTGCTGGACGACGAGTCCGCGTGGCTGCTCGCCTCGCGACCGACCGGTCGCGAGGACGACGCGGTGACCTGGGAGCGGTACGACCACCTCGTCGTCGCCAACGGCATCTTCTCCGATCCCCTCATCCCGCCCTTCGAGGGCCGGGCCGAGTTCACCGCCGCCGGGGGACGCGTCCTGGCCACCGGCGAGTTCCACGACGTCGAGGCGGTTCGCGGGAAGAACGTCCTCGTCGTCGGGTATGGCAAGTCGTCCTGCGACGTGGCGATTCCGGTGAGCGACGCCGCCGCCCAGACCCACGTGGTCGCCCGCGAACTGCTCTGGAAGATGCCCAGGAAGCTCGGCGGCGCCGTCAACTACAAGTACCTCCTGCTCACCCGGATGGGTGAGGCGCTGTTCCGGTACCTCAACCTGAAGGGCTTCGAGCGTTTCCTGCACGGCCCGGGGAACGGCGTACGGCGTCGTCTGCTCGACAGCGTCGGGTCGGTCGCGACCAGGCAGCTCAGGCTGCGCGAGTTGGGTCTCGTGCCACGCGGGGCCTTCCAGGACATCGCGCGGAGCACCGTCAGCCTGGCGACCGACGGCTTCTACGAGCGCGTCGCCGACGGCCGGATCGTCGTGCACCGGGACCAGACGATCACCCAACTCCTGGTGGACGACGGCCGGCCGGCCGCCCGCCTGGCCGACGGCACCGTGCTCCCCGCCGACCTGGTCATCTGTGGCACCGGTTTCCGGCAGCACGTTCCGTTCTTCGACGAGGCGACGAACGCCCGGCTCCAGGACGGCGCGGGCAACTTCATGCTTCACCGCCAGATCCTGCCGATCGACGTCCCCCGGCTGACCTTCGCCGGCTACAACTCCTCGTTCTTCAGTCCGCTGAGCGCGGAGATGGCCGCGGTCTGGACGGTCGCCTGCCTACGGGGAGGGATCACCGTGCCGTCCCGGGATCAGATGCGCGAAGAGATACGCGCCCGCCTGGAGTGGATGACGGAGCGCACCAACGGGCGCCACGCCCGCGGCACGAACATCATTCCGTTCTCGATGCACAACATCGACGAAGTGCTCGACGACCTCGGGCTCAACGTCGGCCGGCTGACCCGGGTCCGCCAGTGGCTGCTGCCGGTGAGCCCGCGCTCCTACCGGAACGTGACGGCGCGCATGATCCGGCGTACGGCCACGACGCTCGACCAGAGGGCTTCGGTGCGGTGAGATGTAAGGCTCACAACACGAGAGGGTCCGCATGAACTGGACGTTGGAAGTGGTGGTCGTACCCGTCTCGGACGTGGACCGGGCCAAGGAGTTCTACGCCGACCGGCTCGGCTTCGTCGTCGATCACGACACCGTGATCAACGAAGACGCGCGGATCGTGCAGCTGACGCCGCCGGGCTCCGGCTGCTCCGTCGTCATCGGCAAGGGCGTGGTGCCGGACATGCCCCCCGGCTCGCTCAAGGGGCTGCAACTGGTGGTGCCCGACCTGCAGAAGGCGCGGGCCGAGCTGGTGGAGCGGGGCGTCGAGGTCAGCGAGATCCAGGTGCTGGGCGCCAGCCCTCAACCGGTGCCGGACCCGCTGGACAACGTCGGGTTCGTCTTCTTCGCCGACCCGGACGGCAACGCCTGGGCGGTGCAGCAGATCTCGTCCCGCGCCTGAGTAATCCGCGATAACCGCCGGGAGCGCGAAAGACCAGAATAAAATCCTTCAGAAGGGATGAGACTGGACTAATCGTCGAGGGGGCTCGGGGCGATGGCAGCGGGGCAGGTCACGCTCGGGTGACTCGGCGATGTTGACGCGCGCCGGGTTTCGCGGCCTCGGGGACAGCAAGAGCCCGTCCGGGGCGACCGTCCTGGAGCTGTTGTTCGACATCGTCTACGTCTTCGCGCTCGCCCGCCTCGCCGGACGGGTCGCCGACGACCTGACCATCGTCCGGCACACGCTGTTGTCGGAGGCGGGTCAGACGCTGCTGTTCTTCGCGGCGATGTGGATGATCTGGTCGCTGAACGCGCTGATGTCGAGCACCTACGACCCCCGTCGCGCGGATCTCCAGGTCGTCCTGCTGGCGACGATGTTCGGCACGCTGGTGCTGGCCGTGTCCCTGCCGCAGGCGTTCGGCCAGCGGGGTGTGATCTTCGCCTGCACGTACGTCCTCATCCAGGTGGGTCGCCCGCTCTACCTGACGTTGGCGCTGCGGGACCATCCGCGGTCGCAGAACATGCACCGGGTGCTGACCTGGCACGTGATCTCCGGCGTCCTGTGGATCAGCGGCGGCATCAGCGGCGGTCTTGGTCGCGGCATCTTCTGGACGCTCGCCCTCGCCATCGAGGTCCTCGGCTCCATCGCCGGCTGGCCGGTGCCCTGGCTTCGCGGCAAGCGGGGCAGCGGCTGGGCGACGGTCTCGTACCCACACCTCGCCGAGCGGTACAACCAGTTCTTCATGATCGCGCTCGCCGAGGTGGTGCTCGAGGCAGGTGCCGCGGTCAGCTATCCGGGGTTCTCGACCGGACGGACCATCACCCTCGTCGCGGCGTTCCTGGCCGCGGTGGCGCTCTGGCGGATCTACTTCTACCACGTCGCGCCGGGCCGACCCGTGACCAACACTCTGGCCGGGGAGGCGCTGACACTGTCCCGGTGGGCGAGCTACAGCCTGCTGCTCATCGTCGGCGGAATCATCTGCACCGCCGTCGGCTTCGGGCAGATCATCGAGGACCCGGATCCGCCGATCGACTGGGCGCTGGTGGTCATCGTCTTCGGGGGCCCGGTGCTGTTCCTGATCGGGCGGACCTACCTGGAGCAGCGGAGCAGTTCCGGGCCGCCCTGCCGCGTGCTGTTGCTCGGCGCGCTGGCGTTGGCCGTGGCGGCGCCGCCCATGGTGCTGCTACCGCCGCTCGCCTCGGCCGTCAGCGCCGCGGTGATCCTGGCCGCCATCGCCGCGTACGACGGGCTGATCCACCGGCGCGGACCGGAGACCAATCCGACGCTGTAGTCGGCGTCCGCGCGGGCGCGGGGTCTTGCCGGCCGCCGAGCGTCTCGCGTAAGTTCTCGGGCACGCCGTCGAGCTGGGAGGAGGTCAGAACAATGTCCGATGTTCTGCGCCCCCTCCGCGCTCCGGCGTCGACGCGGATCTGACCCGGGGCGCTCGTTTCCCGGAGGTCACCGATGACCGATCTGATCATCCGTCCGCTCGTCGCGGGCGAGGAAACCCTGTTCGAATCCATGCCTGATCCGCTGCCCCAACTGCGCAAGAACAGCTATGCCGACGGGATCGCGGGTGGCGGCTTTCGACCCGAACACACCTGGATCGCCCAGCGCGCCGGCCGGGTGGTCGGCCGGGCGGCCTGGCTCCTCCCGCCGGGCGCCGTGGGTGCACCCTGGCTCGAGCGGTTCGACCTGGACGCCGAGCCGGAGGTGGGTGCCGCGCTGCTGCGCGCCGCCCACGAGGCACTCGGCGGTCCCCGGCTGTACTACGCCGCCATGCCGGCGCACTGGCGGCGACGGCCCGAGGTGCTGGCCGTGATGGAGGCGCCGATGGCAGCGGCCCGGCTCGCCGGGCTGGTCGAGCAGGGGGAGCGGGTGCGCTGCTCCTGGACCGGCACACCACTGCCGGCGACCCCCGGGCGGTACGTCCTCCGGCCGGCCGCCAACCCGGCGGAGATCAACGGGCTGGTCGGCCGGATCGCCGAGCCGGACGTGTTGACCGGTGTGGAGATCGCCCGGGTGGTGGCCGGCGTTGACCTGGCCACTGACCCGCTGGCCTGGCTGGGGGGCACGGCCGGGGACGAGTGGCGGGTTGCGGTGGATGCCGGGGTGCCGGTCGGGCTGGTCGGCACGGCCGGCGACGCCTGCTATCCGCTCCTCGTGTACCTCGGTCTGCTCGACGAGGCCGTCCGGGCCGAACTGCTGGCCGAGGCGGTCCGGGTGCTGGCCGACGGTGGCGCCCGGGAGGTGATTGCCGACGTGGACGCGCACCGGGTGGCGGTCATCGCGGAGCTGGAGCGGACCGGGTTCCGGCAGTTGCGGGCCCGGGTCCTCTTCGCGCCGGACGAGAGCGCCTGATCGGCTGACGTGGTGGCAGGGGCGCGGGCCGCTCCTGCCACCACCATCGACGCGCCGCTGGTCAGACCTGGACGACCCGTCGGCGCTGCCGCCACGCCAGGCTCGCGGCCTGCAGCACGAAGAAGATGCCGCCGGCCGCGGTGTAGACGATCAACATGCCGAGGCTGGGCTCGTCGCCGAGAGCGGCGGGCAGGTAGGTCGCGCCGGCGATCACCGAGAGGGCGCCGGCGATCAGCATCGGCCACTGACGGCCGAGCTCGGGGCTGCGGCGGATCGCGACGGTGAACTGGGCGACGCCGGACACGATGGCCCAGACGCCGAAGGTGAAGAGCACCGCGCCGATGCCGCTGATGGCCGCCAGACCGAGGGCGAGCGCCGTCAGGGCGCTGAGCGCGGTGTTGAAGATCTGCAGCCGACGAGCCGGGGTGCCGGGATCCTCGCGAGCATCCAGCAGCGAGGCCACGACGTCGATGAGCGGGTAGCTGATCAGGAGGACGACGGTGGCGGCGGTGAGCGAGTCGCTGACGGCCGAGAAGCCAGCGGCCCAGGCGATCGCGATGAGGCCGCGGACGAGGTAGATGCGAAGGAGGGAGGGCATCGGAGTTTCAGCTTTCTGCCGGGCAGGGAGGGTTACCTCTATCACCCTGCCGACCGCGCCGCTCGGAGGCACCAGGGAGACACCCTGGCCCGGGCACTGGCCGTCGTGGACCAGGCGGTCCCCGGGTGCGGCCGGTCGCCGGCGAGGTGCAGCATGCAGGCATGCGAACCGTTGATGTGGTGGTGATCGGTGCCGGTCCGGGCGGCGAGGTGGCGGCCGGGCGACTGGCCGAGGCGGGCCTGGACGTGGTGATCGTGGAAGCCGACAAGGTCGGTGGCGAGTGCTCCTACTACGCCTGTATTCCGTCGAAGGCTCTGCTGCGTCCGGGTGAGCTGCTCGCCGAGGCGCGTCGGGTGCCGGGGGTTGCCGAGGCGGTGACCGGCCCACTGGACGTCCAGGCCGTGCTGCGCCGGCGTGACTCCCTCATCGGTGACCTGGACGACAGCGGCCAGTTGCCGTGGCTGGCCGAACGCGGGGTCACGCTGGTCCGCGGCTGGGGCCGGCTGGCCGGCGAGAAGCGGGTCGAGGTCGGCGGCGAGATCATCGAGGCCCGGCGGGCGGTCATCCTCGCCGGCGGCACCCGAGCGGTGCTGCCGCCGATCGAGGGGCTCGCCGAGGCGGAGCCGTGGACCAACCGGGAGGCCACGACGGCCCGGGAGATCCCCGGCTCGTTGATCGTGATCGGCGGCGGGGTCGTCGGCGCGGAGCTGAGCCAGGCGTACCGGTCGCTCGGGTCCCGGGTCACGCTGGTGGTCGGCGACCGGGGGCTGCTGCCCCGCGAGGAGGACTTCGTCCGCAGCCAGGTCAGCGAGTCCCTGGCCGAGCAGGGCGTGGACATCCGCGCTGGCCAGCGCGCGGTCGCCGTCCGGCGCGTCGGTGACCAGGTGACCGTGACCATGAGCGATGGCAGTGCGGTGACCGCCGAGCAGGTGTTGGTCGCCGCGGGTCGCGTACCGCAGACCGACGGTCTCGGGCTGGAGACCGTGGGCGCGGAGACCGGCGGCTATCTCAAGGTGGACGAGCGGATGCGGGTGCCGGCGGTGGACTGGCTCTACGTGGTCGGCGACCTCAACGGCCGCGCGCTGTTCACGCACATGGCGAAGTACCAGGCGGCGATCGCGGCCGGCGACATCCTGGGCGGCGACCTGGTGGCGGAGCACCTCGCCGACGGCACCGGCTCGCCCCGAGTGATCTTCACCGAGCCCCAGGTCGCGGCAGTGGGCCACACCACGGCCAGCGCGGCGGCCGCGGGCCTTCGGGTACGCGTGATCGACGTCCCGACCGACGGGAACGCGGGCGGTGCCTTCTCCGGCGGCACCCGTGGCACCAGCAGGTTCCTCGTCGACGAGGATCGTGGAGTGCTGGTCGGCGTCACCATCACCGGGACCGCCGTCGCCGACTTCCTCCAGGCGGCCACGATCGCGATCGTCGGAGAGGTGCCGGTCCGGCGACTGCGGCACGCGATCCCCGCGTTCCCCACCCGCAGTGAGATCTGGCTCCACCTGTTCAACGCGCTGGACAGCTGACGCCCGGGTGTCGGCCAGGGAGTCCCCCTGGGGCGACCTGAGCGCCGGAACCGCGACGGTGGGAGCCGGATGTCGGACGGCATCCGGCACAGCGGAGGGTGGAAATCGTGGACTTCAAGCTCGAGGTCGTCGTCCTGCCGGTCTCGGACGTGGATCGGGCCAAGGCCTTCTACCAGAAGGCGGGCTTCCGGGAGGACGTCGACTACGTCGCGACGGACGGCTTCCGCGTCGTGCACGTCACCCCACCCGGCTCGGCGTCCTCGATCATCATCGGCAACGGGGTGACGGACGCCGCACCGGGCTCGGTGCAGGGCGTACACCTCGTGGTGGACGACGTCGTCGCCGCCCGGGCCGAGTTGATCGCCCGCGGGGTCGAGGTGAGCGAGGTCTTCCACGACGCGGGTGGGGTGTTCCACCACGCCGGCACGCGGGACCGGGTGGACGGCCCGCAGCCGGAGCGGCGGTCGTACGGCTCGTTCGCGTCGTTCAGCGACCCGGACGGCAACGGCTTCGTGCTGCAGGAGGTCACCGTCCGGCAGCCGGGACGGATCACCGAGGTCCGCTACGGCTCGGTGGCCGAGGTCGAGCAGGCGCTGCGCGACGCCGCCATCGCGCACGGCCGGCACGAGGCGGAGCTCGGGCACGAGGACCCCGACTGGCCGACCTGGTACGCCGGCCACATGGCCAGGGCGGCCGGTCTCGATTCCTGATCGGCAGCGCGTGGGGCCGGGCTCCGCACCGGCCCCACGCAGGCCGTACCTGGGGATCGACGATCTCTTCCGGTGTAACCTCCGCCGGGGAGGTGCCGTGCCGAGTAACACCGAGAGTCCAGCGTTGCGTGGCCGCCGGCGCGAGCGGGAAACGCTCGATCGGCTGCTGCGTGACGTCCGCGCTGGGCACAGTCGGGTGCTGGTGCTCCGTGGTGAGGCGGGCGCCGGCAAGACCGCGCTGCTGGACTACCTGGGCGAGCACGCGTCGCCCGGCCGGGTGACCCGGGCAGCCGGGGTGGAGCCCGAGTCCGAGATCGCGTACTCGGCGCTGCAGCAACTGTGCGCACCGCTGCTCGGCCATCTCGACCGGCTGCCGGAGCCGCAACGCGCCGCCCTCGCCACCGCCTTCGGGTTGAGCCCGGGTAAGCCGCCGGAAGGGCTGCTCATCGGGCTCGCCGTGCTCGGGCTGCTCGCGGAGGCCGCGGCGGAGCAGCCGCTGGTCTGCATCGTGGACGACGTGCAGTGGATGGACCGGATGTCCGAGGTCATCCTCACCTTCGTCGCCCGCCGCCTGGACGCCGAGTCGATCGCACTGGTCTTCGGCTGCCGCAGCCCGGGCGACGAGCAGATCCTCGGCAGCATGCCGGAACTGCGCGTCGACGGGTTGTCTCCGGCGGACGCGCGGGCGCTGCTGGATTCGGTGCTGCCCGGGCCGGTCGACGACCGGGTACGCGATCGGATAGTCGCCGAGACGCGCGGCAACCCGCTCGCCCTGCTCGAGCTGCCGCGTGGCCTCACGCCGGCGGAGCTGGCCTTCGGATTCGGTGCCCAGAGCGCGACGCCGCTGGTAGGCCGCATGGAGGCCGGCTTTCAGCGGCGCATCGACGCACTCCCGGCGCCCACCCGTTGGCTCCTGCTCACCGCCGCGGTCGAGCCGGTCGGGAACGTGACGCTGCTGTGGCGCGCGCTCGATCAGCTGGGCGTCGGCCGGGACGCCGCCGCGCCCGCGGAGGCCGCAGGGCTGATCGAGATCGGCGCCAGCGTGCGATTCCGCCATCCACTGGTGCGGTCGGCGGTCTGGCGATCGGCCGAGGCCACCGAGCTGCGCGAGGTGCACCGCGCATTGGCCGAGGTGACCGACCCGGGTCAGCATCCCGACCGCCGTGCCTGGCACCGGGCGCACGCCGCGGTCGATCCGGACGAGGAGGTCGCCGTCGAGCTGGAGCGTTCGGCCGGCCGGGCCCTCGCTCGCGGCGGCCGATCCGCGGCCGCCTCCTTCCTGGAGCGCGCCGTCGAGCTGACCCCGGATCCCAAGCCGCGCGCCGGGCGTGCCCTGGCCGCCGCGCGCGCCCGACTCGACGCGGGGGACCTGAACCAGGTGCCGGACCTGCTGGCCGCCGCCGAGCTGGGTCCGCTCGACCCGCTGCAACGCGCCGACGTGGAGTGTCTACGGGCGCAGGTCGCGTTCGTGCACAATCCCGGCCGGGCGGCCGGCCCGCCGCTGCTCGCGGCTGCCCGTCGCCTCGAGGAGCTGGATCTCCCCACGGCGCGCACGACGTACCTCACGGCGTTGGGTGCCGCCGTGCACGCGGGCCGACTCGGTGGCAACGACCTGCGCCGGGCAGCCGAGGGCGCCCGCCGCGTGCCGGCGGGGGAGGAGGTGGCCGGCCAGTTCCTGACCGGCCTCACGGCCTGGATCCTGGACGGGTACGCGGCTGCCGTGCCGCAGCTGCGCCGGGCTCTCGACGCGATGACGGCCGACGAGGATCTGCACCTGCTCTGGCTGGCCGCGCCGGTCGCGCACGAGGTGTGGGACGACGCGACCTGGTGCCGGCTCACCGAGCAGGCGGTCGACTTCGCGCGTACGACCGGCGCGATGTCGCTGCTCCCCACGGCGCTGACCTTCCGCGCCGGCGCTCTGGTGTACGCGGGTCGGTTCGCCGACGCGTCGGACCTGCTCGACGAGTCCGACGCCCTCGGACAGGCCACCGGGCAGGCCCCACACCCGTCCGGCGCGCTGACCCTGGCCGCCCATCGCGGTCGGGAGTTGCCCGCGATGGAGTTGATCGACGCCACCATCAAGGATGCCGACGCGCGCGGCGAGGGCCGTCCGCTCGGCATGGCCGGCTACGCCACAGCGGTGCTCTCCAACGGGACCGGCCGCTATCCGGCCGCGTTGGAGGCCGCGCGCAAGGCGGTCGAGTACGAGGACCTCGCCGTGTACAACTGGACGCTCGGCGAGTTGGTCGAGGCCGCTGTCCGCGTCGGGGAGACCGGCGCGGCCGACGAGGCCCGCGCGCGCCTGGCGGAGCGGACCGGCGCCGCCGGCACCGACTGGGCGCTCGGCGCGCAGGCCCTCGCCGACGCTCTGGCGGGGCCCTCGGCGAAAGCCGAGGACTCCTACCGCGAGGCCGTCGAGCGCCTGGCCGCCAGCCAGCTCGGGCTGCAGGTGGCGCGGGCCCGGCTGCTGTACGGGGAGTGGCTGCGCCGGGAGAACCGGCGCAGCGATGCCCGGACCCAGTTGCGTACCGCCCACGAGGCGTTCGCCACGATGGGAGCGGAGGGCTTCGCCGAGCGGGCGAGCCGGGAATTGGTCGCCACCGGCGAGACCGTCCGCAGGCGGACCCTCGGCATGCCGGACGAGCTCACCCCGCAGGAGGCGCAGATTGCGCGGCTGGCCGTGGCGGGCCGGACCAACCCGGAGATCGGCGCTGCGCTGTTCCTCAGCCCGCGTACCGTCGAGTGGCACCTGCGCAAGGTCTTCACCAAGCTGGGCATCGGGTCGCGCCGCGAGCTGGCCGGGGCCCTGCGCGACCGCTGACCCGGTCGTCACCGGGGCACGCGGGTGAACAACCGGCCGGCGAGGTCGGCGCCGGTGATCGCGCCGCTCTCGTCACGGGCGAAGAAGCCGCGCTGCCCCTGCAGGCCGCCGCTGGTGACAAGGTATTCGTCGCCGTCACCCGGCAGCAGGCCGAGGTCGGCCGGGGGGAGATCCGGGGGGAGCTCCGTGTCCGTGGCCGCGCGGACCTCCGGTTTGATCGCGCATTCGATCGTGAGTGCGGCCCCGTCCGTGGCGATGGTCAGCGTCATCAGCTCGTTCTCGTAGCTCCCGAGGACCTCCCGGGCCCGCGCGTCGTCGAAGGGCAGCGGCTCCGGGTCGTGCTCGACGACACCCAGGTAGTGCTCGAGCGCCCACCGGACGACCGCCTGATTGACGGCGAGGCCGGCGTCCGGGCCGGCGTTGGACAGCGCGACGACGGCGAAGTCACGTTCGGGGACGATGAGGAGTTCGGCGAACTGGCCGTTGGCCGAGCCGCCGTGCCCGACGGTGCGTACGCCGTCCACGTCGCGGAGGAACCAGCAGATGCCGAAGGCGTCACCGAGCGTGCTGCCCCGCAGTTCGACCGTCGGCTCCGTCATCTGCCGCAGCAGCTCGGTGGGCAGCACCCGGACGCCGTCCTCGGCGCGGCCGTCACCGAGGTGGAACCGAGCCCACCGGAGCTGGTCCGTCACGGATGACACCGCACCGCCGCCGGGGTTGTTGGCGCGGCTGTCCTTCCACTGTCGAGCGACGGACAGGCTGCCGTCCTCGTCGTGGTTGTGCCCCACCGCGAACGGCCGGGTCAGCACGTCGTTCGTCGCGAAGGAGGTGTGCGCGAGGCCCAGCGGCTCGAACAGCAGCGAGGCGACGGCCTGCTCGTAGGTCAGGCCGGTGACCTTCTCGATGATCCGCCCGGCGAGGCTGTACCCCACCTGGCTGTAGGAGGCCCGGGTGCCCGGCGGTGCGATCTGGTCGGACTCGGACATCTTCGCCACGTACGCGGCCAGGGCGTCGTCTCCCTCACCGGTCTCGGCGCCCATCCTCCAGTCCAGCCCGGCGGTGTGGTTGAGCAGCTGCGACACGGTGATCTCCGCTGCGGCCTGCTCATCCGGGAGTACGAACTCCGGGATGTAGCGACGGACCGGCGCGTCCAGGTCGACCCGCCCCTGCGCGACCAGCCGCATGAGCGCGGTCGCCGTGAAGGGCTTGGTGACCGAACCCAGGACGAACAGCGTGTCCCGGTCGACGGGCAGGGGGTTCTCGATGCTCGTCACTCCGTGGGACGCGTACACCTCCTGACCGTTCGCCCACACCCCGACGGCGACGCCGGGAACACCGAACTTGGTGGCCGCCGCCTCGACGAACTCCGACAACTGCTGCTGCGTCATGTCGTGCCCCTTCTCCGGACTTGCACTTTGTGCAAGTCGCTGTCAGAGCAAACACTAAGGCACCGCTTGAACATTGTGCAAGAGCATTTCTCCCCGGTCCTGCCCGGCCGGGCCGGGTCAGGCGGCGACCTGCCGCTCCAGGCCGTCGAGGAGGGCCTGGAGGCCGAACTCGAAGGCCTGGTCGGGGGAGGCGGCGTAGGTGGCCGCCGCCGGGGTTTCCAGGCGGGCGCGCAGCCGGGGGTGCCGCATGGCGACCTCCTTGGCCCTGGTCATGGCGTCCTGGAAGTGCTCCTCGGCGGTGGTGTCGTCCCGGGTGAGCTTCCGGGTGAGCGAGGCCGTCGCGGCGGCGCCCGCCGCGTTCCCGAGAACGTAGGTGAAGACGGCGGAGGCGGCCTGGTCGGCCTGGTCGCCCGTGAAGCCGGCGGCCTCGTAGACGGCGAGGCTGCGGTCGTCGTGGCGGGACTTGCCCTCGCCGTAGAGGACGTGCGCGGCGAAGGCCTGCACCAGCCAGGGGTGTCGGGTGAACATCTCGTAGAGGTCGACCGCCATGGCGGTGGCCGCGGTGCGCCAGCCGACCACGTTCAGGTCGGGCAGCTCGAGCTCGCCCCACACCTGGTCGGTGGCGAGCAGGACGAGGTTGTCCTTGTTCTTGACGTGCCAGTACATGGCGGTGGCCGCGGAGTCGAGGCGCTTGCCCAGGGCGCGCATGTTCAGGCCCTCGAGGCCTTCGGCGTCGAGCAGTTCGACGGCCGTGCGGACGATCTGGTCGCGGGTCAGGGTGTCGCGTGGCATGGCCCTCACGGTACGTGATCGCTTGCACAATGTTCAAGGTCGCACTTGCACAATGTTCAAGTAGTCGACTACGGTCGTCCCCAGGCCACTTGAACTAAGTGCAAATTGAAGGAGTCCCCCATGAACACCCTCGCCGCCGTCATGCAGTTGCTCGTCGCCATCGCCTTCGTCAGCATCCCGGTGGTCCGGCACCGGTTCGGCCCGGTCGCGAAGGCCGCCGCCGAGGCCGAGCTGCGCCGCCAGAACGTCCGCCCAGGGGTGTTGGAAGAGAACGGCATCCGATTCGACGCCAGCGGCCACGAGACCGCGGCCCCGGTGACCGTCGCCGCGGTGATGATCACCACTGCGGCCCTGCACGTCGCCGGCGCCGACCTGGCCCAGCTGCTGACCTGGATCTTCTCCTCGCTGGTCGTGCTGATGAACGTGGCGATCGTGTACAGCAACCACACCGCGGTGAAGTCCGTGGAGGCCGCTTTCCGCCGCAAGGGCGACCCGGAGCTGACCCGTGTGGAGGTCGAGCCCTTCCTCCAGGCCGCCGAGAACGCCTTCCCGCGCTGGGTGCGCATCCAGACCTACCTGCGTAACACGGTGGTCTTCGCCGGCTCCGCCGTCGCGCTGGTCGCCGTCTCGTTCGTCTGACCAGGTGGCGGTGCGGCGGGGCGTGCACCAGCCCGTCCTTCGCGGCGATGCTGCCGCCGCGAAGCCCCCTTCCGTGTGTCAGTGGCTGAGCACCACCTTGCCGGACAGGCGGCCGGTCGCGTGCCGGCGGTGCACCTCGACGATCTCGGTGATCGGGAGACGCTCGGTGACGCCCGGGGAGATTCCGTCGGTGTCCACCCGGCGAGCGATCTCGGCGAGGTGAGAGGGGTCCCTGTGGATGGTCATGACCATCGTGCGTACCGCGCGTCGACGGTCCGGGGACGCCGGCGAGGTGATCGAGACCAGGCCGCCGCCCGGCTCGATCAGCGCGACGAGCCGGTCCAGGCTGGACCCGTCGATGGAAGCCGCGTTGAAGACGCCGTCGACCGGCTCGGTCAGCCGGTCGACGGTGTGGTCGAGGACCTCGTCGGCACCGGCCGATCGGGCTGCCGCGACGCTGGCCGGTCCCGCCACGCCCACGACGGTGGCGCCGGCGAGCTTGGCGAACTGCACCGCGAACCGGCCGACGCCGCCGCCCGCGCCGTTGATCAGGATGCGTTGACCGGGCGCAACCCGCAGGTGCTCGTTGATGCCCTGCCAGGCGGTGAGCCCGGCGATCGGCAGGGCCGCGGCGTCGGCGAGCGGGATGCTCGTCGGTGCCGGCACCACCGCCGTGGCGGGGGCGAGGGTGAATTCCCCGCTGGCGCCGTCCGCCGGCCGTGGCAGCGCCGCGATCACCCGATCGCCGATCGCGTGGCCGCTGACACCAGCTCCGAGTCCGGCGATCGTGCCGGCGACGTCGGTGCCCGGGATGTGCGGCATCCGTACGGGGTGCGAGTGGTGCAGGGCGCCGGCCCGCATGATGGCGTCGGCGGGGTTGAACGACGTACCGGCGACTTCGATCAGCACCTCGCCGGTGCCGGGGACCGGCTGCGGGGCCTCCTCGTACCGGAGCACCTCCGGTCCGCCGTACTCGTGCATGCGAATGGCGTACATGTCGTCCTCCAATGGTGCCCGCGACGGAGGTTCAGCCGGCGACGAGCTTGCGGGCGTACTCCGGGTTGGTGTAGTCGCGCCAGGCAGCGATTTTGTCGTCCTGGATCTCGTAGACCGCCATGTTCATCACCGGGGCCACCGGGCGGCCCGGCAGGCCGAGGCCGTGCACCTGCTCGGCGATGACGACGTCGCCGTTCACCGCCTGGTGCACGGTCGCGAACTGGACCTCGGCGAAGGTGCCGAACACGCCCGCCCAGAGTTGCAGGACCGCGTCGCGGCCGCGTACCTCGTTGTCGCCGTACGCCTGGAAGACGACCTCGGGATGCAGGTAGGGCGCGAGACGGTCGGCGTCCTTGGTGTTGAACGCCTCGACGAACTCACGGATCAACGCATCGTTGCTCGATGTCATGTCGAATCCTTCTCAGTTGGCGGGCTGGGCGGCGGCGTTGAACACCGGAGGCGTGTAGCCGGCCGGCTTGTCGCCGATGGCGAGGCCGGGGCTCACCACCCAGGACTGGTACTGCGGGGTGAACATCCCGTACGGCAGCCCGACCTGCGGCGCGCTGGCCTCGTCGAGCCGGCGACGGGCGTCGGCCGGGATCTCGAAGTCGAGCGCGCCGAAGTTGCTGTCGAGCTGCTCGGGGCTGCTCGCTCCGATGACCACCGAACCGACGGCTGGCTGGGTGACCACCCAGTTGATCGCGACCTGCGCCATGCTGCGTCCCAGGTCGGCGGCCACGTCCTGGAGCGCCTCGATGACCGTCCAGTCGCGGGGGCTGATCTCCCGGCCTGCGGCGTCCGGGTTGGTCAACCGGCCGGTCCCGCTCATGCCGTCGCCGTCGCGCTTGTACTTGCCGCTGAGCAGGCCGCCGCCGATTGGGCTCCACGCGGTGATGCCCATCCCCAGGGTCTGGGCCATCGACACGAACTCCGCCTCGATGTCGCGGGCGACCAGGGAGTACGGAAGCTGCACGTTGATCATCGGAACCAGCCCGTGCGCCTCGGCGTAGCTCTGCGCCCGGGCCGCGTACCAGGCTGGCACGTCGGAGAGTCCGGCGTACCGGATCTTGCCGGCCCGTACCAGGTCGTCGAGGGTGTGCACGACCTCCTCGATCGGGGTGATCCGGTCCCAGGTGTGCAGCAGGTACAGGTCGATGTAGTCGGTGCCGAGCCGGCCCAGCGAGGCATCCAGGGCCCGCATGATGTGCTTGCGGCCGTTGCCGCTGGCGTTCGGGTCGGTCGGGTCGACGGTGTTGGTGGCCTTGCTGGTGAGCACGAGGCGGTCCCGGACGCCGGCCCGGTCGATCAGGCGGCCGAGGATCTTCTCGCTCTCGCCGGCGGTGTAGAAGTCCGCCGTGTCGATGAAGTTTCCGCCCCCGTCCAGATACCTACGGAAGATCGGCTCCGCCTCTTCCTCGGTCTTGCCGTACGCGGCGTGGAACCCGCTGACGCCGAAGTTCATCGTGCCCAGGGCCAGCCGGCTCACCCGCAGGCCGGACCGTCCGAGCAGGTAGTACTCGTTCACGTGTCGTCCTCCCGATCGCTGCCGGCCCGGGACCGGACCGCGCACTTCCCGACCATTGCTCGGCAAATTTGGACCTGCAAGTCCAGACTGCTGAGGGTCCTTCTCGGTCTAGCATTGGACCTGCAGGTCCATACGAGGATCCGTGACGCAGGACACCATCGGGGAGGTCTCATGACACGCGCGTTGACCCGCAAGGGCGCGGCGACCCGGCAGCGGATCGTCGTCGGGGCGGCCGCTGAGATCCGCGAGCGCGGCGTCGAGGAGGTACGGCTCGAGGATGTGATGGCCCGCACCGGCACCAGCAAGGGCCAGCTCTTTCACTACTTCCCCGAGGGCAAGGAGGAGCTGCTGCTCGCGGTCGCCGAGCACGAGGCCGACCAGGTGCTCGCCGACCAGGAGCCGATGCTCAGCAACCTGACGTCCTGGCCGGCCTGGCAGGCGTGGCGCGATCGGCTGATCGAGCGTTACCTCGCGCAGGGCGTGAAGTGCCCGCTCAACGCTCTGCTCGGCCAGGCGGGCCGGCGCGCACCGGGCGCGCAGGCGGTGGTGACCGGGCTCATGTGGCGGTGGCAGGGAAAAATCGCCGAGGGCGTCCGGCAGATGCAGTCGACCGGGGACATCGCCCCCGAGGTGGACGCCGAACGCGCCGCCGCGGCGCTGCTGGCCGGCATCCAGGGCGGCGTACTGCTGATGCTCACCACCGGGAAGATCGATCACCTCGAGGCCGCCCTCGACGTCAACCTCGGCTCCCTGCGGACGGGTGCCGGCACCACCTGACCGGTTGGGCCGCGGCGGCCCCGGGCCGCGCGGTGCGCCCCGGCGCACCATCGCCGGGGTTGATTCAAGGGCCTGGCTCCTACCGCATGTCTCGGTTCGACGGTCTCCGCCAGGTTCGTGGCCTCGGGCGAAAGGGTTCGGCGTGCGCGGGCGCAGGTGAGAATCGGTGGTGGGCCGGCCGGTACTGTGGCGCCGGTCGTGGCGAGCCCCGCACCGGCTCACCGAGGAGGACGACTTGACGACCGTTGACGTCGACGTGCTGGACAACCCGGCGTGGACCTCGCTGCGCGGCCCGCAGGCGCGCTTCGCGGAGGTACGCGGGCGGGCCGCACGCTACCCCTCCGACGTGTCACCGTTCTCCGCGCTGGCCGATCCGAGCGACCCGTCGGCGTGGGCCGATCTGGCGGCGCTGGCCGGGCCGGGCGGTGCGGCCGTGGTGCCGGGCGCCCCGGACACCGCGCCGCCGGGGTGGGAGCTGACCGGCGTGATTCCGGGGGTCCAACTCGTGGCCGACGGCCTACGCGCGGAACCGGACCCGGAGGCGTTGGTGCTGACGACCGCGGACGTGCCGGAGATGCTGGATCTCGTCGGTCGGACCCAGCCGGGGCCGTTCCTGCCCCGCACCGTCGAGCTCGGCTCCTACCTCGGCATCCGGCGCGGCGGCGCACTGGTCGCCATGGCGGGGGAGCGCATGCACCCACCGGGGTGGGTGGAGATCAGCGCGGTCTGCACGGATCCGACGTACCGGGGTCACGGTCTCGCGACCCGGCTGATCGGCGCGGTGGCGGCCGGCATCCAGGCGCGCGGCGAGACGCCCTTCCTGCACGTGGCCACGACCAACACGAACGCGATCAGACTCTACGAGGCAATGGGCTTCGCGCTCCGTCGGCACCTGACCTTCGGCCGGTACGCGGTGATCGAAACGCAGGAAGGGCATCCCCGTGGTGAATGACGACGCGAGCCGACCGCCGTTGGTGCTGCTGCACGGTCTCACCTTCGACCGGCGGCAGTGGGACCCGGTGCGGCGTGAGCTCGAGGTGATCGATCCGGGCCGCGTGGTCCTCGCTCTCGACCTGCCCGGCCACGGCAGCGCTCCGAGACGGGACTCCTACGGTATGGCCGAGGTCGCCGAGGTCCTGCACGGCCAGGTGACCGAGGCTGGTCTCGTCGACCCGATCGTGGTGGGGCATTCGGTGGGCGCGGTGGTCGCCACGACGTACGCGGCCCGCTATCCGGTCCGCGGTGTGGTGAACCTCGACCAGATCCTGCTACCCGGCCCGTTCGGTGCGGCCGTACGCCAAGCCGAGCCGACGCTGCGCGGCCCGGACTGGCGGCGGGTGTGGGACGGGATGCTGGCCGGCATGGGCATCGACTCGTTGCCGGCCTCCGCGCGCGAGATCGTGACGACCGCGACCGATCCACGGCCGGACCTGCTGCTGGGCTACTGGGACGAGATCCTGCACGGCACCGACGAGGGGATCGCCGCCGAGCGGGGCCGGGTTCTGCGGTCCATCGGTGACCGAGCAGTCCCCTATCGCTGGGTGACCTCGTCCGAGCCGCCGCCCCGCTACCTGGCCTGGCTGACCGACGTCCTGCCGGAGATCGTGGTGACCGTGCTGCCGGGCAGCCACTTCCCGCATCTGGCGGACCCGACGACCGTCGCCCGGATGCTGGCGACCGGCTGAGACCGGGAGCTATTCTTGCGCCCGAGTTGCCCAGGATCGGAGTGAACGTGGCAGGTGACGACGACATCTCCGGGTGAGCACCCCGGAGCGGCCGCCGACGGCGCGTGAGCGCGCTGTCGCAGCGGCCCCTGTCGTCGTGCCCTGTTCGCGCCTGGGTGCCCTCGTGCGCGCCCGGGATCTTCCTTCCCGAGGTTCCTCATGTCTGCCCGACCTGCGCTCATCGCCCATGACCTGCTACGGATCCGGGACAACCGCCGGGTGCTCGACGGCGTCTCCCTGACCGCCGCGCCCGGCCACCGGATCGGCCTGATCGGAGAGAACGGCACCGGCAAGACGACCCTGCTGCGGGTCCTCGCCGGCGTCGACGAGCCGGACTCCGGTACCGTCGCGCGCCCACCGGATCTCGGCTTCCTGCACCAGGAGATGCCCTTCGAGCCGTCCGCGACCGTCGCGACGGTCCTCGACGACGCGCTGCGCGAGGCCCGAGCGGACCTCGCCGCGCTGGACCGGCTCGGCGCCGCCTTGGCCGAGACGCCGGAGGACAACGAACGGCATGCCGGGTTGTTGGCCGCGTACGGCGAGACCCTGGAACGGGCACAGGACCGCGACGCCTGGGACGCCGATCGGCGCGCCCGGACGGTGCTCGCCGGTCTCGGCCTGGAACAGATCCCGCAGGACCGGACGCTGAGCGGGCTGTCCGGCGGGCAGCGTGGCCGCCTCGCGCTGGCCGCGATGCTCATCCGCCGACCGGACGCGCTGCTGCTCGACGAGCCCACCAACCACCTCGACGACGCGGCGGCGGCGTTCTGCGAGGAGCAACTCCGCGGCATGCCGGGTGCGGTCGTGCTGGCCAGTCACGACCGGGCCTTCCTGGACGCGGTGTGCACCGACGTGATCGACCTGGACCCGGCGGTGGAGGGGCCGGTCCGCTACGGCGGCGGCTACACCGCCTACCTGGCCTCGAAGCGCGCGGAGGCGCAGCGGTGGCGCCGGCGCTATGACGACGAGCAGGCGCAACTCGCCGAGCTGCGCGAGGCCGCCGCCGTGACCGGGCATCAGGTGGCGCACGGCCGCGCACCCCGGGACAGCGAGAAGATGGGGTACGGGCACACCGCCGGCCGGGTGCAGAACCAGATCTCCCGCCGTGTGCGCGACGCCGCCCGTCGGTTGGAGGCGTTGGAGCGCGAGCAGGTCGACGCGCCGCCGGAGCCGTTGCGCTTTCATGCGCCCGCTCTCGCCACCGGCGCCGGCGACGATGCCATCGTCACGCTGCACGACGTGGCGGTGCCCGGCCGACTGCGAGTGGCGCAGCTCGCGGTGACCGCCAGCGACCGGCTGGTGGTGAGTGGCCCGAACGGCGCGGGCAAGTCGACCCTACTCGCCGTCCTCGCCGGCCGGCTGAGCTGCGTCGGGGCCGTCTGGCGACGGCCGGGCCTCCGCGTCGGCCTGCTGACCCAGGACACCGTCTTCGCGGATTCGCACCAGACCGCCCGCGCGGTCTATCGCAGGACGATCGGGGAGGAACGGGCCGAGGCGGTACCGCTGTCGTCGCTGGGTCTCCTCACGCCCGCGGACCTGGACCGGCCGGTGGCCGACCTGTCGGTCGGGCAGCGTCGTCGACTCGCGCTCGCGCTGCTGGTCGCCGATCCGCCGGAGCTGCTCCTGCTGGACGAACCGACCAACCACCTCTCCCCGCGGCTCTGCGACGAGTTGGAGGAGGCCCTGCGCACCGGACCGGGCGCCATCGTGATCGCCAGCCACGACCGGCGACTCCGCTCCAGGTGGTCGGGCCGTGAGGTCAATCTCGGTGTGGGGCCACCCGTGGTTGGAAACGTTTTCGTAACGAGCTCTTGACCTCTCCGCCGCCAGCGGAGCAGACTCCCGGAAACGTTTACAGCTATCAGGGATGGGGGTGCCGGACAATGGGTCGTAAACGTTTACAGGAACCAGCGGACGGCCGGCCCACCGTGCACACGGTCGCCGCCCGCGCCGGTGTCTCCATCGCGTCCGCCTCCCGGGTGCTCAACGGGGTCGGCGGCAGCGCGGAGACGATCCGCAAGGTGCGCGCCGCGGCGGCCGAGGTGGGCTACGTGCCCAACGCGATCGCCCGGTCGCTGCAGTCGCAGCGCACCGGCCTGATCGCGCTCGCCGTCGAGGACATCGGCAACCCGGTGTACGTGGAGATGATGCGCGCCATCGAGGCGGTGGTGGCCTCCTCCGGTCGGCAGTTGCTGGTGCACGCCACCGGCGGGCGGATCGACAACGAGACCGCCCTGCTGCGCCGGCTGGCCAACCGGTACGTGGACGGGATGATCGTCTCGCCGATCCGGGTCACCGACGACCACCTGGCCGCGCTGGTGGACAGCCCGGTGCCGGTGGTGGTGGTGGGTCAGCTCGGGGAGGACACCCCGGTGGACAACGTCCGCACCGATTCCCGCAACGGCGTCGCCCTCGCCGTGGATCACCTCGTCGCCAACGGGCGGCACCGGATCGGCTTCGTCAACGGCCCGCTCGACACCGTCCCGGGCGCCGCGCGTGACGCCGGCTTCCGGAGCGCCCTGGCCCGGCACGGCATCCCCCTCGACGAGGACCTCATCGAGGTCGGCGACTTCCAGTACGCGGCCGGCCGGGCCGCCACCGAGCGGCTGCTCGCCCGTACCGACCCGGACGCCCTGGTCTGCGCCAACGACCTGATCGCGGTCGGCGCGCTGCACGCGCTGCTGGCCGCCGGGCGCCCGGTGCCGCAGGACGTCGCCCTGGTCGGCATGGACGACACCGAACTGGCCCGGATGATGTTCCCCCAGCTCTCCAGCGTCTCGCTCGGCTCGGCCGAGCGTGGTCGCCGTGCCGCCGAACTGCTCCTGCAACGCATCGCCGACCCGACCCTGCCGCCCCGGCGCGAGCAGGTGCCGCCGAGCCTCGCCATCCGCGCGTCCAGTGGCACGACGCCGCTGGTCCCTCGGCCGGCCGGCCCACCGACCACCCAACCGTCCAGCGAAGGGGTGACCGCATGACCACGCTGGCCGAGCAGCCGGACGTCGAGCAGGCCGAGCAGGCCCGCCGGCCGCGCCGGTTCCGCTCCGAGCGCACCACCATCTACCTGCTACTCCTGCCGTCACTGCTGCCGATCCTGGTGCTCTCGGTGTTCCCGCTGCTGCGCGGCATCTACCTCGGCTTCACCGACGCCCGGGCCGGGCGCAACGTCGAGGTCAGCTTCACCGGCCTGGCCAACTACCGGGAACTCCTCGGCGACGAGCTGTTCTGGAACTCGTTCAAGATCGGGCTGCTCTGGGCGTTCGGAGTGACCGCGCTGCAGTTCCTGCTCGCCCTCGGGCTGGCCCTGCTGCTCAACCAACAGCTGCGATTCCGGGGCATCGCCCGGGTTCTGGCCGTGGTGCCGTGGGCGATGCCACCCGTCGTGGTCGGCATCCTCTGGAAGCTCGTCTACCACCCGGACGCCGGCCTGATCAACGAGTTCCTGCACCGGATCGGCGCGGACGGGCTGCGGTCCAACTGGCTCGGCGACTTCAGCACCGCGCTGCCCGCCGTGATCATCGTCGGGGTCTGGGCCGGCATGCCGCAGACCACCGTCGTGCTGCTCGCGGGCCTGCAAGGCGTGGGCCGCGAGCTGCACGAGGCGGCCGCCATGGACGGCGCCAGCACGTGGCACCGCTTCCGACACGTCACGCTGCCCGCGCTGGCCCCGGTGATCGTGGCCATCACCTCGCTGGACTTCATCTGGAACTTCAACTCGTTCGGCCTGGTCTACGTGCTGACCGCCGGCGGGCCCGGGGGCAAGACGATGCTGCCGATGCTCTTCGCGTACGAGGAGGCGTTCCGCTACGGCAACTACGGCTACGCGGCCGCGCTCGGCAACGCGATGGTCGTCATCATCATCGTGCTGCTCGCCGTCTATCTCCGCCGTCGGTTGAGGGAGGCGAACTGACATGTTCGGAAAACCGAGCCGCACCGGGCGGACGCTGCAGTACGTGGCGCTCTCCGCCTACCTGATCTTCCTCGGGTTCCCGCTGATCTGGCTGCTGTCGACGGCGTTCAAGCCGCCACGGGAGCTGGTGCGGCTGCACCCGACGCTGATCCCGTCGAACCCCACCCTGCAGAACTTCGTCCAGGCCTTCACCGAGCAGGACCTCGGCCGGGCGGCACTGAACAGCCTCCAGGTCTCGCTCGCCTCGGCGGTCCTGACCGTGCTGGTCGCCATGCCGGCGTCGTACGCGCTGGCCCGGTTCCGCTCCAAGCTCACCACCGTGGCGCTGGGCTGGGTGCTGCTGTCCCAGCTCTTCCCGTTCGTGCTGCTGATCATCCCGATCTTCCTGGTGCTGCGGCAGATCGGCCTGGCCAACACGCACGCCGGGTTGGTGCTGATCTACGTGGTCTGGGCGCTGCCGTTCGCGCTCTGGATGCTGCAGGGCTTCGTCCGCAACATCCCCCGCGAGTTGGAGGAGGCCGCGTCGGTGGACGGCGCGACGCGGTTGCAGGTCCTGCGGCGGGTGGTCTTCCCGCTGCTCGCACCGGGCCTGGTGGCGACCGCGCTGTTCTCCTTCATCTCGGCCTGGAACGAGTTCTTCTTCGCGCTGGTGCTGATCAAGACCCCCGAGCTGGCCACCCTGCCGGTGGCACTGGCCCGGTTCGTCGGTATCGAGGGCACCGCCCGACTCGGGCCGCTGGCCGCCGGTTCGCTGCTGGCCACGCTGCCCAGCCTGATCTTCTTCGCGTTCATGCAACGCCGGCTCTCGTCCGGGTCGATGGCCGGCGCGGTCAAGGGCTGAACCGTCCCCCGAACCACCACCAAGGAGGTAACCCCATGCTCCGTACCCGATTTCGTCGGCTCGCCGCGGCCACCGCGGTCGCGGTCGTCGGCCTCGGCGCGCTCACCGCGTGCGGTGGCGGCGGCGACGACGAGGCCACGTCCGGCCCCGTCAAGCTGCGCTTCCTCAGCCTCGCCTGGCAGAAGGAGTCGCTACAGGTCAACAAGGATCTCGTCGCCAAGTGGAACGCCGAGCACCCGGACATCCAGGTCGAGTACGTCCAGGGTGACTGGAACTCGGTCCACGATCAGCTGCTGACCTCCTTCGAGGGCGGCGACGCACCGGACATCGTGCACTACGAGGCGTCCTCGATCGGTGAGTTCAGCAAGCAGGGCTACCTGGCCGACCTCTCCGACCTGGTCTCCGACGACTTCAAGGGTCAGATCGACAAGGGCGTCTGGGACACCGCGACCTTCGACGGCAAGGTCACCGGCGTGCCGTTCCTGCTGGAGTCGCAGGTCGTCATCGCCAACAAGAAGCTGCTCGACGCCGCCGGTGTCGCGGTGCCGCCGGCCGACAGCGGCTGGACCTGGGACGAGTTCCAGGCCAACGCGCAGAAGCTCACCAAGGCCGGCCAGTACGGCGCGGCCTGGGCGCTGAAGTCGCCGACCAACCGGGTGCTCAACCTGGCGCTCAACTACGACGGGAAGTACTTCTACTCCGACGGCGGGCGGACCGAGGTCCGGGTCGGTGACGCGGAGAAGGAGGTCCCGAAGCGGATCCACGACATGATCTACACCGCGAAGTCGGCCTCTCCGGAGGCGCTGGGCATGAGCGGCGCGGACACCCTGCCGGGCTTCTTCGGCGGCAAGTACGCGATGCTGCCCGGCTCGGTGTCGTTGCGTCAGCAGATGGCCGAGCAGGCGCCGGCCGGCTTCGAGTGGGTCACCCTGCCGCCGATCAAGGGGCTCTCCACCAAGCAGGCCGCGAACCCGCAGACGCTCTCCGTCTCCGCGGACTCCAAGCACAAGAAGCAGGCCGCGCAGTTCCTCGAGTACTTCCTGAACCCGACGAACATGGCCGCGCTGGCCAAGGGTGACTGGCTGGTCCCGACCGGCAAGAAGGCCAACGAGGACCTGGTCAAGCTCACCGCCGGCAAGCAGGGCTGGGACGTCGCCGCGGCCAGCGCCGCGGACCTGACGGTCGCCCCGTTCCAGCAGGCCGACGGCTACCCGGAGTGGAAGACCAAGTACGCCACTCCGGCTTTCCAGCAGTACTTCGCCAACAAGATCACCCTGGACCAGCTCAGCTCGCAGTTGGTCGATGGTGGCAAGCAGGTTCTGAGGTAACGAGATGTCACTCTTGCTCGACAAATCGATCGGTTGCCTGGTCGGCGCCGCGGTGGGCGATGCCCTGGGCGGCGCCACCGAGACGGCGCTGCCGGAGGAGATCCGCGCCAGGTTCGGCGGCTGGGTCGAGGGCATCGTGCCCCCGTACCACGCCAACTGGGCCACCGCGCGACCGCTGGCGCCGTACCACAAGGGCGACGGGCACATCACCGACGACACGTTGATGACCCACGCGCTGGTCCGCGCCTACGCGGCCAAACGCGACCACCTCGACGCGTACGACGTGGTGGAGCGGCTGGTCCCCGATCTGATCGAGCGGGTGGTGTACATCCCCGACCTGGAGCGGGAGGGGGTGACCTTCCACCGGCTCGCGGCCGCCGAACGGTGGCTGGTCACCCGCCTGCACCACGCCCACGCGGACCCGCGCGAGGCCGGGGTCGGCAACATCGTCAACTGCGGAGCGGCCATGTACATGGCGCCGGTCGGCATCGTCAACGCGGGCGACCCGGCCGGGGCGTACGCCGAAGCCGTGGAGATCGCCGGGGCGCACCAGCACAGCTACGGGCGGGAGGCCGCCGCCGTCTTCGCGGCCGCGGTCGCCGCCGCGGCGGCACCCGGCGCGGGTGTCGAGGACGTCGTCGCCGCCGCGTTGGACGTGGCGCGCGACGGCACCCGGGCGGCCATCGAGGCGGTGGTCAAGGAGGCCCGGAGCCACCACGACTGGAAGCAGGCGATCCCCGCGCTGCGAGCTGCGGTCGCCCCCTACGACACGGTCGGGGAGGAGTACCGCAGCCCCGGGCTCGGTGCCCGGCGTCCCAGCCGGCTGCACTCCATCGAGGAGCTGCCGGTGGCCATCGGCATGCTGGTGGTGGCCGGCGGCGAGTTCCGCCCGGCGGTGCTCGGCTCGGTCAACTACGGCCGCGACGCGGACTCCACCGCCACCATGGCCGCTGCCATCGCCGGGGCGCTCGGCGGCGCTGCGGCAGTGCCGGCGGAGTGGTCCGAGGTGGTCGCCACCGCCTCCAAGACCGACCTGGTGGAGCCGGCCCGGGTCCTCGCGGCGGTGGCCGGCGAGGTCTTCGAGCAGGACCAGGCCCGGTTCACCCGGCGGGCGGAGCGCTTCGCCGGGCTCGCGGGGGAGTCGACCCGGTGAGGATCACCTGGGTCCAGCCGGAGGATCTGCTGCCGCACGAGCTGGCGGCCAGCCGGGACGAGGGCCGCGAGGTCGCTGCCCTCGCCCAGCGGTGGACGGCGGCCGGCGGGGACCTGACCCCGCCGGTCAGCGGGGCGTCGCCCAGCCCGGCATCGCCGGCGCTGCGGGAGCTCGCGGCGCACCTGCTGGACGACGCCGACGCGCTGCCCGCCGTCGCCGCCGACGACGAGCCGGACGACCTGGTCGCGCTCCGGGCCGAGTGGCCGGCGACCTGGTCACTGCCGACCGAGGTGACGTACGACCGCCTGCACGGCGCCTGGCTCGGCCGGGCGGCCGGCTGCCTGCTCGGCAAGCCGGTGGAGAAGATCCCCCGGGAGGGCATCCGGGAGATTCTCACGGCGACCGACCGCTGGCCGCTGCGCGACTGGTTCACGGCGAAGGGGCTGCCGGCCGAGGTCGCCGCCCGCTGGCCGTGGAACCGGCGCAGCGCGCCGACCAGCCTCGCCGAGAACATCGACGGGATGCCCGAGGACGACGACCTGAACTACGCGTTGCTGGCCCTGCGGGTGCTGGAGACGCACGGGCGGGGCTTCACCAGCGCCGACGTGGCGCAGGCGTGGCTGGACTGGCTACCCGCCGGGCGGGTCTTCACCGCCGAGCGGGTGGCGTACCGGAACCTGCTGCTCGGGCACGCGCCACCGGAGAGCGCCCGCCGGCACAATCCGTTCCGGGAGTGGATCGGGGCGCAGATCCGCACCGACGTGTACGGCTGGGTCAACCCCGGCCGGCCGGACCGGGCCGCCGAGCTGGCCTGGCGGGACGCCACCGTCAGCCACGTCCGCGGCGGGGTGCACGGGGCCATCTGGGCCGCCGCTCTGGCCGCCGCCGCGCCGGTCGCCGCCGACGTGGACGAGGTGCTGGACGCGGCCGAGGCGGTGCTGCCGCCGCGCAGCCGGTTCGCGGCCACGGTCCGCGAGGCGCGCGCCCTCGGCACCGGCGCCGACGACTGGGAGCGCGTGCTCGACGAGCTGTACGCACGGCACGGCCACCTGCACTGGGTGCACGTCCGCAACAACGCCGCGCTGGTGGCCGCCGCCCTGGCGTACGGCCGCGGCGACCTGGAGCGGTCGATCACCGCGGTGGTCAGCGGCGGCTGGGACACCGACTCGACCAGCGCGACGGTCGGCGCAGTCACCGGGGCGCTCACCGGCGCCGCCGGGCTGCCGGACCGGTGGATCGGCCCGCTGCACAACCGGCTGGCCAGCAGCATCGCCGGCTTCGACGGGATCGGCTTCGACGAGCTGGCCAAGCGGACCGAGGCGTTGGTGGAGCCCGGGAGCGGGTCGTGAGCCAGCAGCGGCGGGCGGAAGGGAGCACGGCATGAGCGCGCGCGTGGCGGTGGTAGGCAGCAGCAATCTGGACCTGGTGGTGTCGGCGCCGCAGCTGCCCCGCCCCGGTGAGACGGTGCTCGGCGAGAACTTCCGCACCGTCCCCGGGGGCAAGGGCGCCAACCAGGCGGTCGCCGCGGCCCGGGCCGGCGCGACCTGCGACTTCGTGGGCGCGGTCGGCGAGGACGATTTCGGTACGCAGCTCCGGGCCAGCCTGGTCGACGCGGGGGTGGACGTCCGGGGCCTGCGTACCGTCGCCGGTCCCTCCGGCGTCGCGCTGATCGCGGTCGACCGGGACGCGGAGAACTTCATCGTGGTCGCGGCCGGCGCCAACGGCACGGTGACCGAGCTGAACGCCGACGACCGGGCCACGATCGCCGGGGCGGACGTGCTGCTCCTCCAGTTGGAGGTGCCGCTCAGCGCGGTCGTCCAGGCGGCCGGCTGGGCCCGGGCGGCGGGCACCACCGTGGTGCTGAACGCCGCGCCGGCCGCGGCACTGCCGGCGGAGCTGATCGCCCTCGTCGACGTGCTGGTGGTCAACGAACACGAGGCGGCCGTCGTGGCCGGGGTCGTCTCCGACGACCCGCCGGTGCTGCTCGACGCCCTGCTGGAGCTCGTGCCCCGGGTGGTGCTGACGCTGGGCGCGCGCGGCGCCGCGTACGCCGACCGAAGCGGTCTGCGGATCACCGTCCCCGCCCCCCGCATCGACGCGGTGGACACCACCGCCTCCGGTGACGCGTTCACCGGCGCCCTCGCGGTCAGCTGGGCCGAACGCGGCGGCGCCACCACCGAAGACTCCGTCACGGCGAGCCTGCGCTGGGCGTGCGCCGCGGGCGCGGCCTGTGCCCAGCGGCCCGGCGCGTCCACCGCCCTGCCCGAACGGGCCGCCATCGACGCCCTCTACGACGCGACCTACCGAGGTACACCGTGAGCTTCAACCCGTACGTCCCACGCCCGATCGACCGGCCCACCGAGGTGCCGCTCGGCGTTCACGCCGACCTGACCACCATGGACGAGGCGAAGATCTTCGCCGCGCCGGACGACCCGGCGACCTGGCCGGCCTGGCGGGAGCAGCTGACCCGCTGGCGTGCCGACGCGCGGGCCCGGCTCGGCTACACCGGAGAGCACTACGACGAGGTCGCCGGTGACTGCTTCAGCATCTGCCTGGCCTGGCTCTGGGACGAGGCGCTCTACGACCACGAGCGCGGCGTCTTCACCGTCGACGAGTTCCTCGACGCGGCCGGGCGGGACTTCGGCGGCTTCGACGGGGTGGTGCTCTGGCACGCGTACCCGGTGATCGGCCTGGACGACCGCAACCAGTTCGACTGGTACCGGGACGTGCCCGAGCTGCCCGAGGTGGTGCGGGCGTTCCAGGAGCGCGGCGTACGGGTCTTCGTCGACTACAACCCGTGGGACACCGGCACCCGACGTGAGGCGGGCAGCGACGCCGAGGAGGTCGCGGCGCTGGCCGGCAAGCTCGGCGTCGACGGGGTCTTCCTGGACACCCTCAAGGAGGGCGCGGGGGAGCTGCGCGCCGCGCTGGACGCCGTCCGCCCCGGCATGGTCCTGGAAGGCGAGAGCCGGGTCCCGCTGGCCCGCATCGCCGACCACTCGATGTCCTGGGCGCAGTGGTTCGCCGACTCCGAGGTGCCCGGCGTCCTGCGGGCGAAGTGGTTCGAGCGCCGGCACGTGCTGCACCACACCCGCCGGTGGAACCGCACCCACCTGGACGAGCTGCACTCCGCCTGGCTCAACGGCGTCGGGGTGCTCGTCTGGGAGAGCGTCTTCGGTGTCTGGGTCGGCTGGAACGAGCGGGACCGGGCGGTCCTGCGGGCGATGCGCCGGGTGCAGAGCAGCCACACGGCATGGTTGCGCTCCGACGACTGGGTGCCGCTGGCCGACCACCCGGGCGAGGGCCAGGTGTACGCGTCCCGCTGGACGTCCAACGGCAAGCCACTGTGGACGGTGGTGAACCGGGGCCCCGACCACGACGGCCCGTGGCTGGTCGTCGAGACCCGGCCCGGCCAGCGCTTCGTCGACCTGGTCACCGGGGCCGAGCTGACCGTCACCGAGACCGGCGACGGCCGGTTCGCCGTGGGCGGCCCGTTGCCGGCCGGGGCGATCGCCGCCGTGGTGCGCACCGACGCGGCCGTGGCCCAGCACGAGTCGCCGATCGGCGACCCGTCCTTCCCCGCCCGCGCCGCGGTGCGGACCCGGACTCCGTGGGCGCCCCGGCCCCAGGTGCCCGAGGGCATGGTCGCCGTCGACGGTGGCCGGCGGGAGCTGGTGGTCCGCCACCGGGTGCGGGAGACCGGGCTGTACGGCGAGGCGCCCTACGTCGACGAGTGGAAGCCGCTGCCGCCCCGCCTGCACCACACCGGTTCGCTGCGCCGCAGCGTCCACCTCGGTCGCTTCGCCATCGCCACCCACGAGGTCACCCACGGCGAGTACGCCGCGTTCCTGCGGGCCACCGGCTACCGGCCGGTGCGTCCCGAGCGGTTCACCGCCGGGCAGGGGCCGGCCGGCGAGCCGGTGACCATGGTCGAGCTGGCCGACGCCCGGGCGTACGCGGCGTGGGCCGGGTTGCGGCTGCCCACCGAGGACGAGTGGCAGGTGGCCGCCGAGGCGGGGCTGCTCGTCCGCCGTGAACCGCTGGTGTGGAACCTGACCGAGAGCGAGCACTCCGACGGGCGTACCCGGTTCGTCATCCTCAAGGGCGGCGCCGGATACCAGGCGGAGGGCTCCGACTGGTACTTCGACGGCGGCCCGCAGCCGGCCGACGTCTCGGTGAAACTGGTGCTGACCGGTGCCGGGCTCACCCGCTCCGACCAGGTCGGTTTCCGCTGTGCCGTGGATCTGGTGCCCGAGGTCGGGGAGGTGGCCCGATGAGCGCGCCCCTGGACGGCGTCAAGGTCGTCGACCTCGCCACCCTCTTCGCCGGGCCGCTCGCCGCGGCGTTCCTCGGCGACTTCGGCGCCGACGTGATCAAGGTGGAGCACCCGGCCAAGCCGGACCCCTCGCGGGGGCACGGCCCGGCCAAGGACGGCGTCGGACTCTGGTGGAAGGTCCTCGGCCGCAACAAGCGGACCGTCACCCTCAACCTGTCCGACCCGGACGGCGCCGCGCTGCTGCTCCGACTGCTCGCCGACGCCGACGTGCTGGTGGAGAACTTCCGCCCGGGCACTCTGGAGCGGTGGGGGCTCGGCCCCGCCGAGCTGCACGCGGTCAACCCCCGCCTGGTGATCACCCGGATCAGCGGGTTCGGGCAGGTTGGCCCGTACTCCCGCCGACCCGGCTTCGGCACCCTGGCCGAGGCGATGAGCGGCTTCGCGGCGGCCACCGGGGAACCGGACGGCCCACCCACGCTGCCCCCGTTCGGGCTGGCCGACTCGGTGAGCGCCCTCGCCGCCGCGTACGCGGTGATGCTGGCCCTACGGGCCCGGGACACCACCGGCACCGGGCAGGTGGTGGACCTCGCCATCATCGAGCCGATCCTGGCGATGCTCGGTCCGCAGATCACCTGGTACGACCAGCTCGGCTACCTCCAGCCCCGGCTGGGCAACCGGTCCAACAACAACGCCCCGCGCAACACGTACCGGTGCGCCGACGGGCGCTGGGTGGCGGTCTCCACCAGCGCGCAGAGCATCGCCGAGCGGGTGCTCCGGCTGGTCGGCCGACCCGAGCTGATCGACGAGCCGTGGTTCGCCACCGGCAGCGGGCGGGCCGCGCACGCCGACGAGCTGGACGCCGCGGTGAGCGCCTGGGTTGCGCAGCGCGACCGGGACGAGGTGGTGGCCGCGTTCGAGGAGGCGCAGGCCGCGGTCGCGCCGGTCTACGACGTACGGGGCATCCTCGCCGACCCGCAGTACGCGGCGCTGGGCACCGTCCGCAGCGTCCCGGACGAGGAGCTGGGCGAGGTCCGGATGCAGAACGTACCGTTCCGGCTCGCCGACACGCCGGGGGAGATCCGGCATGCGGGCCGGCGGCACGGCCAGGACACCGACGCGGTGTTCGGCGCGCTCGGCCTGAGCGCCGACGAGCTGGCCGAGCTGCGGGAACGGGGCGTGCTCTGATGCTGCTCAGCCTGCTCTACGTGCCCGGCGACCGGCCGGACCGGTTCGCCAAGGCGGTCGCCTCGGGTGCCGACGCGGTCATCCTCGACCTCGAGGACGCCGTGGTCGCCGGACGCAAGGCGTACGCCCGAGACGCGGTCGCCGAGTTCCTCGCCGAGGCGCATCCGGTGCCGGTGCAGGTCCGGGTCAACGAGCTGACCGGGCCGGACGTCGAGGCCGACCTCGCCGCCGTGACCGGTCGGCCCGGGCTGGGCGGCCTGCGGCTGCCGAAGGTGGAGTCGGCCGCGACGGTGGCGGCACTCGCCAGCCGGGTCGACACACCGCTGCACCCGCTGGTCGAGTCGGCGCTCGGGCTGGAGGCCGCGTACGCCATCGCCTCTGCCCATCCGGCGGTGGCCTCGATCGGGCTCGGCGAGGCCGACCTCCGCTCGGATCTGGGCGTGAGCGACGACGAAGGCCTGCTCTGGGCCCGCGGCCGCGTGGTGGTGGCGGCCCGTGCCGCCGGCCTGGCCCCGCCGGCCATGTCGGTCTACGCCGACGTCAGCGACATCGCCGGTCTCGCCGCCTCGTGCGCGGTGGGTCGCGGGCTCGGCTTCCTCGGCCGTACGGCGATCCACCCGCGCCAGCTGCCGGTGATCGTCGAGGCGTTCCGACCGGACGACCGGGACGTGGCACGGGCGGCGGAGTTGCTGGCCGCGGTCGACGAGGCGCAGCGTCGGGACTCGGGCACGGTGGTGCTGCCGGACGGCCGGTTCGCCGACCGCGCGATGGTCGCCGCCGCCCAGCGCACCGTGGACCTGGCCGCGCGCTACGCCGCCTGAGCGACCTGTTCCCCCACGGTACGGGTGATCTGATCGATGCGTGCGGCCGTCACGGCACTGCTTGGCGAGCCGCCGGGAGGGTCGTCGCGGGCGGGTCGAGGCGGTCCAGCCGGGCGAGGTCGGCGGTGCCGACCCGGACCACGGCCCCGGCCAGCGCCGTCGTCGCCGGGTGCACGCCGCCCTTCTGCTCCGCGGTCGAGATGCGGACCGACTGCGCCAGGTGTGCGCGCAGGTGCCGCGCGACCAGCCGGTGGAACGGTTTCCCGGTGGCCGACCGCAGCGCGGCCAGCTCCTCGGCGGTGACCATGCCCGGCATGTCGTGGCCCTCGTGCGGGTTGGTCGCCGGCGCACCGGATTCGGCCAGCAGTCGGCGCGAGCGGTCCAGGTCGTCGCGGCGGCCGACCTCGACCTGGGCGGCGACACGCCGCCACGCCGGGTCGGTGGTCCGGGTCGGCACCAGATCGAGTACGGGCAGCAGCCGTTCGATCTGCGCCACCGTGAGTTGGAGCCAGGCGATGTCGGTCGGGCTGAACGGACCGGCCGTACCCATCGGTGGCGCGGTGTTCTGCGGCGCGGTGTTCTGCGGCGCGGCTGTCGGCGGCGGTGCGGCCGGCGGCCTTGCCGGGGTGCCGGCGGCGTCCGGTGGCCCGGGGGTGCAGCCGGCAATGAGCAGCACTGCGATGAGCAGGGTCGACTTTCGGCTGGCGGGAGTGCGCATCCGGCCTCCTTTCCGCCCGGGAGGGCGGGCCCGGCGTGACCGGGCCCGCCCCCGGGTGCGAACGTGTCGGCTCAGATCGGTCGGCCGTCGGCCCCACACTTGATGACCGGACGGATGCAGTCCCGGATCCGGCGAGCCATCTCCTCGACCGGCCAGGCGTTGAAGAAGTCGCCGTGCATCGTGTAGCCCGGCCCGGAGGCCAGCCGGAATCCCGCCGGGTTGCCGTTGACCGGGTACCGCAGCACCTGCCGCAGCTTCGGCACGGGCACCGGGTGGGTGGAGGGACAGGCCTGGTTCACCGGGTACGCAAGGTGGCTCTTGTGGTCCGGCGAGTCCAGGTCGCGGCCGTTCCAGCACTGCGGGAAGTCGAGGTACGACTCCAGCATGGTGCCGGCCGGGCAGGTGACGAAGTTCTTCGAGGGCGGCACCTGCCCGGCGTGCAGGCAGGACCAGCGGGCGATGCTCTCGTCCGGGCCGGCGGCCTTGGCGTTGCCGGCGACGAGCCGCAGCCCCAGCGGAAGCGGCTCGGTACGCGCGACGACGTCGGAGCGCACACCCTCGCCCAGGTAGTAGAACGTGACGATCGCGGGCTCCACCGGCACGTTGTCCTTGTAGAGAGTCGGAGTCCAGTACGACGAGACGTCCACCCGTGGGTTGCAGGTGCTGGTGGATCTCTGCAGGTCGGGGAGCGTGGTGTGGGCGTTGGTCACCGTGCTGCCGAAGAAGCTGTGCATGTGCGAGGCCCCCGGCAGCCCGGGGAAGATGATCGGGTCGTCCGGCAGCCGGTGGCTGAAGGTGCAGTCGGCGGGGAACTCAGCCACCCGGATGACGTTCGGGCCCGGGGCGGCGTCGGCCCGCGTGGTGGTGGAGACGATGTACGTGCCGAGCAGCGTCAGCAGTGCGCCGATCGCCATCGCGGCGCGCAGCCGGCGGTGGATGCCGGGGAGGGGTGCGGCCCTGTCCATCTCGTTGACTCCTGTCGGGGGACGGGGCAGGGACAGCTCCGGCGCCGCCGCCGAAGACATCGGAGTTCCCTGGCCAGACTGGTGGTGGTCCGTTGAGCCTGGGTGCGAGAGAGAGCGCTCTCACGCCCAGCCTCACCCTGATGTCGACAGTTGTCAATACGTTCCGCAGTTGGTGGCAATGACGACCACGAAGGGCCGGGCCCCGGTGGGGGGTCCGGCCCTTCGTGGTTTGTGGTGTGGGTCAGCTGGTGGCGTAGCCGCGGGTGGCGATCCAGTCGGCGAGGTGCTCGACGCTGATCTGGTAGGAGGCCATGGTGGGGTCGGCGGAGTCGGCGATGGTGACGGTGTTGCCGTTGTCGTGGTAGCCGACGACGCTGATGTAGTGCCCGCCTTCGAAGGAGTGCACGGTGCCGTCAACATCGGTGGTGGTGCCGGCGATGTTGGCGACTACGGCGCGGCCGTCGTCGACGGTCTTGACGATGTCGGCGCGCAGGGTG
>NZ_JBAKHW010000033.1:0-77220 GCF_036906815.1 Micromonospora sp. CPCC 205539 | reverse complement strand
CGCGCCAGCGGGCCGCGCCAGCGGGCCGCCCAGCGGGCCGCGCCAGCGGGCCGCCCAGCGGGCCGCCGGCGGAGCCTGGGGCGGGGCTAGGGGCGGCGGGGGCGGCGGAGGCGGAAGGCTTGGGCTATGTAGTCGAAGCCGGTGGCGACCGTCACCAGCACGGCGGCGGCCATGATCCAGGGGCCGACGGCGGCCAGGGCGGCCGGCATCGGCCAGAGGTACCAGGCGATGGCCAGGATCTGCAGCGCGGTCTTGACCTTGCCGCCCCGGCTGGCCGCGATGACGCCGTGCCGGATCACCCAGAACCGCATCCCGGTGATGCCCAACTCACGGACGAGGATCACCACCGTCACCCACCAGGGCAACCGGTCATACCACGACAGCAGCACCAGAGCCGCGCCGGTGAGCGCCTTGTCGGCGATCGGGTCGGCCACCTTGCCGACCGAGGTGACCAGCCCGAACCGGCGAGCGATCCAGCCGTCCACCAGGTCGGTCGCCGAGGCCACCGCGAAGATCAGGCAGGCGGCCATCCGCCAGCCGACGTGGCTCATCCCGGAAGCGATCACCGAGGCGGCGAAGACCGGCACGAGAACCAGCCGCAGCGCGGTCAGGGCGTTGGCCGCGTTGAGCACCGGCACCCCGGGCACCACCCGGGCCGGCGTCGACTCCGACACCCCCGGCACCACCCGGGCCGGCGTCGACTCCGCCGCCCCGGTCACCGCCTCGCCCCGCTCGGGTTGCCGTGGCGTTCCTGGCACCGCACCACCTGGCACCCCCGCTCCGTTTGAGCCCGCCGTCACCGTGCCGCGCCGGGCGCCGCCGAGATCATCTCATCCGGCACCGCGAGCAGGTCCACCCCTTCGGTGCCGGTCACCGTCGCCCGAACCAGGTCACCCGGGCGCAGCGCGGCCAGGTCGACCCCGCCCTCGGCCGGAGCGACCAGCGTGGTGGAGCCGTCCACCTCCGGCGCCTGATGCGCCGCCCGACCCTCCACCACGCCATCGGCGACCGAGTCGACCAGCACCTCGACGGTCGAGCCGAGCCGGTCCTCGGCCCGCTGCGAGCAGAGCTCGTCGGCGAGCGCGCTGAGCCGGTCGTAACGCCGCTTGATCGTCGCGGCGGAGACCTTGCCGGGCAGCCCCGCGGCCTCGGTGCCGTCCTCGTCGCTGTAGTCGAACATGCCGATCGCGTCGAGCCGGGCCTCGGTCAGGAACCGGACCAGCTCGTCGACGTCGGCCCGGGTCTCGCCCGGGAAACCGACGATGAAGTTGCTCCGCGCTCCCGCGTCCGGCGCCAACGCGCGGGCGCTGGCCAGCAGCTCCAGGAACCGGTCGGTGGAGCCGAAACGACGCATCCGACGCAGCACCGGCTCGCTGGAGTGCTGGAACGACAGGTCGAAGTACGGTGCCACGCCCGGTGTGCTCGCGATGGCCTCGACCAGCCCAGGGCGGGTCTCGGCCGGCTGGAGGTAGCTCGCGCGAACCCGGACGATGCCGGTCACCGCGGCGAGCTGCGGCAGCAGCTTCTCCAGCGCGCGGGGATCGCCCAGGTCCTTGCCGTACGAGGTGGAGTTCTCGCTGACCAGCACCAGTTCCCGGACGCCGGTCTTGGCCAGCCACTCCGCCTCGGCGAGCAGCTCGTCCGGCGTACGCGAGACGAAGGCGCCGCGGAAGGCGGGGATGGCGCAGAACGCGCAGCGGCGGTCGCAGCCACTCGCCAGCTTCAGTGAGGCCACCGGGCCGGTGTCCAGCCGGCGACGCAGCACCTGGCGCAGGTGCGCCGGGGTGTGCTCGTCGGTCTCGACGGCCGAGCGGGTCGGGCTGCCGTGCCCGGGCAGCGACACCGCCGCCTCGCGCCGCTTCACCGGCGTGAGCGGCAGCAGCTCGCGGCGGTCCCGGGGGGTGTGCGCGGTCACCTGCTCACCGGCGACGACCGCGCCCAGCCGAGCGGCGATGTCCGGGTAGTCGTCGAAGCTCAGCACCGCCTGGGCCTCGGGCAGACTGTCGGCCAGCTCCCGGCCGTACCGCTCGGCCATGCAGCCGGCGGCGACCACCTTGGCACCGGTCTCAGCGGCGGCGAGCAGGGTCTGGATGGAGTCCTGCTTGGCCTTCTCCACGAAGCCACAGGTGTTCACGACCACCACGTCGGCGCCCTCGCCGTCGGTGGTCACCTGCCACCCGTCGGCGTGCAGCCGGGCGGCCAGCTCCTCCGAGTCGACCTCGTTGCGGGCACAGCCCAGGGTCAGCAGGGCGACGCGACGGCCCTCGGCAGGGGACGACAGCTCCGGGTCGCGGTGCGGCGCCAGACGTGCCGAGCTGGAGTTGTCGGATGGGGAGGTGGCAGACACCATCCGAGAGTACCGGGCCGGACGCACACGGCCGGCACAGCGGGGCGCGGCTCAGCCGTGCAGCGCCCCGACCCGGGCCAGCTCGTTCAGCAGGAAGACCTCCGTGCCGGCCAGACCCACCGAGCAGAAGAGTGTCACCTGGTCGCCGTCGGCCCGCCCGGGCGCCGCTCCGGTCAGCACCGCGGCCAGGTCGGTGAGCCGGTCGGCGTACCCGTTGCCAGCGGCCAGCATCGGCGGGTCGTACGCGTACGCCTGTGCGGGCGAGTCGGTCACCAGCACATCCGCGCGGTCCAGCAGGTCCGGGCCGAACTCGGCACGGTCCTGCTGCTTGAAACCGACCGCGTTGACGTGGGTGCCGGGTGCCAGGTCGGTGGCGGAGAGCACGGGATCGACGCTGGTGGTGGCGAGCACCACCACGTCCCGGCCACGGACCGCCGCGCTGGCGGTGCTGACCGCGCGGGCCGACACGCCCAGCTCGGCCCGGACCCGGGCGGCGAACGCGTCCCGCTTGGCCGGCGTGGGACAGAACACGGTGACCTCCCGCAGTGGGCGGACCGCCGCGATCGCCCAGACCTGAGCCCAGGCCTGGCCGCCGGCGCCGAGCACCCCGACCGTGGCCGCATCCGGGTTGGCCAGCGCGTCGACCGCCACCCCGCCGAGGCCCCCGGTGCGTCGCGAGCCGATCTCCTCGCCGACCGCTACGGCCCGTACCGCACCCGTCCGCCCGTCGTGGAGGACGACGAGTTGCTCCCCCGCCCGGTGGCCGAAGGTGTCGTACGACCGGTAGCCGTACCACTCGTCGCCGAGCTGCCCCGCGGTGAGCACCATCCGCCCGCCGGCCAGGCGCGCCGAGGCACGGGGCGGCGCGGTCAGCCGCCCCGATCCGGCGGCGAGGAGGGCCGCGCGCATCGCCGCCACGGCGGTCGGAGCATCCAGCCGGGCGCTGATCTCCGCGTCGGAGAGGAGCAACGTCATATCGGCATGGTGCAACCTGAAGTGAAGTACAGGTCAATGCCGGGTGACCTTCGCCACGGCGAGCACTGGCCGCAGCCCGGCAGGACAACCCCACGAGCGTCAGCCCCACCACCATCACCGGCGACCTGGGACTCAGCCCCGGCACCTCCGTGACCGGCTTCCCGCCGGGCCAGGTCGGCGCTCGTCGGCAGCTCCGCCACACTCGGCACGTACTCGATCCTGCGGGCACCGTCATGGCCCTCGCCTCGATCACCGTCACCACCGGAACCACCGTCCACGCCGCACACTCGCCCGCACCGCCGCCGTCACCCTCGACAGCAACACCATCGTCGCCACCGCCCCGACACGGCGGTCCCCACGCTGGCATCGACCACCAGCTGACCGATCTGCGCGCCCACGGCGTGTGGCCGGCCGTGAGCGCGCAGTACCTCTACCGCCCGGGCAGGCGTGACCAGCGCCCACAGTGGGTAGAGATCGATCTGTCACGACAGGCTCTCAACCCGGAGGCAGACATGGCCGACATCCCCACCGCCCGCCCGCGCAGCAACGCCGCCCGGATCCTCACCATCGTGGGCTTCGTCTTCGCGGTGCTCGCTCTGCTGCTCAACCCGATCATCTTCGGCGTGCTCGGCGTGGTCGCGGGCATCGTCGGCGCGGTCTTGGGCGACAAGCCGCTCGGCTGGTACGCCGCCGCCGCCAGCGTCGCCGGCGCGGTGATCGGCATGCTCATCGCCGCCGCGATCCTCAACAACTGAAGCTCCAACGCCACGGGCCCGCCGGATCACCGGCGGGCCCGTCGCGTGTCGCTCGGAGTGAGGTGCGGTCAGTCCACGTCGCCGCGCAGGCCGACCAGGACGTCGTCCAGCTCATCCGGCTTGACCAGCACGTCGCGCGCCTTGGACCCCTCCGAGGGGCCGACCACGCCCCGGGTCTCCATGAGGTCCATCAAACGGCCCGCCTTGGCGAAGCCGACCCGCAGCTTGCGTTGGAGCATCGAGGTGGAACCGAACTGTGAGGTGACCACCAGCTCCACCGCCTGCACCAGCAGGTCGAGGTCGTCGCCGATGTCCTCGTCGATCTTCTTCTTGCTCTCCTGCGCCGGGGCGAGCACGTCCTTACGGAACTCCGGCTCGCGCTGGTCCTTGCAGAACTTCACCACGTCGGCGATCTCGCGCTCGGTGACCCAGGCGCCCTGGATCCGGACCGGCTTGGAGGCGCCCATCGGCAGGAAGAGCCCGTCACCGCGGCCGAGCAGCTTCTCCGCACCCGGCTGGTCGAGGATGACCCGCGAGTCCGCGAGGGAGGAGGTGGCGAACGCCAGCCGCGACGGCACATTCGCCTTGATCAGACCGGTCACCACGTCGACCGAGGGGCGCTGGGTGGCCAGCACCAGGTGGATGCCGGCGGCCCGGGCCAACTGGGTGATGCGGACGACCGAATCCTCCACGTCGCGCGGCGCGACCATCATCAGGTCGGCCAGCTCATCGACGATCACCAGCAGATACGGGTACGGGCGCATCTCGCGCTCGCTGCCGGGCGGGGCCTTGATCTCGCCGTTGCGCACCTTGCGGTTGAAGTCGTCGATGTGCCGGACCCCGTTGGCGGCGAGGTCGTCGTAGCGCATGTCCATCTCGCGGACGACCCAGTCGAGCGACTCGGCCGCCTTCTTGGCGTTGGTCACGATCGGGGTGACCAGGTGCGGGATGCCCTCGTAGCCGGTCATCTCGACCCGCTTCGGGTCGATCAGCAGCAGCCGTACCTCGTCCGGGGTGGCCCGGGTCAGGATGGACACCAGGAGGGTGTTCAGGCAGGACGACTTTCCGGCGCCGGTCGCGCCGGCGATCAGAATGTGCGGCATCTTCGCGAGGTTGGCCACCACGTAGCCGCCCTCGATGTCCTTGCCGAGCGCCACGACCATCGGGTGGTGGTCGCTGGTGGCGGCGCGCGAGCGCAGCACGTCGCCGAGCGCAACGTTCTCCGGGTCGGTGTTCGGGATCTCCACGCCCACCGCGCTCTTGCCCGGGATCGGGCTGAGGATCCGTACGTCCGGCGACTTCACCGCGTACGCGATGTTGCGGGAGAGCTGCGTGATCCGTTCGACCTTGACGCCGTGCCCGAGCTCGACCTCGTAGCGGGTGACCGTCGGGCCACGGGTGAAGCCGGTGACCGCCGCGTCCACGTCGAACTGGTCGAACACGCCGGTCAGTGCCGCGATCACCTCGTCGTTGGCCTTGCTGCGGGTCTTCGCGGCCGCGCCGGCGCTGAGCATGTTGGCCGGCGGCAGGGTGTAGTCGCCGGACAGCCCGGTGAGCGCGAGTTGCTCGGCCCGGGTCGGCGCGGGCGAGTGCTCCGGCGGGTCGGCCTGCTTGCGGGACGCCGGCACCTTCGCCGGGGCCTTGCGCGGCAACACCAGGGTCTCCTGGAGGTCCACCCCCTCCAGGTCGTCGAAGTCGTCCGGGTCGAGCGGCGGCAGTATCCGCTTCCCGGGGCGCTTGCGCGGCGTCGGGCGGGCCGCCGTCTCGTCGGCCGTCTCGTCTTCGGCGGCCTCCGGCGCGGCGACCAGCGTGCCGGCGAGCAGCCCCAGGCGCTCCGGGATCTTGTTGATCGGCGTCGCGGTCACCACCAGCAGGCCGAAGAGCAGCAGGAGGATCAGCAGCGGCACCGCCACCCAGGCGGTGACCGCCCGCTCCAGCAGACCGCCGAGGCCCGCGCCGACCAGGCCGCCGGCGAAGTCCCGCTGGACCGGGTCGACCGGGTCCTGGCCGATCTGGAGCAGAGCCGCCGTCGACAGCAGCAGCGAACCCCAGCCGATCAGCCCGCGGCCCCGATGTGCGGGATCGGCCGGCTGGCGCATCAGTCGCCACGCGCCGATCCCCAGCAGCACCGGCACGACCACGGCGATCGCACCCAGGAACAGCCGCACCGAGTCGGCCAGCCGCGCGCCCACCGGGCCCGCTCCGGAGAACCAGATCGCCACCGCGCTGAGCAGGGCGAGCCCGAACATGAGCAGACCGCCACCGTCGCGGCGGTGCTCGGGGTCGAGGTCGCGGGCCGAGGCGGCCTGCCGACCGGCGGCCCGCACCGCCCAACCCATGCCGTGCGCCAGCCCCATCCACAGTGCACCCACCGCACGGCCGACGTAGACGGCTGGCCCCGGCCGGGCGGGTGTCGTGCGGCGCCGGACCGGCGCCCGGGTCTTCTTCGCTGGTTGGCGGGCACGACTGTTGGTGCCACCGCGCGGCGACGCGCCGCGTCGCCGGCTCGCCTGAGAGGTACGGCCCGCCATAGAGTCACGGTAACGGTGGGGCCCGGCAGATCGCCGCTTTTCCGGGTCGTGTCCGCGCGTCGCAGCACGGACCCTGCCGCCGGTCGTGATATCCGCCTCAGAAGGGATGCCCGATGGCGTCGCCGGGAATCGAGGACGGTCCGGAGTCCCCATTGGCCGGGCACCCGGGTGCGTTGCGCCCGCTGACCGGCGAACTGGTCGCCGCGGTGCTCGCCGCCCGCGGCCGCGCCGTCGGGTGGGACGTCGACGGTGACCTCGTCGGGCGCTTCGACGACAGCCTGATCTGGTTCCTGCGGCGCGGCGAGGCCGGCGAGCTGCTCCAGGTCCGCACCATGGTCGCGCCGACCTTCTCGATCGAGCAGGTCACGGCGTTGTACGCGTTCTGCAACTCGTGGAACCATGACCGGCCCTGGCCCAAGGCATTCGTGCACGTCGACGACGACGGCCGGGCCCGGGTCTGGGGCGAGCTGATCACCGACCTGGAGCGCGGGGTGACCCCACACCAGCTCGACCGGCTCCTCGACCGCGGCATCACGGCCGGCTGTCACCTGGCCGCGGCCGTGCGCCGGCTGCCCGGGGCGGTGCCGGCGTGACCACCCGGGACACCGGCGTCCGTGACCCGGCGCTGGTGGCCGCGCTCGACGATGCCCGGGACCTGCCCGACGGGGCACCCCGGGTGGCGGCTCTGGAGCGGATCGCCGACCGGGCCGACTCGTCCGGCGACGCGCGATCCGCGGTGGACGCACGGTTCGCACTGATCGAGGCGTACCTGCTGCACGGTGAGCGGTGGCGGCTCGTGGAGCCGGTCCGGCGGTGCCGGGCCGCCGCCACGCAGCGACCCGACCTGCTCAGCGACGCCGAGGCCGAGCTGCTGCTGCGCTATCAGCGGTACGCGGTGGAGGCGCTGCTCGGCACACCCCGGATCGGGTTGGACCAGACCCGGTCCCTGCTGGACGACCTGACCCACCGGCTGGGGGCGGACGGGCCGGCCCCGGCCACCGTCGCCGAGCTGCACTGCCGGATCGCCGACCACCTCGGCGACGAGCCCACCGCCCGGCACTGGTACGCGCAGTGGACCGACGTGGAGCCGGGCGCGGCCGAGGGCTGCCCGGGCTGCGCCTCGGCCCGACGTGCCGAGCTGCTCAGCGGGTGGGGCGAGTGGCGGTCCGCGCTGACCGCACTGACCGACGGGCCGAGGGGCGCGTTCGACTGCACCGAGCAACCCGAGCGGACGCTCGTCGCGGCGCTGCTGCCCTGGCTGCGCTCGGGCGAGCCGGAGCAGGCCGCCGCGGCGCACGTTCGCGCCTACCGGCGGCACCGGCGGGAGCGGGCTGCCTTCGGTCACCTCGCCACTCACCTGCGGTACTGCGCGCTGAGCGGGCACCTGGCCCGGGGGTTGGCGATCCTGGCCGAGCAGCTGCCCCGGCTGGACCAACCAGCCGACGACCTCGGGGCGATGGAGTTCGCCGCAGCCGGCGCGCTGGTCTGCGCGCTCGCCGTCGAGGCGGGGCTGGGTGACCGGACGGTGCACCGTCCCGGGTACGAGCAGCGGCCGGCGGCCGACCTCGACGTCGAGGCCCTCGGCGCGGCACTGCTCGGGGTGGCCGCCGAGCTGGCCGGCAGCTTCGACGCCCGCAACGGCACCGGGCACCAGTCCGGTCGGATCGCCTCCTGGCTCGCCGAGCGGCCCTGGGCCGCACCGGTTCCCCTACCGCCCGACGGTGACCACGACGACGATCCCGACGACGACCCGCCCGCTGCCGGCGACCTGGCGGACGAGGAACCGGTCCAACTCAGCCTGTCGCTGATCACCGCCACTCTGGACCGTCGCGGCGAGCCGTACTCGGTGGACGCCGACGGCACCGTGATCGGTCGGTGGGGCGGGGCGTTGATCCAGTTCCGGCAGACCGGTGAGCGCGGGGAGATCCTCCAGGTGCGGTCGGTCGCGAGTCGCCGACTGCCGACCGGCCGGCTCGCCGAGGCCTACGCCTTCTGCAACGCCTGGAACCATGACCGGCTGCTGCCGAAGGCGTACGTGCACGACCTCGGGGGTGAGCTGGTGCTGGCCGGCGACGTCACCACCGACCTGGCGCACGGTGTCGCACCGGCCCAGCTCACGGTGCTGGTGAACGCGGCGGTCAGCACCGGCGTCGCGTACGCGGACGCGGTGGCAGCGCTGCGCTAACTCGCGAGAGGTGGCTCCGGTTGCGCGGTGAGCGCACTGTGTGTGACATCCGACAGTAGGCAACTGAACGAGCTCGACGTGGGTGGTACGGCCATCAACCACATCGATTGACGGAGTCGTCATGAAGCGCCTGCTCAGCATCGGAATCCTCGCCGCCGCACTCACCCTGCCGACCCTCGCCGCTCCGGCCGCAGCCGCACCCACGGCGACCCCGACCGCCGGGGCCGCGACGGTCTCCGCCCGTGGCGACCTCGTCTTCCTCAGCGGCGACCCGTGGCACCCGTCGTCGCCCCTGGAGGTGCGCGTCCTGAACACCGGGAAGACGGCGACGAAGGGCTTCTTCGTGCTGCGGCTGCCGCAGGGAGTCGACCTCACCTCGGGCGGGGACTGCCGGACCGACGGCGGTGCGCCGAGGACCTGGCTCTGCGGCGGCACGGAACTGCGGGCCGGTGATGACCGGGCGTACCCGCTGACGGTGACGTCGTCGACCGCGGAGCCGGCCTTCGGAACGAGCGCGTGGGGCTCGGTCGCCGGCCGGGACGCCGCCGGCGTCACCGAAGCGCCCGCCGAGTTCCGCATCAACTGGCCGGACCGCACCTCGCTGCGGCTGCGCGCCACCGCCGGCCCGGTCGCGGACGGCGTGACGACGGTACGGGTACGGGTGACCAACACCGGCACCTTCGACCTGGGCGGCTACTCCCTGAACATCGCCACGCCGGCCGGAGCGCGCGTGACCGCGCCGACCTGCTCCGACAGCGGCCGGATGAACGGCGTGGGCTGCGAGATCCTGCGGAACCGCTCGCTCGCGGACGGTGCCACGGACAGCTTCGACGTGCGGGTCGCGGTCACCGGTGACGCGAAGACCGTGCGGCTGTGGCTCGCGCCGACCACCCGGTACACCAACAAGGACACCTCGGTGACCCTGCGCCTGACGGGCAGTGGCGGATCCGGTGCCGGGGACGCCACCACCGCGCCGCCAACGGCGGACGCGACCACCACTCCGGGCGCGACCACCACCCCGGAGGCGCAACTGCCCCGCACCGGGTCGCCCGCCACCACGTTCGGCCTGGTCGGCGCGGTACTGCTGGTCGTCGGGGCCGGACTCCTGCTGATCCCCCGCCGCCGGGTCCGCCGCGGCTGAAACACGGCGACGCCCGCCCGCGCCAGAGGCGCGGGCGGGCGTCGGACCGTCTGGGTCAGACCTCGACGACGGTGGGCACGATCATCGGCCGACGACGGTACTTGTCGTTGACCCACCGCCCCACGGTCCGCCGGACGATCTGCTGGAGCTGGTGCGGGTCGGTGATGCCGTCCGCGGCGGCCCGGTTGAGCGCCTCGGTGACCAACGGCACCACCGGGTTGAACGCCTCCGGGTCCTCGGAGAAGCCCTTCGCGGACAGGGTCGGGCCGGCGACCACCTTGCCGGTGACCGAGTCGACGACCACGGTGGTGGCGATGAAACCGCCGTCGCCGAGGATCCGCCGTTCGGTGAGCAGTGACTCGCTGACGTCACCGACGGCGAGGCCGTCCACGTAGACGTACCGGCTCTTCACGTGCCCCACCAGGCTGGCGCGGCCCTCGACCAGGTCGACCACGTCGCCGTCCTCGCAGATCACCACCCGGTCGGCGGCGACCCCGGACTCGATGCCGAGGCGGGCGTGCGCGCGCAGGTGACGCCACTCGCCGTGCACCGGCATCAGGTTGCTGGGCCGGACCACGTTGAGCAGGTAGAGCAGCTCGCCGGCGGGGGCGTGCCCGGAGACGTGCACCTTGGCCACGTCCTTGTGCACGACGACCGCGCCGGCCCGGGCCAGTCGGTTGATCACCCGGTAGACCGAGGTCTCGTTGCCCGGCACCAGCGAGCTGGCCAGCACGACCGTGTCGCCCGGGGCGATGGTGATGTGCCGGTGGTCGCCGCTGGCCATCCGGCCCAGCGCGCTCATCGGCTCACCCTGCGAGCCGGTGGACATCAGCACGATCTGCTCCGGCGGCAGCGTGGTCGCCTCCTCGATCCCGATGACCAGGCCGGCCGGGATGTTGAGCAGACCGAGGTCCCGGGCGATGCCCATGTTGCGGACCATCGAACGGCCGATCAGCGCGACCTTGCGGCCGTGCTCCCCGGCGGAGTCGAAGACCTGCTGCACCCGGTGCACGTGCGAGGCGAACGAGGCGACGATGATCCGGCCCTTGGCCTTCGCGAAGATCGAGTCGAGCACCGGCCCGATCTCCCGCTCCGGCGTGACGAAGCCGGGGATCTCCGCGTTCGTCGAGTCGGACAGGAGCAGGTCGACGCCCTCCGCGCCGAGCCGGGCGAAGCCGGCCAGGTCGGTGATCCGGCCGTCCAGCGGGAGCTGGTCCATCTTGAAGTCACCGGTGTGCAGCACCAGGCCGGCCGGGGTACGGATGGCCACCGCCAGCGCATCCGGGATCGAGTGGTTGACCGCGAAGAACTCGCACTCGAACGGGCCGAGCCGCTCCCGGCCGCCCTCGCGCACGGTCAGCGTGTACGGCTGGATCCGCCGCTCGGCCAGCTTCGCCTCGACCAGGGCCAGGGTGAACTGCGAGCCGACCAGCGGGATGTCCGGTTTGTGGGCGAGCAGATAGGGCACCGCCCCGATGTGGTCCTCGTGGCCGTGGGTCAGCACGATCGCCTGAACGTCGGCCAGCCGGTCCAGGATCGGGCCGAAGTCGGGCAGGATCAAGTCCACGCCCGGCTGCTCGACATCGGGGAAGAGCACCCCGCAGTCGACGATCAGCAACTTGCCGTCGTACTCGAAGACGGTCATGTTCCGACCGATGGCACCGAGCCCGCCGAGCGGGATGATCCGCAGCCCACCCTCGGGCAGCGGCGGGGGAAGCTCCGCGTCGATGTGCGCCTCGGTCACGCGTCCACCTCATTCTGCGACGCCGTAACCCGGCGCCCATCGTGTCGTTCGATCATTCGGGCAGCTCCAGGCCCGCCGCCGCGAAGTCCGCGCGCAGCTGGGCAATCTCGTCGTTGGTGGCGTCCACCAGCGGGGGCCGCACCGGTCCGGCCGGCAGGCCGAACGCCGCCAGGCCCGCCTTCACCAGGATGGTGCCCTGGGTACGGAAGATGCCGGTGTAGAGCGGCAGCAGTCGCCGGTGCAGGGCCAGCGCGGCCGGCATGTCCCCCGCGTCGTACGCGTCGATCATCTGTGCGGTCAGCGCCCCGGTGAAGTGCGTCGAGGTGCCGACCACGCCCACGCTGCCCACGGCCAGCGCGGGCAGGGTGAGCGCATCCTCGCCGCTGTAGAAGGCGAGGGACGTTCGGCTGGTCACCCAGCTGGTGGCGGTCAGGTCGCCCTTGGCGTCCTTGACCGCGACGATCCGGCCGTGCTCGGCGAGCCGGACCAGCGTCTCGGTCTCGATCGGCACGCCGGCGCGGTGCGGGATGTCGTACAGCATCACCGGCAGGCCGCTGGCGTCGGCCACCGCCGTGAAGTGGCGGACCAGCCCGGCCTGCGGCGGCTTGTTGTAGTACGGGGTCACCACCAGCAGACCGTGCGCACCCGCCTTCTCGGCGGCGGCGGCCAGCTCGATGGTGTGCCGGGTGTCGTTGGTGCCGACCCCGGCGACCACCTTGGCGCGGTCACCGACGGCCTCCACCACGGCCCGGATCAGGCGCTCCTTCTCCGCGTCGGTGGTGGTCGGCGACTCGCCGGTGGTGCCGTTGACCACCAGCGCGTCGTTGCCCTGCTCGTCGACCAGGTGGCTCGCCAGCCGGGCGGCGCCGTCGAGGTCGAGCGAGCCGTCGGAGGTGAACGGGCTCACCAGGGCCGTGAGCAGCCGCCCGAAGGGACGGGACACCGGCCGGGCGGCAGCGTCAGGGTGGTCGTACGTCATACCCCTAAACCTAGCGGACGACCAGCCGAGGCCCGCCGGGGAAGGGCTCAGGACGCCTCGTGCGGGCTGGCCGCCACCTCGGTGCCGTCCGGGAGAGCGGAGATCACGAAGTCGGCGAAGACGTTCGGGGCGACCCCCTGCAACTGGCGCAGGCACTCCACGGCCAGCTCGCGGATCTCCACGTCGGCGTGCTCGGTGGCCCGCATCGCGATGAAGTGCCGCCAGGCCCGGTAGTTCCCGGTGACCACGATCCGGGTCTCGGTGGCGTTGGGCAGCACCGCGCGGGCCGCCTGCCGGGCCTGCTTGCGGCGCAGCGTCGGGTTGGGCTCGTCGGAGAACCGCTGCTCCAGCCCCTCCAGCAGCTCGGTGTACGCCCGCACGCTCGCCTCGGCGGCCTCCACGAAGCGCTTGTGCAGCTCCGGGTCGTCGGCGATCACCGCCGGCTCGACCATGGCCGCGTCCCGCTCCGGGACGTAGCGCTGGGAGAGCTGGGAGTACGAGAAGTGCCGGTGCCGGATCAGCTCGTGGGTGAAGGAGCGGGACACCCCGGTGAAGTAGAAGGTGACCGAGCCGTGCTCCAGCACCGAGAGGTGCCCGACCTCGAGGATGTGCGCGAGGTAACCGGCGTTGGTGGCGGTCACCGGGTTCGGCTTCTTCCACGACTGGTAGCAGGCCCGGCCGGCGAACTCGGCGAGCGCCTGGCCACCCTCCGCGTCGGTCGACCACGGCACGTCGTCCGGGGCCGCGAACTGGGTCCACGCGATCAACTTGACCTGGGGCTGCACCATCTCCGGCATTCCTGGGACTGTAGTGGCGCGGCGGCCCCCGGCCCAAGCCAGGCTCGCCCCGTGCAACGTCGATCACTCGGTCGCCGGCCGGCGAGTTCGTCGTGTCCGCGAGTGGATCACCACGGAACGCCGGTCGACCGCGAGACCGACGGCGCCGGTCAGACGTAGAGCGACGTGAACGGTGCCCAGGGCAGGTTGCGCAGCACCGAGAAGGCGAGCCACGCGGCCAGGAAGCCGCCGATGACCTTCGAGCTGATCCGCAGCTCGGGCAGTCGCCAACCGAACGCCTGGTTGCCCGCCCAGGACACGAAGAGGTACGCCAGGAACGGCAGCGCGAACACGAACAGGAAATGGTGCCGGGCGGCGGCCGGGAGGTCGGCGTGCAGCACGTACCAGAGTGCGCGGGTGCCGCCGCAGCCCGGACAGTCCAGCCCCGTGGTCAGCTTGAGCAGGCAGGTCGGTGGGGCGTCCGGGTCGGCGTGGGTCGGGTCGCTGACCAGCGCGTAGCCCATGCCGGCGGCGACACAGCCGACCGCGGCCAGCGGCACCGCCCAGCGCGGCGAGCGGTCGTAGAGCCCCACCACGAACCGGGTGATGCGGTCCGGCTCGGCGACGGGGTAACCGCCAGCTGGGCTCGGCGGCCAGCCGTGTGGCCCGGTGCCGGCGCCGGAACCCGGCCAGCCGGCAGGCCCGGTGCCGGCCGCGTCAGCCGCCGGGGCCGCGTCGTCCGGCAAGCCTCTCTGGGGCTGGTCGACCGGGGGCCCGGGAACGCTCGTCACGCGCTCACGGTACACCGGACACGCCGGCCAACGCGGCGGCAAGTGGGCCGGCCAGGTCGCCGGCCGTCGGCGGTGCCACCGCGCTCAGGCCGAGCCAGCCGGCGAGCCGGTACAGCTCGGCGGCGAGCGCCACGGCGGTCTCCCCCGGGTCGGCGCCCGGCTCGAGCCACGCGGCCGGCACCAGCAGCACCCCGGCCCGGCGGTCGGCCTTGAGGTCGACCCGGGCGGTGAACCGGTCGCCCTGCAGGAAGGGCAGCACGTAGTAGCCGTACACCCGCTGCGGGGCGGGGACGTAGATCTCGATCCGGTAGCTGAAGTCGAAGAGCCGCTCGGTGCGGGCGCGTTCCCAGATCAGCGGGTCGAACGGGCTGACCAGCGTGTTGGCCCGGACCCAGCGCGGCAGTCGGGCGTCTCTGTGCAGCCAGGCCGGCTGGCGCCAGCCCGGCACGGTGACCGGCACGAGCTCACCGGCCTCGGCCAGCTCCGCGACGGCCTGCCGGGCACCGGCCAGCGGCAGCCGGAAGTAGTCGCGCAACTCCGGCTCGGCGGCCACCCCGAGCGACCGCGCGGCGAGGGCCACCAGCGTCCGGTACGCCTCGGCGTCGGTCGGGGTGGGCGCGGCCAGCACGGCCGCCGGCAGCACGCGCTCGGGCAGGTCGTACCGGCGGGCGAACGATGTGCTGCGCTCTGCGGCGGCCACCTCGCCGGCCCAGAACAGGAACTCCAGCGCCCGCTTGACCGCCGACCAGTTCCACCCCCAGTTGCCGGTCTCCCGGGGTGCGTCGTGCTCGATCTCGGCGGCGGTCAGCGGCCCCCGGGCGGCCACCTCGTCGCGCACCCAGGCGACCAGCTCCGGCTGCTCCTGGGCAATCCGTTGCATGCCGCCCCACGAGTCACTGCGTGCGCGGGCCATCCGCCAGCGCAGCGTCGCGTGCAGCCCGACCGGGACCAGCGACGCCTCGTGCCCCCAGTACTCGAACAGCTCGCGCGGGCGGCGGTAGGCGGCCTGGTCCAGCAGCGTGGTCGGGTAGGGCCCGAGGCGGCTGTACAGCGGGAGGTAGTGCGCCCGTTGCAGGACGTTGACCGAGTCCATCTGGATCAGCCCGACCCGGTCGAGCACCCGACGCAGGTGTCGGCGGGTGGGCACGCCGGTGGGCGCCGGGTCGGCGAAGCCCTGGGCGGCGAGCGCCACCCGCCGGGCCTGGGCGAGCGAGAGTGATTCCGGTGCGGCCATCGTCGGCGACCCTAATTCATCGGTACGACGTCGGTGCGGGAAGCTGGACGGGACGGCCACCGGGGCATAGAACGGTGCAATGCTGACCATCCGCCGGGAGGAGCCGGACGACGCCGAGGCGGTCGCCCGGGTGCACGTGCACGGCTGGCAGACGGGGTACGCCGGCTTCATGCCGGACGAGGTGCTCCAGCGGCTCAACGTGAGCGCCTGGGCACAGCGCCGCCGTGACCTCGGCACGGCCGATCCGGAGCACCCGTTCACCACCCTGCTCGGCGAGGAGGACGGTCTGGTGGTCGGTTTCACGACCTTCGGGCCGTACCGTCGAAACCAGGACCGCGACGACCTGGACCCGGCGGTCGGCGAGGTGCTGGCCCTGTACGTGGAGCCGGCACGCTGGGGCGACGGGACCGCCGTCGCGCTGCTGGCCGCCGCCCGGGTCGGGCTCACCGAGCGGGGCTGGACCGACTACCGGGCGTGGGTGCTGTCGGAGAACCGGCGGGCCCGCCGGTTCTCCGAGCGGGCCGGGCTGTCAGCGGACGGTGAGCGGTCGACCTACCATGTGCCGCTCGCCGGTGGGCAGCCCCCGGTCGGGCTGGTCGAGCTGCGGTACGCCGGCCGCCTCGACGGCTGAGCCACCCGGGGTCTGCCAGCGGCGGATCGGCAGGAACGCCACCAGCGCCAGGCTGATCCAGACGTAGGCGTTGCTGCCCAGGAAGCCGTCGACACCGGTGAAGTCCTTCTCCCACGCCCAGACGGTCCGGCTGATGAGCAGCGCGTACGCGATGGTCGCGGCGGCCAGCAGGGCCCACCGACGACCGGCGGCGGACGCGGCCATCGCGTTGTCGACCAGCAGGATCAGCGCGGGCAGCAGCCAGACCAGGTGGTGCACCCAGGTGACCGGGCTGACCAGGCACATCACCGCGCCGGTCAGCGCCAGGCCGGTGGCCTCGTCACCGGCCGCGGCAGCGGCCCGGGACCGCCAGGCCCAGAGCGCCAGGGTGCCGAGCACCAGCAGCAGCCACAGCAGGGTGCTCGGGTGCTCCGGGTTGAGGCGGGCGACCACCCCTCGCAGCGACTGGTTGGAGACGAACGCCAACTCGCCCACCCGGCCGGTGTTCCACAGCGCTTCGGTCCAGAATTCCCGGGAGGCGTCCGGGAAGAGCGCGCCGGCCAGCAGGGACACCCCGGCCGCCGCGCCGGTGGCGGTGAGTGCCGCCCGCCACCGACCGGTGACCAGCAGGTAGACGATGAAGATGCCCGGGGTCAGCTTGATCGCGGTGGCCAACCCGATGCCCACACCGGCCCACCGGTTGCCGGCCGGCACCAGCCGCAGCAGGTCCACCGCCACCAGGAAGAGCAGCAGCGTGTTGACCTGACCGAAGTTGATCGTCTCGCGCATCGGCTCGAACGCGGCGGCCAGGCAGAGCGCCACGGCCAGGGCGAACCACCGGGTCCACCCCGCCCGGCGGGCGATCGGGTCGACCAGCCACCAGATCAGGACGGTGGTGGTGACCACGCTGGCGAGCACGCTCACCACGATCGCGGCCGACCATGGCAGGTACGCCATCGGCAGCATGACCAGCGCGGCGAACGGCGGGTAGGTGAAGCCGTACTGGGTGCCCGGCTTGAGGTAGTCGTAGATCTCCCCGCCGTCGTGCACCCAAAAGGTCAACGCGCCGTAGTAGACCTTCAGGTCGAAGAAGCCGTGCCGTACGGCAGCGACGGCGAGGAACCCGGTGACCGCCGCGGCGAGCACCACCACCCCGACGACCTGCCCAGCCGTCCTCTTGGCACCCTGCGCCACCGTCGCCCCTCTCGCCCTGCGTAGGCTTCCGTCCCATGGCTCTCGGGTACGTCCGCCCGGCGCGTCCCGAGGACGCCGGCGAGATCGCACGCATCCAGCTCGCGACCTGGCGGGTCGCGTACCGCCGGATCCTGCCTCGGCACGTGCTCGACAACCTGGACGAGGCGTTCCTCGCCCGGCGGTGGAGCGCCGCGGTGCTGGAGCCGCCCTCCGGCGCGCACCGGGTGCTGGTCGCCGTCGAACAGGCCGAGCAATCGTATCTGGTGGGGTTCGCCGCGTCCGGTCCGGCCGACGCCGAGGCGCTGGCCCCGGGCGAGCCCGCCGACGCGCTCGGCCCGGACGTGGCCGCGGTGACCGACCTGCTGGTCGAGCCGCGTTGGGGTCGCCGGGGGCACGGCAGCCGGCTGCTCGCGGCGACCGTCGACCTGTGGCGGGAAGACGGTCTGAGCCGAGCGGTGGCCTGGGCGTTCGACGGCGACGAGGCGACCCGCAAGTTCCTCACCAGCACCGGCTGGGAGCCCGACGGCGCGGCCCGCGCGCTGGACGTCGACGACATGCTGGTGCAGCAGGTGCGCCTGCACGTGGCCGTCCCGGCCGAGCCGATCGCCGAGGACAGCCCCGGCGAGTGACCCGGCCGGGTCAGCCCTTGTCGGCGCCGTCGTTGGCGTCGCGGACGAAGTACCGCTGGAAGACCACGAAGATGATCGCCACCGGGATGGTGGCCAGCAGGGCGGCGCCGAGCTTCAGCGGGTACTGGGTGCCCTTGCCGAGCGAGCCGCTGACCAGGTCGGCCAGCCCGCGCGGCAGGGTGAACAGGTCCGGGTCCTGCACCGACACCAGGCTGTGCGGGAACTCGTTCCAGGACCCCTGGAACGACAGGATGGTCAGGGTGATCAGCGCCGGTTTCGCCATCGGCAACACCACCGACCAGAAGGTACGGAAGATGCTCGCCCCGTCCATCCGGGCGGCCTCCTCCACGCTCAGCGGGATCGACTCGAAGAACTGCTTCATGATGAAGACGCCCGCCGCGTCGGCCAGCAGCGGCACCACCAGACCGGCGTAGCTGTTGTAGATGCCGAGCTGGTTGAGCACCAGGAACTTCGGGATCAGCAGCACCACGCCGGGCACCGCCAGCACCGCGACGATCGCGGCGAACAGCCCACCGCGGCCCCGGAACCGCAGCCGGGCCAGCGCGTACCCGGCGAGCGAGTCGAAGAACACCCGACCGAGGGTTACCAGCACGGTCACCAGCAGCGAGTTGCCCAGCCAGAGCGGAAAGTTGGTGCCCGCGAAGATCCGCTCGAAGCCGGCCAGCGTGAGCGGGTCCGGGATCGGCGAGAGCGGGTTGTTCGCCGCGTCGGGCTCGGTCTTGAGCGAGTTGCCGAGTTGGATGACGAACGGGTAGAGGAACACCAGCCCGAAGAAGACCAGCGTGGCGTACCCCAGGAAACGGGTGGCCAGCGTGCGGGCCGCGCGCTGGTCGCGCCGCGCGGGCGTCGCCGGCGGGCGGTCGGTGGGCACGGCCATCTCAGGACCTCTCCGGTACGCGCCGACGCCACCGGCCGCGGCGCGGTCGGTCGGTGTCCCGCTCGGCCAGCACCCGGCGCTGGATCAGCGTGAGCACGATGATGATCAGGAACAGCACAAACGAGATCGCCGCGCCGGAGCCGTAGTCGAAGTCCCGGAAGGCGGTGCGGTACGACAGGTAGGCCGGGGTGAGGGTGGTCTTGGCCGGGTCGCCCTGACTCATCACGTACACCTGGTCGAAGACCTGCCACGAGCCGATCAGGCCGAGGGTGAGCACCAGGAACGTGGTCGGCCTGAGCAGCGGCAGGGTGACGTGCCGGAACCGCTGCCACGAGGACGCGCCGTCGAGGGTGCTCGCCTCCTCGAGGGTCACCGGCACGTTCTGCAGGCCGGCCAGGAACATCAGCATGAAGGTGCCGGAGGTGGTCCAGACCACCAGCGTGATGATCGAGACCATCGCGACGCTGGGCCCGGCCAGCCAGTCCCACCAGCTCAGCCCGAACGGGCCGCCGTCGGCCAGCGCTGCCGGGGCCGAGTCGACGCCGACGGCGCCGAGCAGCAGGTGCAGCACGCCCCGGGAGTCGGCGAACCACTCCGGCCCGTCGATACCGAAGACGCCGAGCAGCGCGTTCACCGCGCCGGAGTTGGCGAAGAGGAACAGGAACACCACACTGATCGCGACCGAGCTGGTCACCGAGGGGAAGTAGAACGCGCTGCGGAAGAAACTCTTGCCCTTGAGCATCCGGTTGTTGACGACCAGCGCGAGCCCGAGCGCGAGCACCGTCTGCGCCGGCACGACGATCGCCACGTAGTAGATGTTGTTGCGGATGCTGGTCATGAAGTCGCGGCGGGCCAGGCCGTCCTCGGTGAACAGCTGGGTGTAGTTGTGCGCGCCGACGATCGGCACGTCACCGGTGAACGGGCTGCCCTGGCCGTTCCAGTCGGTCAGGCTGACCCAGAACGCCATCAGGATCGGCAGCAGCAGGAACAGCCCCAGAATGACGATCACCGGCGCGACGAAGAGCCAGCCGGCGACGTTCTCGTTGCTCCGGATGCCGCCCCTACGTCGACGGGGGCCGTCCCCGGTCGCGGTCGCCACGGCGGTCAGTGTCTCGGTTGCCATCTCCCCTCCCTCCCTGTCTCGAGCCGGGGTGCGGCAGGGGGCCCCGTGGTGTCGGGGGCCCCTGCCGTCGCCTCAGCTGCCGCCGAGCGCCGCCTTGGCGTTCTTGTCGAAGTTCTGCAGCACGGTCTTCGGGTCGCCGGTGGCCAGGCCCTGCAGGCTGGCGTCCAGGTCCTTGAGGACGCTGTCCATCTTCGGGGCGTTCACCGGGCCCTGGGCGTACGCGACGCCGTCGATGAAGACCTTGTCCGCCGGGAAGGCGGCGGTGTACTGCTCACGCACCGACTGGCGGGACGGCATCACGCCGAACGCCTTGGCGAAGGTCATCTGCTGCTCGCCGCTGGTCATCGCCTCGACGAACTTGATCGCCTGGTCCTTGTACCTGCTCTTCGCCGCCACGCCCCAGCACTGGGTGAAGGAGAGCGTGCCCTGGCCCTTCGCGCCGGCCGGCAGCGCCACCACCTTGTACTTCACGGTCGGGAAGTCGTTCTGCATGGCGCCCTTGATCCAGTTGCCCTCGATGGTCATCACGGCCTTGCCCTTGCCGAACGCCTCGCCGGACCAGCCGGAGTCGAGCTGCTTGGGGAACTTGGCCAGGCCCGTGGTGAGCATGGTCTTGACGTACTGGAGGGCGGCCAGATTCTCCGGGGTGTCGGCGGTGGCCTGCTTGCCGTCCTTGCTCATCAGCCAGCCACCGTTCTGCACCATGAACGCGCCGATCCGGTCCCGGGTGTCGCCGAGGGCCAGCGGGACCTGCCCCTTGGCCTTGATCTTCTGGGCGACCGTGGTGAGCTGGTCCCAGGTGGTCGGGACGTCGGCGTCGGTCAGCCCGGCCTTCGTCCACAGATCCGTGTTGATCTGCAGGGCCAGGGTCGAGAAGTCCTTCGGCGCGCAGTAGAGCTTGCCGTCGTGGGTGAAGGTGGTGCGCAGGCTCTCGTAGAAGTCGCCCGAGTTGCTGATCTTGTCGCCGTACGGCTCGAGGGCGCCGACGCTCGCGTAGTCGGCGAACTGGGCCGCGTCGACGTAGAAGACGTCCGGCGGCGTCCCCCCGGCGAGGCTCTGGCCGAGCTGCTGGGTGAGGTCCTGCGCCGGGGTGACCGTGGCGGTGTTGCCGGAGCTGCTGGCCCACTTCGCGGCGGCGTCCTGGACGGCCTTGGTCTCGGCCTCGCCCGAGGAGCCGATCAGGATCTGCAAGCTGGCCGGGCCGCTGGTCTGGGCGTCGTCGCCGGAGGAGTCGTCGAAACCGCTGCCGCAGGCCGCGGAGCCGAGGAGGGCGACGGTGGCGAGACCGGCCACCGCCGCTCGGGTGAGGGTTCGAGGTGCCATGGGTTTCTCCTGGTGGGGGTGGGACTACGCGGTGTGCCGGAGCGCCAGCGTGGGCTGGAGCAGCACGTGGGTGGGGGTCTGGTGGTTGCCGTCGAGGACCCCGGTGAGCAGGTCCACGCAGCGGGCGGCGGCCTCGCCGAGCGGTTGGCTGACACTCGCCAACCCGATCGCGGCGGCGACCGGTGTGTCGTCGAAGCCGATCACCGACACTGGCGGCTCGACGTCACGGATCGCCTGGAGGGCACCGAGGGCCAGGGAGTCGCTGGCGCAGACCACAGCGGTCGGCGCCACGGTGGTGAGCAGATCGCGCATCAGCCGCTGGCCCTCGGCGACGCCGTCCTCGGTCTCCCGGTGCAGGCCGGCCGGGTCGACACCGGCCGCGCTGAGCGCGTCGTGCCAGCCGGCCCGCCGGTCGTCGCCGACGCCGGAGCCGACCGGCCAGCCGAGGAACGCGATCCGCCGGTGCCCGGTCGCCAGCAGGTGTCGGGTGGCCTGGGCGGTGCCGGCGGCGCCGTCCACGTCCACCCACGGGTGGGCGTCGAGCGCGTCCCAGGGGCGACCGAACGTCACGAACGGCACGTCCCGGTCGGCGAGCCAGGCGGTACGCGGGTCGCCGTACTTGGTGCCGACGAGCACGAACGCGTCCAGCTCGTACGTGCCGAGCAGGTCGTCGTAGGTGGCGACCTCGCGCTCGTCGTCGGTGGCGGTGTAGAGCAGCACCCGGTAGCCGGCGGCGTCGGCGGTCTCGGTGAGGCCGTGCAGGAAGCGGTCGAGCACGGAGCCGTTGATGCCGTCGCGGGTCGGCTCGATCCGGGCGGCGATGAGCCGGGACCGGCCGGTACGCATCTGCCGGGCGGCCTGGTTGGCCCGGTAGCCGAGCAGGCTGATGGCGTCCTGGACCCGTTGCCGGGTCTCCTCCCGCACGATGTGCGGGGCGTTGAGCACGTTGGACACCGTCTGCCGGCTGACTCGGGCGTGCCGGGCCACCGTCGCGATGGTCACCTTTTCGGCCACTTAATACCTCTCGCCGTCTTGAACGATCCAATCTGGATACGGCAGGATTGGATCGTTCAAGTTTCTGGAATGTTTCGCACTTTGCACCGCCGGGGGCACGTTGTCAAGACGTCCGCCCCGCACCTCGATGGTCTGGAGCCACACCGTGATCGAACGCCAGCTGCAACCCCTCCTGCACGAGTTGGTGGGGGCCGTCCTCGCCCCGACCAGCGCGTTGGGGGACGCGACCGGGCAGATCCGCCCGACCGGCGTCCAGGGCGTCTTCCACGCCGACGCCCGGGTGCTCTCCCGGGCCGAGCTGCGGGTCGACGACCGGGAGCCGGAGGGGCTGACCCACGGCGACGACGGCCCGCACGGCGTCCGCTTCGTGAGCCTGGCGCGCTGGCTCGGCGACCCCGTGCCCGACCCCACCGTGCGGATCGACCGCCTCCGCCGGGCCACCCGCGACGGCCTCACCGAGGAGGTACGGGTCGTCTCCACCGCCACGGTCGGCGTACGGGCCACGGTCAGCGTCGACCTCGGCTGCGACCTGGCGCCCATCGAGGTGGTCAAGTCCGGCGGCACCGCGCCACCGCTGGAGGCCAAGACCGGCCAGCCGGGCGTGCTGAGCTGGTCGGCCGACGGCATCACGGTCACCGTCACCGGCCAGGGCGCCGACGTGCTCACCGCCGGCGAGTGGAGCACCGCACCCCGGCTGGCCTGGCCGGTCGAGCTGCCACCCGGCGGCGAGACCGTGCTGCGCTGGCGACTGACCGTCGAGGACCCGCGCGCCGTGGTGATCGGCCCGGCGGGCGAGCCCGAGTGGTCCCGACCCGAGGTGTCCGCGGACGACCGGCGGCTGGTCCGGCTGCTGCATCGCGGCCTGGACGACCTGCGTGGGCTGCGGCTGGCCGAGGCTGGCGCACCACAGGACGTCTTCCTCGGCGCCGGGGTGCCCTGGTTCCTCACCCTGTTCGGCCGGGACAGCCTCTGGGCCGCCCGGATGATGCTGCCGCTCGGCACCGACCTGGCCGCCGGCACCCTGCGGGTGCTCGCCCGGCGACAGGGCACCCGGATCGACCCGGCCACCGGCGAGGCCCCCGGCAAGATCCTGCACGAGCTGCGCCGACACGAGTTCGCACTGTCCGAGCACGGGCTGCGCCTCCCGCCGGCCTACTACGGCACCGTCGACGCCACCATGCTCTGGGTCAACCTGCTGCACGACGCCTGGCGCTGGGGGCTGCCGGTCGACCAGATCGAGCCGCTCCTGCCGTACCTGGAGGCGTCGCTGCGCTGGCTCGGCGAGCACGCCGACCCGGATGGCGACGGCCTCGTGGAGTACATCGACACCAGCGGGCACGGACTGTCCAACCAGGGCTGGAAGGACTCCGGCGACGCGGTCCGGTTCCACGACGGCACCCTGGCGAGCGCGCCGATCGTGCTGGCCGAGGTCCAGGGGTACGCCCACGAAGCGGCGGTCAACGGCGCGGCACTGCTGGACGCCTTCGGTCGCCCGGGCGGGGACCGCTGGCGCGAGCACGCCGCCGCGCTGGCCGGCCGGTTCCGGGAGCGCTTCTGGGTCGACGGCCGGTACGGCCCGCAGCCGGCGCTGGCCCTCGACCGCGACAAACGCCCCGTCGACTCGCTGACCAGCAACATCGGTCACCTGCTCGGCACCGGGCTGCTCACCGCCGACGAGGAGACCCAGGTCGCCCGCCTGCTCACCACCGACGCGCTCGCCGGTGGTTTCGGGCTGCGGACCATGTCCACCGACGACGCCGGCTTCAGCCCGCTGTCGTACCACTGTGGCTCGATCTGGGCGCACGACACCGCGATCGTGCTCGCCGGGCTGGCCCGGGCCGGGCACCGGGACGCCGCGCTCGGTCTGGCCGAGGGGCTGCTCTCCGCCGCCGAGGCGTTCGACTACCGGCTGCCCGAGCTGTACGCCGGCGACGACCGGTCGGTGGTGAACCGTCCGGTGCCGTACCCGGCGGCGTGCCGGCCGCAGGCCTGGGCCGCCGCCAGCGCGGTGCTGCTGCTCCAGGCCGCCACCGGCCTCTACCCGGACGTACCGGGTGGCACGGTCCGCCTGGCACCCCTGGCCGGAGCGGAACTGGGCGCGCTGAAGGTCAACGGCCTACAGGTGGCCGGCAGGTCGGTCACCGTCACGGTCGACAACACCGGCCACGCCACCGTCTACGGTCTCCCCACCCCGTTGACCCCGACCCCCACCCTCCCCACCCAACGCCACCCCGCCCCCAGCCCGCTCTAACCGCCACCCTGAGCGGTCGATCATGGACTTATGGTGGGCGGTAGTCACCCTTATGCCCTTTTTGGGGCCCACCACAACTCCATGATCGACGCGGCGTCGGGCCGAGGTCGCGGGGCTTGGGGCTTGGGGCTTGGGGTTCGGGGCGACAGGATCCGCGCAGTTTCGCCGAGAGTGCTGCCTCGTCGCGCCGGGAGGCAGCACTCTCGGCGTTGTTGTGCGGATCTTGCTCGAACCCACCCCGCAGCCGGGACGGGAGCCGACGGCGGGCGGGGTCAGCGGACCTGTTCGGCTACCAGTTCCTCGTCGTCCACCTCGCCCGTGGGGTGGAAGCCCAGGGACTCGTAGAGGGCTGCTGCCGGGGTGTTGTCCGGGTGGTACGAGAGACGGACCGGAGGATTGCCGTCCCGGGCCGCCAGCCAGGGAGCGAGGGTCTGCACGGTGGCTCGGCCGAGGCCCTGGCCCTGCTCGGCGGCGTCGATCAGCATCCCGCCGATCCAGTGCGAGCCGTCGTCGTCCACGCCCCACATGACGTGGCCGACGACGGTCTCGTCGGCGTACACCGCGAGCGAGGTCCAGACCTCCGAGCGCATGCTGAGCAGCAGGTAGCGGGCACCCAGCGCGGCCACGAACAGGCGCTGGTCGTCGCGGGGGGCGACGTCGGCCACCGCCCGCCAGTTGTCGTCGTCGACCGGCCGGAGGGTGACGCGCCGCCCACCCCGGTCCAGGTGTCCTGCATCGATCATCCGGCGGATGCTACCCGGCCCGCCAGCGTGCTGTTGCCGTCTGGGAGGACAGATTGGTCAGTCGAGCAGGGCGTCCAGGCCGACGGTGAGGCCGGGGCGGTTCCGCACCGCGCGGACGGCCAGCAGCACGCCCGGCATGAACGACACCCGGTCGTACGAGTCGTGCCGGATGGTCAGCGTCTCGCCCGTGGTGCCGAAGAGCACCTCCTGGTGGGCGACGAGCCCGGTGGCACGCACGGCGTGTACGCGTACCCCGTCGATCTCGGCGCCCCGCGCGCCCGGCACCTCGTCCTTGGTGGCGTCCGGCGCCGGACCCAGGCCGGCCTCGGCGCGGGCGCGGGCGATCTGCCGGGCGGTGTGCGTTGCCGTGCCACTGGGGGCGTCCAGCTTGCGCGGGTGGTGCTGCTCGATGATCTCGGCGGACTCGAAGTACCGGGCGGCCCGCGCGGCGAACTGCATCATCAGCACCGCGCCGATGCCGAAGTTCGGGGCGATCACGACGCCCACCCCGGGCCTGCGGGCCAGCCAGCCGCGCACCAGCTCGAGCCGCTCCTCGGTGAAGCCGGTCGTGCCGACCACCGCGTTGATGCCCTGGTCGATGCACCACTGGAGGTTGTCCATGACGACGTCCGGCGTGGTGAAGTCGACGACCACCTCGGCACCGGCGACGTCGGACACCGGGTCGCCCTGGTCGACCGTGGCCACGAGCTCCAGGTCGCCGGCGCTGTCGACGGCCTTGCACACCTCGATGCCCACCCGGCCCCGGGCGCCCAGCACACCGACCCGCAGTGGCTCGACCGGGTTGCTCTGCTGCACGTCAGTCACGGCGCACAACCTATCCCAATCGGGACGCGGGCTTCCGGTCGGATCGGGCCCGCACCACCATCCGGGCGGCCTCAGACGGCGAAGTCGGCGGCGCTGAACGGGCCGACCACGGCCAGCGACATCGGCTGGTTGAGCAGCTCCGCGGCGAGGGAGTTCACGTCCGCCACGGTGACCTCGTCGACCCGGCGGAGCAGCTCGTCGACCGGCATCAGGTCGCCGTAGAGCAGCTCACCCTTGGCCAGCCTGCTCATCCGGGAGCCCGTGTCCTCCAGGCCGAGCACGAACGAGCCCTTGCTCATCCCCTTGCCCCGGGCCACCTCGGCCTCGGTCAGCCCGTCGGCGGCCACCCGGGCCAGCTCGGCGCGGGTCAGCTCCAACACCTCGTCCACCTTGCCCGGTGCGCAGCCGGCGTAGACGGCGAACAGGCCGCTGTCGGCGTACTGGCTGGCGTAGGAGTAGACCGAGTAGGCGAGGCCGCGCTGCTCGCGGATCTCCTGGAACAGACGGCTGGACATGCCGCCGCCGAGCACGTTGTTGAGTACACCGAGGGCGAAGCGCCGATCGTCGGTGCGGTCGATGCCGGGGCAGCCGAGGATGATGTGCGCCTGCTCGGTCTCCTTCGGCTCCACCAGGTTGGTGGCCGGTCGGGTGCGTACCGCGGGGGTGGCCTCCCGGTGCGGCGCGGGCGTGCCCGGGTCGCTGTCCAGAGGGGTGCCGCGCACCGCCTGCCGGACCAGCTTGACCACCGCGGCGTGATCGAGGTTGCCGGCGGCGGCGATGACGATCTGCGGTGCCGTGTAACGACCCCGGTAGAAGGCCTGGATCTGCTCCCGGGTCATCGGCGTGACGGTCTCCTCGGTGCCGGAGATCAGTCGGCCCAACGGGTGGTCGCCGTAGACGGCCTGGGCGAAGAGGTCGTGCACCTCGTCACCGGGCTCGTCGTCGTGCATGGCGATCTCCTCCAGGATCACGCCCCGCTCGGTCTCCACGTCGGCCGGCTCGATCAGCGAGTCGGCCACCAGGTCGCACATCACGTCGATCGCCAGCGGCAGGTCCTCGTCCAGCACGCGGGCGTAGTAGCAGGTGTATTCCTTCGTGGTGAAGGCGTTGGTCTCACCGCCGACCGCCTCGATCCTCGAGGAGATCTCCAGGGCGGTGCGCTTGTGGGTGCCCTTGAAGAGCAGGTGCTCCAGGAAGTGCGCGGCACCGGCCTCCGGGCCGGTCTCGTCCCGCGAGCCGACCGCCACCCAGATGCCGAAGGAGACGCTGCGCATCGTGGGGATCGCCTCGGTGAGCACGCGCAGGCCGCTGGGCAGCACGGTCCGACGGACCGTGCCACCCAACGGGTCGTCGCTGAGCGTCCGGGTCACCGCCCGGGCGGTGCCGCCGGAGCGGCCCGCCCCGGCGGCCCGAGACGCGGCCACCCCCCGTCGATCCGGCGGAAACGGCGCACTGAAGGCCCGACTCACGTACTGCTCCCAGATCGACGAGGGGTGGGTGATGCGATGTGCGACGGTCAGCTGTGCCGGGTCCGGCGGCGCGGACGCTCGCCGCCCTCGCCACCACCCTCGCCGCCGCCGTTGCCGTTGCCGCCTTCGCCGCGCTCCGGGCCACGCCCGCCCCGGTCGCCGCCGCGCTCACGGTCACCGCGGTCACGCGGAGCCCGGTCGCCCCGGTCCCGGCCAGCCGGACGGTCGCCACCTGCGGCGGCCTCACCGGCGGCCGGCGCCTCGGCGCCCTCCGGACGGACCTTGTCCAGGTAGATCTTGCCGCGGGCGTCGATGTCCGCGATCTCGACCTCGACCCGGTCGCCGACGTTGAGGAAGTCCTCAACGCGCTCGACCCGCTTGCCGTCGCCCACCTTGGAGATGTGCAGCAGGCCGTCGCGACCCGGCAGCAGCGAGATGAACGCACCGAACGCGGCGGTCTTGACCACCGTGCCGAGGAACCGCTCGCCAGCCTTCGGCAGGGTCGGGTTGGCGATCCCGTTGATCCGGTCCACCGCCGCCTGGGCCGACGGCCCGTTGGTGGCGCCGACGTAGATCGTGCCGTCGTCCTCGATGGAGATCTCGGCGCCGGTCTCGTCCTGGATCGCGTTGATGGTCTGGCCCTTCGGGCCGATCACCATGCCGATCTTGTCGACCGGGATCTTGACGGTGGTGACCCGCGGCGCGTACTCGGACATCTCGGCCGGAGACTCGATCGCCGCCTGCATCACGCCGAGGATCGTCTGCCGAGCCTCGTTCGCCTGCTGCAGCGCGGCGGCCAGCACGTCCGACGGGATGCCGTTGAGCTTGGTGTCGAGCTGCAGCGCGGTCACGAAGTCCGGGGTACCGGCGACCTTGAAGTCCATGTCACCGAACGCGTCCTCGGCACCGAGGATGTCAGTCAGCGTCACGTACTGGGTCTTGCCGTCCACCTCGTCGGAGATGAGCCCCATCGCGATGCCGGCAACCGGCGCCTTCAGCGGCACACCGGCGCTGAGCAGGCCCAGCGTCGAGGCGCAGACCGAACCCATCGAGGTGGAGCCGTTGGAGCCGAGCGCCTCGGAGACCTGCCGGATGGCGTACGGGAACTCCTCGCGCGACGGCAGCACCGGGATCAGCGCCCGCTCGGCGAGCGCGCCGTGGCCGATCTCCCGACGCTTCGGCGAGCCGACCCGGCCGGTCTCACCGGTCGAGTACGGCGGGAAGTTGTAGTTGTGCATGTAGCGCTTGCGGTTCTCCGGGGAGAGCGTGTCGACCATCTGCTCCATGCGGAGCATGTTGAGCGTGGTGACGCCCAGGATCTGGGTCTCGCCCCGCTCGAACAGCGCCGAGCCGTGCACCCGCGGCAGCACGCCGACCTCGGCGGTCAGCGGCCGGATGTCGCGCGGGCCGCGCCCGTCGATGCGGACCTGCTCGCGCAGCACGCGGTTGCGCACCTCGGACTTGGTCAGCGACCGGTACGCGGCGCTGAGCTCCTTCTCGCGGCCCTCGAACCGGGCACCCAGCTCCTCGGCGACCTTGGCCTTGATGCGGTCCAGGGCCTCCTCGCGGTCGGCCTTGCCGGCGATGGTGAGCGCCTCGGCGACCTCGCCACGGGCGACGTCGGCCACCGCCTCGAACACATCGTCCTGGTAGTCCAGGAAGACCGGGAACTCGGCGACCGGCTTGGCGGCCACCTCGGCCAGCTCGCTCTGCGCGCGGCACAGCTCGCGGATCGCCGGCTTGGCGGCCTCCAGACCGCTGGCCACGATCTCCTCGGTCGGCGCGATGGCGCCGCCCGCGATCAGGGTGACGGCGTTCGGCGTGGCCTCGGCCTCCACCATCATGATCGCAACGTCACCGTCGTCGAGCGTGCGGCCGGCCACGACCATGTCGAAGGTGGCCCGGGCCAGCTCCTCCAGGGTCGGGAAGGCGACCCACTGGCCGTCGATGTGCGCGACCCGGGTGGCTCCGATCGGGCCGGAGAACGGCAGGCCGGAGAGCTTGGTCGACATCGAGGCGGCGTTGATCGCCACGACGTCGTACGGGTGCTGCGGGTCGAGCGCCAGGATGGTCTCGACGACCTGGACCTCGTTGCGCAGGCCCTTGACGAAGGACGGGCGCAGCGGCCGGTCGATCAGGCGGCAGGTGAGGATGGCGTCCTCGCTGGGCCGGCCCTCACGGCGGAAGAACGAGCCGGGGATCCGGCCCGCGGCGTACATCCGCTCCTCGACGTCGACGGTCAGCGGGAAGAAGTCGAACTGCTCCTTCGGGTGCTTACCGGCGGTGGTGGCGGAGAGAACGACCGTCTCGCCCAGCTGGGCGACGACGGAACCGGCGGCCTGGCGAGCCAATCGACCGGTGGAGAAGGTGATCTCGCGGGTGCCGAAGGCACCGTTGTCGATCACGGCGGTACGGGATTCGGTGCCGAGGTTGGTCTCGGTCATGTGCTGTCGTGCTCCTTCGCGTCGTGGGCCCACGACATGGGGAGCTGCTCAGCCGGCCGGTCTTCGATCGAAGCGCCCGGGTGGCCGGCATCGATGCCGGAGTTCCCGGGGGCCACTACCGGAGACCGGTACGCTGACCGGCTCCCTCTCGGGTGGTCGCGCGGCCCGTGTTTTCTCAGGTGGGACGCCGAGCGGGGGAGCGGCCGGTCGGCCACTCCCCCGCTCACGTCACCGGCGCAGGCCGAGCCGCTCGATGAGCGACCGGTAGCGGTTGATGTCCTTCTTCTGGACGTAGTTGAGCAGCCGACGTCGCCGGCCGACCAGCAGCAGCAGACCACGACGGCTGTGGTGGTCGTGCTTGTGCACCTTCAGGTGCTCGGTCAGCTCGGCAATCCGCTTGGTGAGGACCGCCACCTGGACCTCCGGCGAACCGGTGTCGCCCTCGGCGGTCGCGTACTCCGCGCGGATCGTGGCCTTGGCTTCCTGGTCGAGCGCCATGTTCTCCCTGTTTCGATGGGTTGATCAAGTAGGTGTCCGTCGTCCCGATGGACCGGGAACGGACCGGTACCTCGCACCCGCGGCGTCGAGCAGGCACGCGAGGCCCCACGCCGGTCACCCGACGTCCCCGAAAGACTACCAGCACCTGCCGGTAGCACCCGGTCAAGGGCCTCGGAGGCAGCCCACGTTGCTCAGCTCAGAGCGCGTCGGGCACGCTCGACGTCCTGGTTCATCTGGGCGATCAACGGCTCGATTGAGTCGTACCGGATCTGGCCGCGCAGGTGCGCCACGAAGTCCAGGGCCAGTCGCTCGCCGTAGAGGTCGCCGGTGAAGTCGAGGGCGTACGCCTCCACCCGCCGCTCCCGGCCGGAGAAGGTCGGGTTGGTGCCCACCGACACGGCGGCCATCAGCGGCTCGTGCTGCCCGCGGCGGATCAGGCGGGCGGCGTACACGCCGTCGGCGGGCACTGCCGCGTACCGGTGGACGAGCAGGTTGGCGGTGGGGAAGCCCAGCTCCCGTCCGCGCTGGTCGCCGCGCACCACCACGCCCTCGAGCCGCTGGGGGCGGCCCAGGGCGGCGGCGGCGGCGCCCACGTCGCCCGCGTTGACACAGGAGCGGATGTACGTGGAGGAGAAGACCGTGCCGTCCTCGGCGACCAGCGGAGCGCCCTCCACGCCGAAGCCGAAGGTACGACCGAGCCGCTCCAGCAGCGCCACGTCGCCGGCCGCACGGTGCCCGAAGCGGAAGTTGCCGCCGACCACGACCAGCGCGGCGTGCAGGTACTCGACCAGGACATCGTGCACGAACTCCTCGGCCGGCAGCCGGGAGAACTCCGGGGTGAACGGCACCACACAGAGCACGTCCGCGCCGAGCGCCTCGATCAGCTCCGCCTTGCGGGCCGGCTCGGTGAGCACGGCCGGGTGCGAACCGGGACGGACCACCTCGGCCGGGTGCGGGTCGAAGGTGACCACCACCGACTGCACGCCCAACTCCCGAGCCCGGGCCACGGTGTGCTTGATGATCGACTGGTGCCCCTTGTGAACGCCGTCGAACACGCCGATGGTGACGACCGAGCGCCCCCACCCGCCGGGCGCCGCGTCGTACCCCCGCCACCGCTGCATGCCGCTCCTACCTCCCCCTGCTGTCCCGCCGGCCGGCGGGTCGACACCGCCGACCGGCGGCCGGCGCCTGACCTGCGCCCCGCCGTCAGGCCGGGGCGAGCACGATCTCCGCGCGGGCGCGCCCGTCCCGCTCGCTGACGATAGCGATCAGGCCACCGGCCGGCCCGAACACGGCGTACGGCCCGGCGAGGCCGGCCGGGTCCAGCGGCCCGCCGTGGGCCAGCACCCGCGCCTCGTCGGGCGTGGCCTCCCGGCGCGGAAAGAAGCGGTCGGCCGCGGCGTCCAGCGGCAGGTTGACCACCTCCGGGGCGCGCTGTTCCAGCTCGTCGAGGGTGGCCGCCTCGGCGAGGGTGAAGCCGCCCACCGCGGTCCGCCGCAGCGCGGTCAGGTGCCCGCCGACGGAGAGCGCCAGGCCCGCGTCCCGGGCGATGGCCCGGATGTACGTGCCGGACGAGCAGGTCACGTCCACGTCCACGTCCACCACGTCCGGCTCGGTCCGGCGAATCGCCAGCACGTCCAGCCGCGAGATGGTGACCCGTCGGGCGGGCAGCTCGACGCTCTCCCCGTCGCGAACCCGCTTGTACGCCCGCTGCCCGTCGATCTTGATGGCGCTGACCGCGCTCGGCACCTGGTCGATCTCACCGATCAGCGGGGCCAGCGCTGCCCGGATGTCGTCGTCGGTGACCTGGCCGGCGGGGGTCGTGGCGATCACGTCGCCCTCGGCGTCGTCGGTGACGGTGGCCTGACCCAGTCGGATGGTGCCGGTGTAGCTCTTGCCCGCGCCGATCACGTAGGTCAGCAGCCGGGTGGCCCGGCCGACACCGATCACCAGCACGCCGGTGGCCATCGGGTCGAGGGTGCCGCCGTGCCCGACCCGGCGGGTCTTCGCCAACCGGCGGATCCGCGCCACCACGTCGTGCGACGTCATGCCGCCGGGCTTGTCGACCACGATCAGTCCATCGGTGCTCACGACGCCCAAGCCTGCCAGATCAGCGGACGGCGCCGACCACCGCCCAGCGGCCGCTGCGCAGCCGCAGCAGCAGCGCGACCAGCCGGATCACGACGAACAGGGTGAGCCCGGCCCAGATGCCGCCGAGCCCGAGGTCGAGCCAGTACGCCAGCCAGATGGCCGGCAGGAAGCCGCCCACCACACCCACGATGGTGAGGTTGCGCAGGTAGCGCACGTCGCCGGCGCCGATCAACACGCCGTCCAGGGCGAACACCACCCCGGCCAGCGGCTGCATGGCGACGAACCACGGCCAGGCCACCATGGCCTGCTCGCGTACCCCCGGGTCGGAGCTGAACCACGACGGTACGGCGCCGGCGCCGGCGGCGATGAGCAGCGCGAAGGCGATGCCGCACGCGCCGCCGAGCAGCCCGATCCGGCGGGCCAGTGCGCGGGCGCCCGCCTCGTCGCCGGCCCCGAGCGCGGCGCCCACCAGGGACTGCGCGGCGATGGCCAGCGCGTCGAGCACCAGGGCGGTGAAGAACCACAGTTGCAGGGCGATCTGGTGGGCACCGACCGCGGTGGCGCCGAAGCGGGCGGCGACCGCGGTCGCGGAGAGGAAGCTGGCCTGGAACGCCGCGCCCCGGATCAGCAGGTCCCGGCTCAGCACCAGCTGTTGGCGGATCAACCGGGGTCGGGGCCGCAGCGACACCCGCTCGGCGACCAGCGCGGCGGCGAAGAGCCCGCCGGCGAGCGTCTGGGCGACCACGTTGGCCACCGCCGAACCGGGCAGGCCGAGCCCGCCGGGATAGACCAGCAGCGGGCACAGCAGCGCGGAGAGCAGGTTGGGGCCGAGCACGAAGAGCAGTGGCCGGCGAGTGTCCTGCACGCCGCGAAGCCAGCCGTTGCCGGCGGCGGCGAGCAGCAGGCCAGGGGCGCCGAGCGCCGCGATCCGCAGCCACTGAGCGGCGGCGTCGGCCACGTCGCCACTGCCGCCGGCGAGGGTACGCGCCAGCGCGCCCCCGCCGAACTGCATGCCGATCGCGACCAGCAGCCCGACGCCGAACGCCAGCCAGGACGACTGGACCCCCTCGGCCACCGCGGCCGCCCGGTCGCCGGCGCCGAAGCGACGGGCCGAACGGCCGGTGGTGCCGTACGCGACCACGGTGCCCAGCCAGGCGGTGAGCGTCAGCACCGTGCCGCCGATGGCGAGCGCGGCGAGCGGCACCCGGCCGAGGTGGCCGACGACGGCCGTGTCGACCAGCACGTAGAGCGGCTCGGCGGCGAGCACCACCAGGGCGGGCAGGGCAAGGCCGGCGATCCGTCGGGGCGATGCGGCAAGGGTGCTGGTGTCCATCGCCGGCGATCCTGTCACGAGCCCGGTAAGGATCGCAAGGTTGGCGAGGACTTACAGCATCGACTGCCGGGGCCGCCCCGACGACGGTGTCACCGGCAGGTGGTGCGGCTTACTGGCGGGTGTCCATCGAGGTCTGCAGCGCGCGGCGAGCCTGCTCGCGGGCGTCCTCGGTGGCGGTGGTCTCGGGCTTGGGCTTCTGCGGCATGATGGCGCTCCTTCCAGGGTGTGAGCCACCGGGACGCGGCGGCCCGCACGGGCGGTCGTGCTGAGCACCCCACGGGCGGTCCGGGGTCACCGGAGCGGCCGGTTGGGCAGCGTGAGCCCGGGTCGGTCAGACCCTGGAGGGAGGCGGCACGGGGTGTCGCGCCACCGCCCACGACCAGCGCCGCGACGCGGCACCGGCCTTCACCCAAGTTATCGTTCAGGTCCACATGCTGCTCACGGTTCCCGCCATTTGGACAGTCGGCATCCCGGCTCAACGGGCCAGAAAGTGCCAGCCCAACCACCACCAGAAGCCGAACAGACCGATCCTGCCCACCGGCACCGGACCGACCTCGTAGCGCATGACGTACGCGCAGACCTCGCCCAGGGTCGGAATCCGGGAACCCTCCCGTCGGGCCAGCCACTCGACCAGCGCGAAGAGGGCGAGCGAGGTGAGGAAGCCGCCGATCGCGAGCGCTCGCATCATCGCCGCACCAGCCCCCAGAACGCGGCCAGCCAGGCGAACCACACCGCCGACCGGGTCAGGTGGTCCTCCAGCAGCGGGTCGGCCAGCCGGGAGAAGGTCGGAAAGTCGTCGCCCACCGCCAGCACGAAGGTGGCCCCCTCGAAGACCCCGAACACCACCACCGGCAGTGCCCACCAGGCCACGCCCGGACCCAACCGGCGTGGCGCCGGGCGACGCGACACCCGGTTGCTCAGACCGAGCCAGATCAGGACCCCGCCGGTGCCCAGGGTGTAGAGATTGGCCTCGGTGGAGAACGACGCGAACCGGCCGCCAACGAGCGACAGGCAGACAAGAACTGGAACGGAGACGGCGGGCCGGTCCCAGGCGCGGGGCGCCTCCACGGTGAGGTCGTGCGGCTGCTCCATTCCGCGATTCTTCCCGCTATCACGGAGCGCGGGAAGACCAACACTCCCCGGAGTTGACCCTGATCTTCCCCCCGCTGGGCGACCCCGGCGCGGTAGCCGCGAGCACAGGGAGCTGACCTGCGGACCGCATCCTTTGCTCTGCTTCACCCGACGCAACACTTTCGGGTCCGAACCGTTGCGTCGGTGTAAGCAGAGCAAAGGACCCAGGTGCGGGGGCAGGGTGGAGCCCTTCGCGGCGGAGCCGCGTGGAAGCCGCCGCGGTTGCGGACGAGCGGTCAGGCGTCGGGGAGGATCAGCGCCCCGTCGAGCTGGCCACGGATCGCCTCGACCACCTGCTCGGCGGTGCCCCGACCGGTGAACCCGGCCGCGAACCGGTGGCCGCCACCACCCAGCGCGACCGCCACCTGACTGACGTCCACCGCACCCTTGCTACGCATCGACACCGCCCACTCGCCGGCGGCGGTCTGCTTCACCACGCAGCTCACGTCCGCCTCGGCGGTGCAGCGCACGGAGTCGATCAGCGCCTCCAGCACGTACGGTCGCTGGTCGTGCCGAGCCAGATCATCCAGCGTGGCGTAGGTCCAGACCAGCCCTCGGCCGTCGGCCGCCGCCGGATCCAACCGGGCGCGGCCCAGCACCTCGCCGAAGAGCCGGACCGCACCGAAGGGACGGGTGTCGAAGACCCGCCGCGAGATGTCACCGGGCGAGATGCCGGTGGCCAGCAGTCGAGCGGCCAGCTGGTGCACCGCCGGGGTCGTCGCCTCGAACCGGAACGAGCCAGTGTCCGTGGTCAGCGCCACGTAGAGGCACTCGGCGATCGACCGATCCAGCGTCACACCGAGCCGAGTCAGCAGGTGCTCCGCCACCACCGAGGTCGCGGCGGCGGCCGGGTCGATCAGGTTGACCGTACCGAAGCCGGGATTGGACGCGTGATGGTCGAGCACCAGCGCCGCGCCGCCGCCGGCGGACAACCGGCCGGCCAGCTCACCGAGCCGCGACTCGCTCGCCGCGTCGAAGCAGATCACCAGGTCCGGATCGAGGTCCGCAGCGCTCGCCGGGACCAGCAGGTCGAGGCCGGGCAGCCCACGGAAGGGCTCGGGCACCTCGGGCGGCCCGGGGAAGGTCGCCTGCACCTGGCGTACGCCGAGCTGGCGCAGGCCCAGACCGAAGCCGAGCATGCTGCCCAGCGCGTCGCCGTCCGGGTTGACGTGGCAGATCAACAGCACCCGCCCGGTCGGCGGGATGGCCCGCACCAGCGCCTCGGCCGCGGCCCAGTCCGCCTCGGCGGGGCCGGCGCCGGTCGCGGTGGCGAGTTGGGCGCCGACGGTGCCGGTCACCGCTTTTCCCCACCCCGGGGGGTCTCCTCGACGTCGGCGACGTCGGCGGCCTCGTCCGTGTCGTCCTCGTCCTCGTCCACCCGGTACGGCTGGGCCTCGCCCGCGTACTCCGCTTGGGAGGCGAGCCGCTGCACCTCGGCGTCGGCGTTGCGGGCGGCGGCGAGCAGGTCGTCGATGTGCTTGACCTGATCCTGAACGTCGTCCAGGACGAAGGTGAGGGTCGGTGAGTGCCGCAGCCCGAGCGCCTTACCGACCGTGCTGCGCAGCAGCCCCTTGGCGCTCTCCAGCGCCGCCGCGGTGTCCGACTGGGCCACCGCGTCACCGAGCACGGTGTAGAAGACCGTCGCGTCGCGCAGATCCGCGGTGATCCGGGCGTCGGTGATCGTGATCATGCCGAGCCGCGGGTCCTTGATCTGGCTCCGCACCACCGACGCGACCAGCTCACGCACCCGTTCCGCGTGCCGACGTACCTTGGCCGGATCAGACATCTCGCCACCTCCACGGCGTCCTGCTCCCGGCCGGCACGACGACCCGTGGGTCGCCGGCCGACCGGCCAACATCTCGAACACTACATTCGCGGGCGGACTGCCCGCCCAGCACAGCCGGCAGCCTGGTCAGTCGTCGTCCGCGCCGTACAGCCGACGCCGGACCGACAACAACTCGGCCTCCGGACGACCGGCCACGAGGCGCTCGCAGGAATCCAGGACCTCCCGGACATGCGCCGCCTCGGCGGCAACCACGGCCACCGCAATCTGCGCTCGACCGTGCAGGTCGAGCGCTCCCACCTCGGCGACCGAAACCTCGAAGCGGCGCAGCGCCGCCACGATCGGCCGTACATATGATCTCTTGGCCTTGAGCGACCTGGAGTCGCCCGGCAGCAGCAGGTCGAAGACCGCGTTTCCGGTGAACATCGCCCCGGACGATACCGGCTACCCGCCCCACATGATCAAGGGGTTTACGCCAACTGGCGTAAACCCCTTGATCAGCGTGTCACCGCCGGATCAGGCGCGAACCTTCTCCCGCATCTCGAAGGTCTCGATGATGTCGCCGACCTGGACGTTGTTGTAACCACCCAGGGTCAGACCACACTCGAAGCCCTCGCGGACCTCCGTGGCGTCGTCCTTGAACCGCTTGAGCGAGCTGATCGTGAGGTTGTCCGCCACGACCGTCCCGTCCCGCAGCAGGCGTGCCTTGGCGTTGCGCCGAAGGACACCGGACCGGACGATGCAACCGGAGATGTTGCCGATCTTGGACGAGCGGAAGACGTCGCGGATCTCCGCGCTGCCCAGCTCGACCTCCTCGTACTCCGGCTTGAGCAGGCCCTTGAGCGCGGCCTCGATCTCCTCGATGGCCTGGTAGATGACGGTGTAGTACCGGATCTCCACGCCCTCGCGGTCGGCCATCTCACGGACCTTGTTCGAGGCCCGCACGTTGAAGCCGATGATCGTGACCGGCTCGGACGAGGCACTCGCGAGCATGACGTTGCTCTCGGTGATCGCGCCGACACCCCGGTCGAGGACCTTGAGCTGGACCTCCTCGGGAATGTCGAGGTTGAACAGCGCGTCCTCCAGGGCCTCCACCGAACCGGAGCCATCGCCCTTGAGGATGAGGTTGAGCGACGTCTTCTCGCCCTCCTTGAGCTGCTCCATGAGCGTCTCAAGAGTGGCCCGACCACGGGAGTTGGCGAACGCCGCCGCCCGTCGCCGTGCCTGACGCTGCTCGGCGATCTGCCGCACCGTGCGGTCGTCCGCCGCGGCGAGGAACGTGTCACCCGCGCCGGGAGGCGCGGTCAGACCCAGGACCATGACCGGACGCGCCGGCCCGGCCTCGGAGACCTGGTTGCCGTTCTCGTCGAGCATGGCCCGGACCCGGCCGTGGGCCCCACCGGCGACGATCGAGTCGCCCGCCCGCAGGGTGCCCTTCTGCACCAGCACCGTCGCCACCGCACCGCGACCCTTGTCCAGGTGCGCCTCGATGGCCACACCCTGCGCCGGCCCGTCGATCGGAGCGGTCAGCTCCAGCGACGCGTCGGCGGTCAGCAGGACAGCCTCGAGGAGCTCCTCGATGCCGATGCCCGGCTTGGCGGCCACGTTGACGAACATGGTCTCGCCGCCGTACTCCTCGGCGACCAGGCCGTACTCGGTCAGCTGCTGGCGGACCTTGTCCGGGTTGGCCTCCGGCTTGTCGACCTTGTTGACCGCGACCACGATCGGCACGTCCGCCGCCTTGGCGTGGTTCAACGCCTCGATGGTCTGCGGCATCACGCCGTCGTCGGCCGCGACCACCAGGATCACGATGTCCGTCACCTGGGCACCACGGGCACGCATGGCGGTGAACGCCTCGTGACCCGGAGTGTCGATGAAGGTCACCGCACGGTCCACACCCTCGTGCGGGACGTGCACCTGGTACGCACCGATGTGCTGGGTGATGCCACCCGCCTCGCCAGCCACGACGTTCGCCTTGCGGATCGCGTCGAGCAGCTTGGTCTTACCGTGGTCGACGTGACCCATGACGGTCACGACCGGCGCACGGCTGACCAGACGCTCCTCGGCCACCTCGGCGTCGAGGTCGATGTTGAACTGCGCGAGCAGCTCGCGATCCTCGTCCTCCGGGCTGACGATCTGGATGTCGAAGCCGAGGTGCTCACCCAGCAACTGCAGGGTGTCGTCGGAGCAGGACTGGGTCGCCGTGACCATCTCGCCCAGGTTGAACATCTCCTGGACCAGCGAACCCGGGTTGGCGTTGATGCGGTCGGCGAAGTCCGACAGCGAGGCGCCACGGGAGAGCCGGACGACCTGACCCTGACCCCGGGGAGCACCCGAGCTCATGGTCGGAGCCGACAGGTTGTCGAACTCCTGTCTGCGCTGCTTCTTGGACTTGCGACCGCGCGTCGGCCGGCCACCGGGACGCCCGAAGGCACCCGCTGCGCCACCGCCACGGCCACGACCACCGGCACCGGGACGACCGCCGCCACCGGACGGGGCGCCCGGACGGAAACCGCCACCGGGAGCACCGCCGCCGCCGCCGGGACCGCCACGGTAGCCACCGCCACCGCCGGCACCCGCGCCGCCACCGGGGCCGCCGCGGTAACCGCCGCCGCCACCAGCACCGCCGCCGCCACCGGGACCACCACGGAAGCCACCGCCGCCACCGCCACCGGGACGACCCGCGCCGCCACCGGGGCGACCGGCGCCACCGGGACCGGGGCGACCGGCAGCCGGACGCTGGCTCGGCATGGACGCCGGGCTGGGCCGCGGCGGCATGGAGTTCGGGCTCGGCCGCGGCGGCATGCCCGCCGGGGTGTTCGGCCGGGGGCCACCCGCACCAGCGGCCGGCGGCCGCTGCTGCTGGCCACCCTGGATGCCGAACGGGTTGTTACCGGCGCCGCGCGCCGGCGGACGACCGCCAGGACGGGCACCGGGGCCCGGCGCCGGCGTGCCCGGACGGGCAGCCGGTGAACCGGGACGGGGTGGCATCGCGGCGGGACCCGGCCGAGGGCCGGGGCCGGGGCGGGTGCCGTCTGCCGGAGGTTCCCGGCGAACGGGGTTGTCCCGCTGCTGCTGGCGGGCGGCCTGCGCGGCCTTGACCGCGGCCTCCTGCTCAGCCTTCAGCGCGGCGGCACGCGCCTCTGCGGCCGCCACCTCGATGTCGTGGGCACTCGCCGGCTGGGCAACCGGAGCCGCGGGCTGCGGTGCAGCGGGCACCGGGCCCTTCGGCTTCGGACCAGGTGCCGGCGCGGCCGGCCGCCGAGGCGGCATCGGTCGGGCCGAAACCCGCGGCGCGCCCGGGGTCGGGGACGGCGTCGGGGTCGTAGCTGAAGCCGGCGCCGGCGCGGGCGCCGACGGGGCGGCCGGCGCCGGAGCACCGGCGGAAGCGACAAACGCGTTACGCAGTCGACGGGCGACGGGCGCCTCGACGGTGCTGGACGCGGACTTCACGAACTCGCCCATTTCCTTCAGCTTGGCGAGAACGGTCTTACTCTCGACCCCGAGCTCTTTTGCAAGCTCGTGTACGCGGGCCTTGCCTGCCACTGCACTCCTCACTCCGAGGTCGTGCGGGCAGCACCCGCAACAACCTCACTCGTGCACTTGAAGCCTGGTCATTTCAGGGACTTCATCGTGTGCTCATGTCGGTCGTCCTACCCTGCTAGCGACCCTCGCCCGGTCGGGATGACCGGACGTAGTGGTTGGCGCATCGACGTGTTCCGCCAGCGCACCGTGGTCGAGGACCTCGGTGATGCGTAGCGCACGCCCGAAGGCGCGGCGCCGCACTGCCAGCGCGAAGCAGGCCGGATCCGGGTGCATGTTCGCTCCCCGACCCGGCAGCCTGCGGAGCGGATCAGGCCGGAGACTGTGACCAGTCTCGGCACCGATTGCCACAACCCGCAGCAATTCGCTGGCCGGCGCACGTTGCCGGCAACCCACACAGGTGCGCTCCGGCTGCGCGCGTCGTACCACTGGAGGAAGTCTACCCCTAGCTGCCCGAGATCGCTCCGCCCGGCTCCGGCACGTGATCAGCTGCCCCGCGCGCAGCCGGGGCGACCTGCTCGGCGTCGGAACGAATGTCGATCCGCCAACCGGTCAAACGGGCAGCGAGACGGGCATTCTGCCCCTCCCGCCCGATGGCGAGGGAGAGCTGGAAGTCCGGAACGGTCACGCGGGCCGCCCGGCCGGCCAGGTCGACGACCTCGACCCGCAGGGCCTTGGCCGGCGACAACGCGTTGCCGACGAAGGTGGCCGGATCATCCGACCAGTCGATAATGTCGATCTTTTCGCCGTGCAGTTCGCTCATCACGGCACGCACCCGCTGGCCCATCGGGCCGATGCAGGCCCCCTTGGCGTTCACGCCGGGGGTGGTGGAGCGTACGGCGATCTTCGTACGGTGACCTGCCTCACGGGCGATCGCGCCGATCTCCACCGTGCCGTCGGCGATCTCCGGAACCTCCAGCGCGAACAGCTTCTTGACCAGCGCCGGGTGCGACCGGGACAGAGTGATCTGCGGCCCGCGCATGCCCTTGGCCACGTGCACGACCACGCAGCGGATGCGCTCGCCGTGGGTGTACCGCTCGCCGGGCACCTGCTCGGACTGCGGCAGCACGCCCTCCAGCTTGCCCAGGTCGACGCTGACGATGCCCTTCTCAGTACGCGTCTCGTGCGCCTGCACCACGCCGGTGACCAGGTCGCCCTCGCGTCCCACGTACTCGCCGAAATGCACCTCGTCGGTGGCCTCCCGCAGGCGCTGGAGGATCACCTGCTTCGCGGTCATCGCGGCGATCCGGCCGAAGTCGTGCGGAGTGTCGTCCCACTCCCGCACGAGGCTGCCGTCCTCGTCCATCTCCTGGGCGTATACCAGGGCGGCGCCCGACTTGCGGTCGATCTCCACCCGGGCGTGCGGCTCGGCACCATCGGTGTGCCGGTAGGCGGTCAGCAACGCGGTCTCGATCGCCGCGAGGATCGTGTCGAACGGGATCTCCCGCTCGCGCTCGAGTGCGCGCAGCGCCGCGAGGTCGATGTTCACCTCTCCTCGTCCTCCACATCATCTTCGTCGTCGATGTCGTCTGAATCGTCGGTCTCGTCCGCGTCGTCGATCTCGTCCGGCTCGCCCAGCTCGGCGAGGCGACTGAACTCGACCTGCACCCGGCCCGGCCCCAGCTGGGCGTACGCCAAGGCGGCCCGGCCGTCGTCGGTCTCCAGCTGCACGCCCTCGTCGTCGGCCCCGACCACCCGGCCGGTCAGCTGGCGGTCACCGGCGATCTGGTCGCCGCGCTGGCCGGGCAGCGCGCCCGCACCCCGCACGGTGACCTTGACCAGCCGGCCCACGTTGCGACGCCAGTGCCGGGGCAGGGTGAGCGGCCGGTCCACGCCCGGCGAGCTGACCTCGAGCTGGTACTCCCCGGCGACGATGTCGCCGTCAGCCTCCTCGGCGGCGTCCAGCGCGGTCGAGACCGCGCGGGAGACGACCGCGACGGCGTCCAGGTCGATCCCGCCGTCGGCGTCCACGAGCACCCGCACCACGTGCCGGCGGCCGGCCCGGGAGACCGACACGTCCTCCAGGTCGTAGCCCGCAGCGATCACCACCGGCTCGATCACGGCCCGCAACCGGGTACGGCGGGCGGCGAGATCACCGCCGCGGGGACCCACGCCACCCGGGGGTCGACCTGTCGACCTGGTGGCACGGCCACGCTGAGTCATCTCCGCACCTTTCACTGGTCGACGGCGACCGGGAGTCCCGCCATGCCGGCACGCCACCGGAGCGGACGCGCCGGTGGCTGCGCAGAGCGTAACGTGCCTGCCCGCCAGCGGGCCGAGCGGCGCACCGACGCCGGTGGCCCCCGAGGCGGCACCGATGGTGTTGACTTGCCCGGTGGGGATCGGCAGAGCGACACAGCGCGACCAGACATCCGGGCATTCTCGGCGAAAGCTCCTGCGTGCCGGGGCGCTGCTGGCGCTCGGCGGCGCGGCGGCGCCCCTGACCGGCTGTGATCTTTTCGACCGCGATGAGCGGCCGACCCCACCACCGGACCCGCTGCGGCCGATGGTGGACGAGTCGCTCGGGCTGGCCGCGGCCTACCAGGCGAGCGCCACCACGCACCCGGACCTGGCCAGCCGGCTCAACCCGATCGCCGAGGCGCACACCGCGCACGCCACCGAGCTGGCCCGTTTGATCGGCATCGCCCTGCCGTCGGCGCCCGCCGCGACTCCGACCGCCACCACGGCGACCGACCCGGCCGGCGCGTTGGCCGCCCTGCGGGCGTTGGAGAAAACCGGGCAGCAGTCCGCCACCCGGGCCTGCGCAGAGGCGCCAGCGGACCGAGCGGCACTGCTCGGGTCGATCGCCGCCGCGCGGGCCACCCACCAGGAGGCACTGAAGTGAGGCAGCCGTCCGCCGGGGAGGCGCTCGCCGCCGCCCTGTCCGCCGAGTACGCGGCCATCTACGCCTACGGCCGGATCGGCGTCCGGCTCACCGGGGCGTCGCGGGACGCCGCACGCCAGGCGGAGGCCGCACACCGACGGCGACGTGACGCGCTGGTGGTGCAGCTCAGCACGTCCGGCGCCACCGTGCCACCGGACCGGGCCGGGTACGCGCTGCCGTACCCGGTCACCGACCGGTCGAGCGCGCTGCGGCTGGCCGTCGAGGTGGAGGATCGCACCGCGGCGCACTGGCGGGCCGCGTTGGCCGCCACCACCGGCACCGATCGCAACCAGGCACTGACCGCCCTGGTCGAGTACGCCGTACGGGCCACCCGGTGGCGCAAGACGGCCGGAATCACCCCGTTGACTGTCCCATTTCCCGGCCGCCCGACCTGACCCGTTCCGCTCCGGTTGCGCTGCGCATACCAGGTATGCATACTCCGTTCCCATGTCCATCCGTCACGGGCTGCTCGCCCTCCTCGAACGCGGCCAGATGTACGGCTACCAGCTGCGCGCCGCCTTCGAGGAGTCGACCGGCTCGACCTGGCCGCTGAACATCGGGCAGGTCTACACCACGCTGGCCCGACTGGAACGGGACGGCCTGGTGCGCCCGTTGCCGGAGAGCGAGGCCGGGCAGCGCCCGTACGAGATCACCGACGCCGGCCGCGCGGACCTGGCGCTGTGGTTCGCCACCCCGATCAGTCGTACCGACCGCCCCCGTGACGAATTGGCGATCAAGCTGGCGCTGGCGTTGACCACCCCCGGGGTGGACGTCCGCTCGGTGGTGCAGGCCCAGCGCAGCGCGACGATACGCGCCCTGCAGGAGTTGACCCGGTTGAAGTACGGCAGCGACCGGCCGGAGGACCTGCCCTGGCGCCTGGTGCTGGACTCGATGATGTTCCAGGCCGAGGCGGAGGTCCGCTGGCTGGACCACTGTGAGACCAGCCTGGTCCGCCACCGCACCGGCGCACCGGCGCCACCCGTGGCCAGACCGGGGGACGCCACCGAACCCGATGCGGCCCGGTGGGTCGACGAGGAGGCGCGGCGGTGAGTGGACCGGACGACGCGGTGCTGGAGCTACGCGCCGTCCACCGCACACACGGGACCGGCCCGGCGGCGGTGCACGCGCTGCGCGGTGTCAGCCTGGTCGTCCGGCCGGGTGAGCTGGTCGCCGTGATGGGCCCGTCCGGCTCCGGCAAGTCGACGCTGCTCGCCCTGGCCGGGGGCCTGGACCGTCCCACCGACGGCGAGGTGCGGGTCGAGGGGCACACGCTGGGGGCGCTGGACCGCCGCGGCCTGGCCCAGTTGCGCCGGCGCCGGATCGGCTACATCTTCCAGCAGCTCAACCTGTTGGGCAGCCTGAGCGCGCTGGAGAACGTCGCGCTCCCACTGGAGTTGGACGGCACCGGCGTACGTCGGGCCCGCGCGCTGGCCCTGGCCGCGCTCACCGAGGTGGGCCTGCCGGCGCTGGGCGACCGCTTCCCCGACCAGCTCTCCGGCGGTCAGCAGCAGCGGGTGGCCATCGCCCGCGCGCTCGTCGGCGAGCGACGACTGGTGCTCGCCGACGAGCCGACCGGGGCGTTGGACTCACAGACCGGCGAGGCCGTGCTGCACCTGCTGCGCCGCCGGGTCGACGCGGGCGCCGCCGGCGTGCTGGTCACCCACGAGGCGCGGCACGCGGGCTGGGCTGACCGGGTCGTGTTCCTGCGCGACGGGGTGCTGGTCGACACGACGGCGCCGCTGGGCAGTGTCGAGCAGCTGCTGTCCGGCAGCGACCGGTGACCGCGCGCCGTACGCTGCGGACGCCCGGCCGGGCCGACGTACCGACGGCGCAGCCGGCCGCGTCACCCCCGCTGCCCGACCGACGGCGGTTCGCCGAGCTGACCGGTTCCTGGCGGGCGGCGCTGCGGATCGCTCGCCGCGAGTCGCGCCGGGCCCGCCGACGGACCGCCCTGGTGCTCGCGATGATCGCCCTGCCGGTGCTGGTGCTGGCCTTCCTGGCGGCCAGCTACGACATGGCCGAACTGACCCCGCAGGAGCGGATCGATCGCCGGCTCGGCGTGGCCGACGCGGAGCTACGCTGGCTCGCCGACGGCCCGGTCGGCCAGAACGAGTGGGGCGACAACTGGTACTCCCGGGACGGCGACGACGGACCGGTTCGGGCGACTACCACCGCCGAGGTGACCGCGTTGCTCGGTCCGGGCGGCCGTGCCACCGAGGTGCCGGCCAGCTTCGACCTGACGGTGCGCGGCCCGACCCGCGACGAAACCGTGGATGGGCGGGTACTGGATCTCACCGACCCGCTGGCCCGGGGCCTGGTGCGCTTCCGGAGCGGACGGGCGCCGGAGCAGGCCGGCGAGGTCGCGGTGAGCCCGGCGACGCTGCGCCGTCTGCACCTGCGCCTGGGCGACGCCGTGGCCACCGCCGACGGGGCCCGGGTGTACGCCGTGGTCGGGGTGGTCGAGTTCGCCGACAACCTCGGCCCGGTGGTCGTGCTGCACCCCGGGGCCGCGCCGACGAACGAAGCGATGCTGGAGAGCAGCTGGCTGGTGGACGTGCCCGGCGCGGTCGACGCAGCGCTGGTGTCCCTGCTCAACGAGCACGGCGTGGTGGTCACGCCCCGCCACCCGACCGGCCCGGCAGCGACGCAGACGCGGACCTGGCTCGGCTCGGTCGACGCGAGCGACACGGCGGACCTGAGCACCGGCGTACTGATCGCCGGCCTCGGGCTGCTGGAGGTGGTGCTGCTGGTCGGGCCCGCCTTCGCGGTCGGCGTCCGCCGACGGCGGCGGGATCTGGCGTTGGTCGCGGTGGCCGGCGGCGACGCGGCCCAGCTACGTCGGGTGGTGCTGGCCGACGGCGTGGTGCTGGGCGTGCTGGGCGCCGTCGCCGGCCTGCTTCTCGGCGTCGGCGCGGCGTTCGCCGGCCGCCCGCTGGTGGAGCAGTACGTCTTCGGCGCCCGCTTCGGTGGCTATCGCTGCTGGCCGGCGGCGCTGGCCCTGCTCGCCGGAGTCGCGGTGCTGGCCGGGGTGCTCGCCGCCCTGGCGCCGGCCTGGACCGCCGCCCGGCAGGACGTCCTCGCCGGGCTCGCCGGACGGCGCACCCCGCCGTCGTCCCGGGTCCGGTGGCTCGCCCTCGGGTTGGCGCTGGTTGCCGGCGGGGCGGGCCTGGCGGCGCTCGGCGCGACCCAGACTTCGACGGCGGTGATCCTGACCGGCCTGATCCTCGGTGAGCTGGGCCTGGTCTGCTGTACCCCCACATTGGTCGGCGCGCTCGCCCGCCTGGGCCGGGTGCTGCCGTTGGCGCCCCGGATCGCGCTGCGGGACGCCAGCCGGAACCGGGCCGCCGCGACGCCGGCGATCTGCGCCGTGATGGCCGCGGTGGCCAGCAGCGTCGCGCTCGGCGTGTACCTGGCCAGCGACGAGGCCCGCGACGCACGCGCCTACCGACCGATGCTGCCGGCCGGCCATGTACTGGTGAACCCGATCGAGCCGGCCCGGCAACCGGAGCCCACGCTGGCCCAGGTCACGACCGCAGCCCGCGAGCAGTTGGGTGCCGGCGGGGTGGCCCGGGTGCAGGCGGTGACCTGCCCGGCGCCGGACAGCTCCGAGAGCTACTGCTACGTCGCTCCGGAGTTGCCGCCGGAGCGGGCCTGCCCCTGGCAGCCCGAGGACGGCCTGTCCCCGACACAACGCCGGCAGGCCCGGGCCGACCCGCGTTGCCGGATCCGCGGCGTCGACTACTACGGCGGCTACGTACAGACGTTGGTGGACGACGGCAGCGCGCTGCCGATCCTCACCGGCACGGACCCGGCGACCACCGCCACCGCCACCGCGACGCTGCGCGCCGGGGGCGTGGTGGTGACCGACCCGCGTTACCTGCACGACGGCCAGGTGACCGTACGGGTGAACCGCGCCGAGACCGGGTCGGAGCATCCGACCGATGCGACCACCGACCTGCCCGGGTACGCGCTGCCGCCGACGGTCGGCCAGCCCCGTCTGCTGCTGTCCCCCGCCGCGGCGCACCGACTCGGGCTGAGCTGGTCCCTGAGCGGTTGGGTGATCGACACTTCGGCGCCACCGGACGAGCAGCGGCAGCAACGCTTCAGCAAGGCTCTGCAGCCCGTCGGCACGTTGTCGTTCACCGCGGAGTGGGGCGCCGCCCAGCAGGACAGGTCACCGCTACTCCTGCTGCTCGCCGCCGCGGCCGGGCTGATCACGGTGGGCGCGGCCGGGATGGCCACCGCGCTCGCCGCTGCCGAGGGGCGCACCGAGTTGGCCACTCTCGCGGCGGTCGGCGCGGCCCCCGCGGTACGCCGGCTGCTGGCGATCTGTCAGGCCGGGGTGATCGCCGGTCTGGGTTCGGTGCTCGGCATCGTGGCCGGGCTGGGCACCGCCGTGATCGTGCTGTTCTCGGTCAACCGGCAGTACGCGACCGACTGGCCGGTGCGCGAGCCGTACCCGTTCCTGGTGCCGTGGCCGGCGCTCGGTGTCCTGGTGCTGGTGCCACTGGTGGCGATGCTCGGGGCAGGGCTGTTCACCCGGGCCCGGCTGCCGATCGAGCGGCGGCTGGACTGACGGCGAGGCTGGGCTGACTGTGGGCCGGCCGGTTCGGGGGGTGCCGCCCGGGCGCGACAGCCGGCAGACTGTGCTGCGTGTCCGCACTGGGAACCCTCACCCGCCGGCTCGGTCATCACCGCTGGTTCGCCGCCGGCGCTCGCCTGCTGGTCCCCGCCGACCGGGTGGTCGGTCGGCTCACCCGGGGCAGGGTGGTCGCGCTCGGCCTGGTCCCGTCACTGGTGATCACCACGACCGGTCGTCGCTCCGGCAAGCCCCGCAGCAATCCCCTGGTCTACGTGCCCGACGGCGACTCGTACGTCGTGATCGGCTCCAACTGGGGAAACGCGCACCAGCCGGGCTGGGCGATGAACCTGCTCGCCGACCCGGCCGCCGAGGTGGCCGTGAAGGGCCGGCTGGTGCCGGTGCGCGCCGAGCAGGCCGTCGGCGCCGAACGGGACCGGCTGTGGCAGCTACTGGTCACCGAGTGGCCGGCGTACCGCACGTACGTGCAGCGGGCCGGCGGTCGGGAGATGCGCATCTTCCGGCTGGTGCCGGCCGAGCGCGGCGGGCCGGCCGACCCGGCCGACGGCTGACCAGGCTGCCGCCCGGTGGACGGCACGGTCGACGAGCTGCTCACCGGCCGAGGCGGGTCACAGCCCGCCGTTGACGCCGATCAGGGTGCCGACCAGGTAGGTGGCGGCGGCCGCCGCCGCGCCCAGCAGGAGCTGGCGCAGGCCGCTGATCCACCAGGACCGGTTGGTGAACCGGGCCACCACCGCACCGGCCGCGAACAGCCCGAGCCCACCAACGGCGAGGGCCAACCACAGCTCGGTGGAGCCGAGCAGGTACGAGAGCAGCGGCACCAGCGCCCCCGCCGAGAAGAACAGGAACGAGGAGATCGCCGCCGCCCACGGGCTGGGCTGGTCGTCGGGGTCGACGCCCAACTCCTCGCGGACGTGCACCCGAAGCGCCTCCTCCGGGTCACGGCGCACCGCCTCGGCGACCTGGGTGGCCAGGTCCCGGGGTAGGCCACGAGCCACCCAGGCGTCGGCCAGCTCGCGGGCCTCGGCCTCGGGGTGTCGCTCCAGCTCCCGCCGCTCCTTGGCCACCTCGGCGGCGACCTGCTCGTTGGCCGAGCGCACGCTGGTGTACTCGCCGAGCCCCATCGAGATCGCGCCGGCCACCAGCCCCGCGGTGCCGGTCAGCACGATGCTGTGCGACGACACCCCGCCGCCACCGACCCCGGCGATCAGGGCGATGTTGGTGACCAGGCCGTCCATCGCGCCGAAGACGGCCGGGCGTAGCCAGCCGCCGGAGACGTCCGCGTGGTGCGCCTCACGCAGTGCCGCGGGAGTGTCGGTCACGGCAGCGTCAGGATCTCGTGGCCGTCGTCGGTCACCACGATGGTGTGCTCGAACTGCGCCGTCCACTTTCGATCCTTGGTGACCACGGTCCAGCCGTCGTCCCACATGTCGTACTGGTAGGTGCCCAGCGTGATCATCGGCTCGATGGTGAAGGTCATTCCCGGCTCCATCAGGTCCGTGGGGCGAGGGCTGTCGTAGTGCGGCACGTAGAGCCCGCTGTGGAAGGTCTCGCCGATGCCGTGGCCGGTGAAGTCACGGACCACGCCGTAGCCGAACCGCTTGGCGTACGACTCGATGACCCGGCCCACCACGTTGATCTGCCGGCCCGGGGCGACGGCGCGGATGCCGCGCATCATCGCCTCGTGGGTGCGCTCGACCAGCAGCCGAGCCTCCTCGCTGACCTCACCGACGCAGAAGGTGGCGTCGGTGTCGCCGTGCACCCCGTTGATGTACGCGGTCACGTCGACGTTGATGATGTCGCCGTCCTGGAGCACGGTGGTGTCCGGGATGCCGTGGCAGATGACCTCGTTGAGGCTGGTGCAGCAGGACTTGGGGAAGCCCTTGTAGCCCAGCGTCGACGGGTACGCGCCGTGGTCGCAGAGGAACTCGTGCACCACCCGGTCGATCTCGTCGGTGGTCACCCCGGGCTTGCAGTGCTCGCCAGCGAGCTGGGTCGCCTGTGCGGCGAGCCGGCTCGCGATCCGCATCTTCTCGATGGTCTCCGGCGTCTGCACGTGCGAGCCACGCCACTGGAGGGGGCGCTTCTTACCCACGTACTCCGGTCGGGCGATCTGGGCAGGCACCGGTCGCCACGGGGAGAGCGTGCCTGGGGTCAGCGGCGCACGGACGTTCATGCCGCAAGCCTATCGCCGGGTCCGCCGGTGACCCACGCCACGGCTGGCCCGGACCGGTTGTTGCCCCGCCTGATCGGCTGTGCCATGGTGTCTGCGTGGATCAAGGGGGAGCACCACCCGTCTTCTCCGCCAGCTCGGAGATCGACGGTGATCACCTCCAGGTGGTGGTGGCGGGCGAGGTCGACATGTCGACCGCCGACGCCATGCTCCAGACCGCGCTGCGCGAGCCCGCCGAGCGGATCACCCTGGACCTGCGCGAGGTCACCTTCTTCGACTCGGCCGCCATCCACGCCCTCGTCCGCCTCGCCCAGCAATTCTCCGGCTCGCTCACCGTGCTGCCGTCCCGGCAGGTCCGCCGGGTGCTGGACATCTCCGGTCTGGGCGGCCAGAGCTGGCTGAGTCCGGCCTGAGGCACCCCACGGCCGACCCCGCCGAGATGACATCGGCGTGCCCGGCCACCGTCGGGCGCCTGGTCAGCTCTGCAGCCGCCGGCGCAGCGTCACCTCGGTGCCCTCGGGGGTACGCCGCACCGACAGGTCACCCAGCGCCTTGATCAGGGTCAGCCCGCGCCCCCGGAATCCGGAGCCGGTCGACTCCCGCCAGTGGCCGCTGTCGCGCACCGTTGCGGTCACCGTCCGGTCCTCGATGGTCACCTCGACGCTGATCACCGGCTCGGCGGGATGCACCGGGTGCTCGATGGCGTTCGCGGCCGCCTCGGACACCGCCACGGTCAGGTCGAACAGGTCGGTCTCGCCGACCTCGTGCGCGACCAGGAAATCCTCGAGGCGCTTGCGCAGCACGCTGAGCCGGGTCGGGTCCGCCGGCAACCGCAACGCGAAGCGGTTCAGCTCGACCGCCTCCAGGGCGAGCACGGCCACGTCGTCGTGGCGCGGCCGCCCGTCGACCCGCTCGACGACCGCGTCCACCAGGTCCGTCACGTGCTCACCCGGCGTGGCCGCGTCCGCGCGCAACCGGGCCAACGCGGCGTCGATACCGAGCTGCCGATCCTCGATGAGGCCGTCGGTGTAGAGCAGCAGTCGACCACCCGCGGGCAACTCCCCCTCGACCACCTCGTACGTCGCGTCCGGGATCGCACCGACCGGCGGCCCGAGCGCACGATCGTGCAGGAACGCCACGTCACCTCCTCGGATCAGCAGTGGCGACGGGTGACCTGCGCTGGCGTACCGGAGCCGGCCGGTACGCGGGCTGAACAGCAGGCAGACCACGGTCGCGAAGGAATCGCGCTCGGTGCTGGACCCGACCAGCCGGTTGAGTCGGGTCAGCGCCTGGGCCGGGTCGAAGCCCTCCAACAGGTACGCCCGCAGCGCGTTGCGCAGTTGCCCCATCGCGGCGGCGGCCCGGACGCCCTTGCCCACCACGTCGCCGATGACCAGCACCAACTCGTCGCCCGGCAACGCGATCACGTCGTACCAGTCGCCGCCGACCTCGACGTCGGCGCTGCCGGGCAGGTAGCGGCTGGCCACCACCGCGCCGGGCAGCTGGGGCAGTGACCGGGGCAGCAGGCTGTGCTGCAACGTGGTGGCGATGCGGTGCTCCGCTTCGTAGAGCTGGGCGTTCTCCAGCCGCACCCCGACCAGCCGGGCCAGCTGGGTCAGCGCGGCCTCGTCGGCGTGCACGCCGTCGCCCGCCGCACGCCAGACCCGCAACTCTCCGAGCTGCTCACCGGTGGTGCCGGTCAGCTCGGCCACGAAATGTGGGTCGGCTGCGGTGGTGCCGCCGGCGTCCGCCTCGGAGCGGGCCCCGCCGGTCGCGGTGACCACCACCCGGGCGGCCTCGGCGAGGCTGAGCGCGTGCCGGGCGGCGACCTGGAGCACGTCGGCGGTGGACCGGGCCGTGTTCACCGCCACCGCCGCGTCGGCCAGCGCCCGCAGCCGGCGGATGACCTGCCCGCGGAGCTGGCCCAGCTCGACGTTGGCCCGGACCCGGGCGATCAGCTCCTGCCCGGAGAACGGCTTGGTCAGGTAGTCGTCGGCACCGACGGAGAGACCGGCGACCGCCTCCGCTGAACCGGCCCGCGCGGAGAGCAGCACGATCGGCACGTGCCGGGTACGCGGGTCCGCGCGGAGCGCGCCGACCAGACCGAACCCGTCCAGCCGGGGCATCATCACGTCGGTGAGCACCAGGTCGAACCCGCCTTCGCGGGCCAGTGGCAGTGCTGCCGCCCCATCGCTCGCGGTGACCACCTCCCAGGTCGGGGAGAGCAGACGGGTCACGTGTTCGCGCAGGTCGGCGTTGTCGTCGACGACCAGGATCCGGCCGGCAGGGGGGCGGCTGCCGGGCCGGCTGTCGTACACCAACGACGGCTCGACGTCCGTCCACAGCGCGGTCTCCGCCACATAGAGCCGGGCCTGCTCGGGCTCGGCCGGCGCCATGACGCCGTGCGGTGCCACCCGGTCGACGGGCAGGTGCGACGACCCGAACGGAACGGTCACCGTGAAGGTGCTGCCCTCGTCGACCTGGCTGGTCAGCCCGACCTCGCCGCCGTGCATCTGGACCAGTTCCCGGACCAACGCCAGGCCGATCCCGGTGCCCTCGTGGGTGCGGGCGCGGACGCCGGGCACCCGGTGGAATCGCTCGAAGACGTGCGGCAGCTCGGTGGGCGCGATCCCCACGCCGGTGTCCGACACCGTCAGCCGGGCGACGCCGTCCACGACCCGGATCCGGACCCGGATCTCGCCCCGGAAGGTGAACTTGACCGCGTTGGACACCAGATTGAGGACGATCTTTTCCCACATGTCCCGGTCGACGAAGACCGGTGCGGGCAGCGGCGGGCAGTCGACCACGAGCCGCAACCCGGCCCGGTCGGTGGCCGAGCGGAAGGTGCTGGCCAGCCGGGCGGTGTAGTCGGCCAGGTCGGTGGGCTGGTAGTGGGCGGCCAGCCGACCCGATTCGAGGCGGGAGAAGTCCAGCACGGTGTTGACCAGTTTGAGCAGCCGCAACGCGTTGCGGTGCATCATGGTGAGCCGGTCGGTGTAGCCGGCGGGCAGCGCCGGATCGGCCAGCAGGTCCTCCAGCGGGCCGAGCACCAGGGTCAGCGGGGTGCGGAACTCGTGGCTGACGTTGGCGAAGAAGTTGGTCTTCGCCCGATCCAGTGCGGCCAGCTCGGCGGCTTTGGCCCGCTCCTGCTCGTGCGCCCGCAGCGTGCCCATCGCCCGGGAGATCTGGGCGGCCACCAGGTCGAGGAAGTCGCGGTAATCGTCGCTGAGCGGCAGCCGACGGGCCACGCCGACGACCAACGCGCCGATCGGATCGTTGGTCGCCGTGATCGGTAGCACGAGGGCCTGGTCGGCAGCCTCGGCCGGCGGCGGGTCGAGCAGCCTGGCGGCCTCGACCGTGGCGCGCCCGCCGTCGGCGGCCAGCCCGGCGAGCAGCCCGGGGGCGGTGTCCACCTCGGCCAGGCCGGTGCCGGTGGCCCCGGTCAGGGTGAGGCGGCCAGTGTCGTCGCCCAGGTAGATCAGCGCGAACGGCACATCCGCCTGGTGCCGGCCGAGCACCTGGGCGACGGTCGCGCCGAGTTCGGCGGCGCTGCCCACGTCGGCCAACTCGGCGCCCAACTCGGCCAACGCCCGCAGCCGGCGCTCGCCGAGCACCCGTCCGGTCGTCTCGTTGACGATGCAGTACACGCCGTTGACCGAGCCGTCCGCACCCCGGATCGGGTCGTACGAGACGTCGAAGTAGGTCTCCTCGACGAAGCCGTACCGGTTCAGCAGGAACGGGTGGTCGGCACCCCGGTAGGAGCGGCCACTGCCACGGACCCCGGCCAGCAGCGGGCCGAGCACGTCCCAGGTCTCCGCCCAGTGCTGGCGGGCCGGCTGGCCGAGGACCTCCGGATGCTTGCCGCCGATCGTCGGACGGTAGGCGTCGTTGTAGAAGGCGCGCTGGTCCTCGCCCCAGAACATCACGATCTGCGCGCTGGAGGCGAGCATCATGCTCACCGCACCGGAGAGCGCGGCCGGCCAACTGCCCGGCCCGCCCAGCGGAGTGGTCGACCAGTCGAGGCCACGCAACCGTTCGCCCAACTCGCCGCCAGCGGCGAAGGCGGCCGCCAGCATCGGAGGGACCGCCTTGTCGTCCGCGCTCGGATGCCCCGCGTCCGCGCCCCCCTGGGCCGAGCTCATCAGGCCTCCCGCTCCGGCCGCGCCCCCAGCCGTTGATCTTCACCCCGTCGTATGCCGACTTGTACCCCGACGGACCAGCAACGTAACGCATGAGGCCCGTCGGACGCTGGTTACCTGTGGCCCGGTCGGCGACCCGGCGACGCGTCGGCCCTCGCACCAGCCGTCGTGTACGGAGAGTGCGAGCAATGTCACGTCAAAAACGGTGGCCCGGCACCGTCACCGACGGATGGCTGGCCGCCCGGACCAGCGCGGTGATCGGGTGGGAATCGGGCTCGTTCTCCGGATGCCACTGCACCCCGAGCACGAATGGCCGGGCCGGATCCTCGACGGCCTCGATCACACCGTCCGCGGCCCAGCCGGTGACCGTGAGGCGACCCGGGTCGGCGACGGCCTGGTGGTGGTACGAGTTGACCCGGTCCACCCCGGCCAGCACCGTCGCCGCCAGGCTGCCCGGCGCGAACCGCACCGGATGGGCGCCGTAGACGCCGGGCGCCGGACGGTGCGCCTCGTGACCGACCACGTCCGGCAGGTGCTGGTGCAGGGCGCCGCCGTAGGCGACGGCGAGCAGCTGCATCCCCCGACAGACACCCAACACCGGCAGGTCCGCGGCGAGCGCGGCGGCCAGCAGGGTCAGCTCGCCCGCGTCCCGGTCCGGACGGTCCTCGGTCCGCGGGTCGGTCGGCTGGCCGTACCGGCCCGGGCCGACATCGGCACCGCCGGCCAGCAGCAGCCCGTCGAGCACCCGCAGCACGTCGCCGTCCTCGTCGTCCGGGGGCAGCACCACCGCTCGGCCGCCAGCGGCGGTCACCGCCCGCACGTACGCCTCAGGCACCAGTACCGCCGACACGCCCCGCCAGACCGCCCACGTAGCGGGCTCGACGTACGCGCTGATCCCGATCAGCGGACGGGTCATAGCGGGGTTACGTAGGCGCCGGTGATCCCGCCGTCGACCACGAACTGCGCGGCGGTCATGAACGACGCGTCGTCGCTGGCCAGGAACGCCACCGCGGCGGCGATCTCCTCCGGTGCCCCGAACCGGCCCATCGGCACGTGCACCAGCCGACGGGCGGCCCGCTCCGGGTCGGCGGCGAAGAGGTCCAGCAGCAGCGGCGTCGCCACCGGGCCGGGGCAGAGCGCGTTGACCCGGATGCCCTCGCGGGCGAACTGCACACCCAGCTCCCGGGTCATGGCCAGGACCCCGCCCTTGCTGGCGGTGTACGCGATCTGCGACGTCGCGGCACCCATCAGCGCCACGAACGAGGCGGTGTTGATGATCGATCCCTTGCCCTGCCGGCGCATGTGCGGGATGGCGTACTTGCAGCAGAGGTAGACGCTCGTGGTGTTGACCCGCAGCACCCGCTCCCACGCCTCCAACCCGGTGTCCAGGATGGAGTCGTCGTCCGGCGGTGAGATCCCGGCGTTGTTGAACGCGACGTCGACCCGCCCGTGCCGGTCGGCCACCCCGTCGAACAGGGCCCGCACCTCCGCCTCGTCGGCGACGTCGGTGGCCACGAACTCGCCACCGCACTCCTCGGCGGCCCGCTCCCCAGCCGCCACGTCGATGTCCACGCAGACCACCCGGGCCCCCTCGGCGGCGAACCGCCGGACCGTGGCCAACCCGATCCCGCTGCCCGCTCCGGTGACCACGGCCACCCGGTCCTGCAAACGACCCTGCACAGGCGTCACTCCTCTGTCGCGATGAACACGTTCTTGACGTCGGTGAACGAGTGCAGCGCGTCCGGACCCAGCTCCCGGCCGAGCCCGGAGCGCTTCATCCCACCGAACGGGGTCCAGTAGCGCACCGAGGAGTGCGAGTTGACGCTAAGGTTGCCCGCCTCGACGGCGCGGGCGAGCCGGAGCGCACGACCGACGTCCCGGGTCCAGATCGAGCCGGAGAGGCCGTACTCGGTGTCGTTGGCCAGCCGGATCGCGTCGGCCTCGTCGTCGAACGGGAGGACCGAGACCACCGGGCCGAAGATCTCCTCCCGCCAGTGGCGGTCGGCGGGCGAGTCGGCCAGCAGCACCGTCGGGGCGTGCCAGAAGCCGGGGCCGTCGGGGCAGGAGCCGGTGAAGGCGACCTGCGCCCCGGCCAGGTAGCCGGCCACCCGGTCCCGCTGCCCTGCCGAGATCAAGGGACCCATTTCGGCGGTGTCCAGGGCGGGGTCCTCCACCCGCACCGCGCGTACCGCTGGCTCGAGCAGTGCCAGGAAGCGGTCGTACACCGTGCGTTGAACCAGGATCCGCGACCGTGCGCAGCAGTCCTGGCCGGCGTTGTCGAAGACCGCGGACGGCGCGGTGGCGGCGGCGCGCTCCAGGTCGGCGTCGGCGAACACGATGTTCGCGCTCTTGCCGCCCAGCTCCAGGGTGAGCCGCTTCACCTGGGCGGCGCACCCGGCCATGATCCGGGTGCCGATCTCGGTCGAGCCGGTGAAGCAGATCTTGCGGACCGCCGGGTGAGTGACGAACCGCTCCCCCACCACGGCGCCCTCGCCCGGTACGACGGTGAACACGTCCTCGGGTAGGCCGGCCTCGCGGGCCAGCTCGGCGAGGCGCAGCGCGGTGAGCGGGGTCAGCTCGGCGGGCTTGAGCACCACGGTGTTGCCGGCCGCGAGGGCGGGGACGAACCCCCACGCGGCGATCGGCATCGGGAAGTTCCACGGCACGATCACCCCGACCACGCCCAGCGGCTCGTGGAAGGTGACGTCCAGACCGCCCGGCACCGGAATCTGGCGACCGGTCAGCCGCTCCGGTGCCCCGGCGTAGTAGTCCAGGACGTCGCGCACATTGCCGGCCTCCCAGCGGGCGTTGCCGATGGTGTGCCCGGAGTTGCGGACCTCCAACGCGGCCAGCTCGCCCAGATGAGCGTCCACGACAGCGGCGAACCGTCGCAGCAACCGCGCCCGATCCCCCGCCCCGACCTTTCGCCAGCTCTCGAAAGCACGAGAAGCCCGCGCAACAACGGAGTCGACCTCGTCCACCGAGGCCCCGGCAACCTCCCGAAACCCCACCCCGTTGCTCGGATCCACGACCAGGGTCACGCGCCCCACCTCCGGTTACAGGCGTTCGAAGCCACGCGTCAGCTCCCAGTCCGTGACCGCCGCGTTGAAGGCTGCGATCTCCACTCTCGCCTGGTTGGCGTAGTGGGCCACCACCTCTTCGCCGAAGGCATCGCGGGCCACCGTCGAGGCCTCCCAGAGGGCCAGCGCCTCGGGCAGCGTCGTCGGCACCCGCTCGGCCTCGGGGTCGTCGTACGCGTTGCCGGTGCACTCCCCGCCCAACTCCAGCCCTCGATCGATGCCGTGCAGGGCACCGGCGACCAGCCCGGCGATCGCCAGGTACGGGTTGACGTCGGCCCCGGGCACCCGATTCTCCACCCGCATGCCCTGCCCGTGCCCGACCACCCGCAGCGCACAGGTGCGGTTGTCCACGCCCCAGCGCAGCGCCGTCGGGGCGAACGACCCCGGCTGGTAGCGCTTGTAGGAGTTGATGTTCGGGGCGAAGAGCAGGCTGAACTCCCGCATGGTGGCCAGCAGCCCCGCGAGCACCCGCTGGCCGGTCTCGGACAGGTGCGCCGGCCCGTCACCGAGCATCGCCGAGCGGCCGTCGCGGTCGCGCAGGGAGAAGTGGATGTGGCAGGAGTTGCCCTCCCGCGCGTTCGGCTTGGCCATGAAGGTGATCGCCATGCCCTCCTGGGCGGCGATCTCCTTGGCCCCGTTCTTGTAGATCACGTGGTGGTCGGCGCAGGCCACCGCCTCGTCATAGCGGAAGGCGATCTCGTGCTGACCGAGGTTGCACTCGCCCTTGAGGCTCTCCGGCGTCAGCCCGGCGCCGTACATCTCGTTGCGGATGCGGCGCAGCAGTGGCTCCACCCGGGCGGTGCCCAGCAGCGAGTAGTCCACGTTGTATTGATTCGCCGGGGTGAGGTCGCGGTAGCCGCGCCGCCAGGCGTCCTCGTACGAGTCGCGGAACAGAACGAACTCCAGCTCGGTGCCCGCGTACGCGGTGAGCCCGTGCTCGGCCAACCGAGCCAGTTGCCGGCGCAGGATCTGCCGGGGTGAGGCGACCACGTCACCGGAGCCGTCCAGCCAGGTCAGATCGGCCAGCAGCAGAGCGGACCCCGGCTGCCAGGGCATCCGACAGAGCGTGCCGAAGTCCGGCACCATCGCGAAGTCGCCGTAACCGCGCTCCCAGCTCGACATCGCGTACCCGTCGACGGTGTTCATCTCGACGTCGACGGCGAGCAGGTAGTTGCACCCCTCGGTGCCGTGCTCGACCACCTGATCGAGGAAGAACGGCGCGTGAAACCGTTTGCCCTGCAAGCGGCCCTGCATGTCGACCAGGGCCAGGACGACGGTGTCGATCTCACCGGCCTGGACGGCGACCCGCAACTCTTCCAGCGTGAACGGCGTTCTGCTCATCAGCGGGCCTCCATCACCAAGGTCTACTGGCAATCCGGATCACCGTCAATGCCCCCGGCGCGGTCGGCGGCAAACCACGCGAGGAGCTTCCATGCGTCTTCGAGTAATTGCGGCCGCCGCCGTACTCGCTCTCGGGCTGGGCACGGCGGGTAGCGCCGCGGCAGAGGTGCAGCCGACGAACGGGTCGGTCATCGCACTGGGTGCCGGTGGGTACGACTTCACCCAGCCGGAGGTCGTCGCGAGCGGGCTCCAAGCCCCCTGGGGGCTCGACTTCCTGCCCGACGGCAGCGCCCTCGTGGCCCAGCGCGACCGGGGCACCGTGGTCCGGGTACGACCCGGCAGCCCGACCGTGCAGGTGGCCCAGATCGCCGGAGTGGTCGCCGGTGGCGAGGCGGGGCTGCTCGGCCTGGCCGTCTCGCCGCAGTACCTGTCGGACCGGTGGGTCTACGTCTGCTTCACCACCGCGACCGACATCCGGATCGCGCGGTTCCGGCTGGCTACGCCGCAGACCCAGGAGGTGATCCTCAGCGGCCTCGCGCGCGGGGCCGTCCACGACGGCGGCCGGATCGCCTTCGGCCCCGACGGGCTGCTCTACGTCGGCGTCGGCGATGCCGGCAACACCGCCAACGCGCAGAACCTGGCCAGCCGGAACGGCAAGATCCTGCGGATCCGGCCAAACGGCACCATCCCGGCGAACAACCCGTTCCCCGGGTCGCCGGTGTACAGCTACGGCCACCGCAACGTGCAGGGCCTGGCCTGGGACCCGACCGGCCGGCTGTTCGCCACCGAGTTCGGCCAGAACACCTGGGACGAGGTGAACCGCATCTTCCCGGGCGGCAACTACGGCTGGCCGATCGTGGAGGGCCCGAGCACCGACCCCCGGTTCCGCGCACCGGTGGTGGTCTGGGCTCCGGCGGTGGCCTCACCGAGCGGGGCCGCCTTCGCGAACGGCACCCTCTTCGTCGCCGCTCTGCGGGGTGCCCGGCTGTGGACCGTGCCGATCAGCGCCGCTGGTCAGGTCGGCACCCCGTACGCCGAGTTGGTGGGTGCGTACGGCCGACTCCGTACCGTCGAGGTGGCCCCGGACGGCTCGCTCTGGGTGGCGACCAGCAACCGCGACGGCCGCGGCACGCCGGCCGCGAGCGACGACCGGATCTTCCGGTTCGTGACCGGCGAGCGGCAACCGCCGCCCGCCGGTCGCATCGGACCGCACGCCGCCGGCTAGTCCGAGCCGTCGACCGCCGCCGGCTGAGGGCCGGCCGCCGCGTCCTCGACGGTACGCACCGGGCCGGTGAACCACTTGCGGGCCGAGGCGTACCACCAGACCGCCACCACCAGCAGCACCCCGCCCACGGCCAGCGGCGCGTAGTTCACCGCCGACCAGGTGAAGTCGTCGCTGCCGGGCACCCCGGCGGGCACGATCGGCAGCACGAAGTAGATCGAGATGACGGCGATCTCGATCACCGCGATCCAGCCCAGCATTTTGTACTTTCGCCCCAGCGTCCACGGCCCCGGAACGAACCTGTCACCCATCCGTAGTCGTAGCGCGATCGGGATGAGGAAGGACAGGTACAGCCCGATCACCGCGACCGAGACCACCGCGTAGAAGGCGATCGGGATGCCGCCGGGGCTCTCGTAGAGCGCCGGCAGGGTGAGCACCAGGCCGGCCGCCGTGGCACCGATGATCGCGTTGGCCGGGGTGCCGTTGCGGTCGACCTTCGACCAGAGCCGCCAACCGGGCACCGCCCGGTCCCGGCTGAACGCGTACGCCATCCGGCTCATCGAGGTCACGCAGCTCATCCCGCAGAAGAACTGCCCGATGGTGGAGATGATGATGACGGTCTTGAAGAAGACCGGGCTCAACGCGGACTCGAAGATCGCGCCGGAGAAGCCGTCGGCGGCGTTGATCGCGTCCACGTCGGTGGCCGCGAAGAGGAACGCCAGCAGCAGGATCCAGCCGCCGATCGCCGAATAGAAGATCGACTGCCACAGCCCACGAGCGGCGGCCTGCGAGGCGCCCCGGGTCTCCTCGGAGACGTGCGCGCAGGCGTCGAAGCCGGTGATCGTGTACTGGGTGAGCAGGAAGCCCAGCGGCAGCACGTAGAACCAGAAGGTCCAGCCACCGGTGCCCCCGTCGCCGAAGCCGGAGTTGTTGAACCGCTCGGTGAACACGAACTGGAAGCTCTGGTGGTTGTCCGGGACGAAGACCAGGATGGCCACCACGACGGCCGCGCCGGCCACGTGCCACCAGACCGAGACGTTCTGGAGTACGTCGATGATCCGGTGCCCGAAGACGTTGATCAGGCCGTGGAGCGCCAAAATGATCACGAAGAGGATGAACGCCTGGCGCAGCGTGCCGGCCCAGCCGTCGAAGAGCGCCGACAGGGTCAGGTTGAGGAAGGTCGCGCAGCCGTAGTCGACCGAGGCGGTGACCGCGACCAGGCCGATCAGGTTCAGCCAACCGGTGAACCAGCCGTGCACCGGTCGACCCATGGTCGCCGCCCACCAGTAGATGCCGCCGGCCGTCGGGTACGCCGACACCAGCTCCGCCATGCAGAAGCCGATGATCAGGATGAACACCGAGATCAGCGGCCAACCCCAGGAGATGGCGACCGGCCCGCCGTTGTTCCACGCCTGCCCGAAGGTGGTGAAGCAGCCGGCCAGGATCGAGATGATCGAGAACGAGATGGCGAAGTTGGAGAAGCCACTCCACTTGCGGTGCAACTCCTGTTTGTAGCCGAGTTCGGCGAGCCGTCGGGCGTCGTCGTCCATGGGTTGCTCGGCGGTCGGCACGGGCGTCGTGGCCACTGCACACCTCCCTGAGGTGGTTCCGCGTGCGAGTGGGCAAAGTGTCGTCCCGCCGATCAAGGTGGTCAATACGTCAGCGGTGGGAATCTCACCACCGGCGCGGCTAATTGCGTTGCCGCGCGACGGGCTCAGCGGCATGCTTGACCTCGTTGACCAGGCCCGATCGCGACGGGCCCACCCCGGGCACTCGGACCGCCCGGCACCGCGGCGGCGCGGGGCGTCTCACCTCTCTCTCACCCGCCGCCGCCGCGGCTCCACCCCGCCCCTGCCCCGGCTGCGGCTGCGGCTCCGGCTGCGGCTCCGGCTCCGGCTCCGGCGCGGTGATCAAGAGGTTTGCGTCAAAATCCGGCGTGAGCCTGACGCAAACCTCTTGATCACCGCGGCGATCGGGCGTGTCGGGCCCAGTTCAGGAGGCGGTCGTTCAAATCCCGCCTCGACCGCAGACTGCCCATCGGGTCTGCGGATCGGGGAACAGCGGTGCGGCGTCCCCCTCGTCGTCCACTGCGGCAGCCGGCCCCGCGTGGCCTTCGTCCGCAGGTAGGCCAGCCGCTCGGGTGATGCGGTGGGCGTGGATCCGGCCCGCGGGGGCAGACGGGCGTCGACGAAGAGACACCCGACGACCGGACGACGCATCGCCTGCACGACAACCGGAACCAGCAGGCCCGCGTTGCTGTGCGCTACCAACACGATGGGCTGATCCCGCGGTTGGGAGAGGCTCTCGTTGATGGTCGCGCTGACTCGCGGCGGGGTATGAGAGTGCAGGGCGTCGGGCGTGAATCAGGGTTGGACTGCGCCCTCGATGGTGGTGCTTTTCCGCGGACGGAGTGCGGTCAAGAGGCTGTCGAGTTGACCCCAGGCTCGCGCGCTGGCGACGTGGTCAATGTAATCTCGGGATTCGATGATGAGCCCATCGCGGATACGCATCACGAAGACGCACGGCACCGTGAAGTCCTCACCTGTCTCGGCGACCCGCCCCTGATAGGCGAACTCGGCGACAATCACCTCCGGGTCCGCAGTCTCATGAATCGTCATGTCGACCGGCTTACGGTTCAGCGTCCGGGCGGCTGGAGGCGGAGCGGTGAAGTGCTCATGCAGGTCGCTGCGGCTAGTGAGTGGCGGCGGGTTGAGCGGGTGGAACGGATGCGTGACGTGGGTTTGTTCAGCGTATAGGCCGGCCAAGTCGTCGTACGGACCGTCGCAGACGCCGTTCACCAGTCGGAGGAAGGTTTCGCGTGGGCTACTCATGCCGGGCTTCCTTGAAATCGGTAGATGTCACTTGGGGCACGCCGAGGACAATTCCGGGGATGGCCAGCACGCCATCGACGGCACCCTACCGACCTCAGCCCCGATGTGACTGCCCCGAAGCGCTTCCGTCGGCCGCCGCAGCAAGTGCACTGCCTTCGGCAGAAGCGGATGGGCCAAACGGTCGATGAGCTCACGGAAGTCACGATTCAGTCGGTCCCGTTCCTGTGGATCTCGCTGGATCCGCTGGCCGGCTCGTCGGGCGGTCGCAGGCCCGTACGTGCCTCAACCACCTGCCCCACTCGTGTGCGTGTTCGGCGGATACCGGCTGTGATCGTCTCCAGGTCACCGACGTCGCGCTGTCCGGGCTCCTGGACACCGCCGCATCGCCGAAATCGTGTTGATCGCGCCGCGCCGCGCGCCCCGCCCCGCCGCGCGCGCCCCGCTCCGCCCCGCGCGGGTGTCAGGTCAGGAGCAGACCGGCGACCCAGAGCGCGCCGACGGTCAGCCCGGCACCGAACTCGACCAGCATGGAGAGGCCGGCCGCCTTGACCGCCTGCTTGGTGGACGGCCAGGCCAGCCGGGAGTCTCCCAGCCGGAGCCGCTCGGCGAGGAAGACCCCGAGGACGAAGCCGAGCACCAGCCCGACCACCGGGATCACGAAGAAGCCGACCAGCCCGAGCAGGCCACCGGCGAGCAGCGAGGACGTCGGGACGCCGGTGCGTTTCAGGTTGCGCCCCGGCCAGGCGTACTTGACGACGGTGCCACCGGCGGCGACAAGCGTCGCGGCGGCGAGCACCGCCCACCGGCCGGCGCCGGCCCCGCCGAACAGCGCCCAGACCAGCACGCCACCCCAGCACAGCGGCAGCGCCGGCAGACCCGGCACCACCACGCCGGCCAGCCCGAACAGGATGGCCAGTCCGGCGAGTACGGTGACCGCCGCCTGGGTGTCCGTCACGCTCATTCACGCCACCTGACTGTCGGGAGTCGACGTCGGTCCGGGCCGGACGCCGGCGCGCAGCCGCTCGGTGATCCGGGCCGCCGGTGCCGGCGCACCGAAGAACCGCCCCTGCCCGGTGTCGCAGCGCAGCGCCCGCAGCCGCTCGGCCTGCACCTCAGTCTCCACCGCCTCGGCGGTGACCCACAGCTCCAGCGCGTGGGCGAGCCGCACCAGCGCGTCGACGATCCGCTCGTCCCGGTGGTCGGCCACGACGTCCGTCCCGTCGGAGCGGATGCCCTCGACGAACGGTCCGGCCAGCTTCAGGCAGTGCACCGGCAGCCGGCGCAGGTACGCCAGATTGGAGTATCCGGTGCCGAAGTCGTCCACCGCCAGGCGGACGCCCAGCGCGGCGAGCCGGTGCAGGCTGCGCAGCGGCTCACCGGCGCTGCCCATCACGGCGCTCTCGGTCAGCTCGAGCTGGAGCAGCTCCGCTGGCAGCCCACTGGTGCGCAACGCGTCGGCCACGGTGTCCACGATCGCGGGGTCGTCGGCCTGCCGGCCGGCCAGGTTGACGCTGACCACGAGCCGGGCGTCCGGAAACTCCCGCGACCACCGCTCGGCGTCCCGGCAGCTCTGCCGCAGCACCCACTCGCCGAGTTGCACGATCAGGCCGCTCTCCTCCGCCAGGCCGATGAACCCGTCCGGCCCGATGAGACCCAGCTCCGGGTGCTCCCAACGGACCAGCGCCTCCACCGCGAGCATCGTGCCCTCCAGCAGCGAGACGATCGGCTGGTAGTGCAGCACGAACTCGCCCCGGTCCAGTGCCGCCGGCAGCCCGGCGACCAACGCCGAACGGGCGATGTCCCGGGCGCTGCGCTCCGGATCGTAGACCGCCCACCGGCCCCGGCCCGCCGCCTTGGCCCAGTAGAGCGTCGTGTCGGCGGCCTTCATCAGCTCCGAGGCGCTCGTCTCCCCGGCCGGGCACTGCACGATGCCCACGCTGGCCGAGACGGTCAACTGCTGGTCACCGACGTGCACCGGCGCGGCGACGGCGGCCAGCGCGGCCTCGGCCACGACCACCGCGTCGTCGATGTCGTCCCCACCGTCGACCAGGATGACGAACTCGTCGCCGCCCATCCGGGCGACCAGGTGACCGTGGTCGGCCACGCACTCGGCGAGCCGCCGGCCGATCACCACCAACAGCCGGTCACCGAGGTCGTGGCCGAGACCGTCGTTGATCGCCTTGAAGCCGTCCAGGTCGAGGAAGCACACCCCGACCCGCCGATCGGGCCGGGCGTTGTCGAGGACCCGGCCCAGCGTCTCGAAGAACAGCGTCCGGTTGGGCAACCCGGTCAGCGGATCGTGCAGCGCCTGGAAGCGCAGCCGCTGCTGGAGTTCGTACCGCTGGGTGATGTCCTCGATCATCGCGACGGTGAACCGGGGCCGGCCGTCGTCGTACCGGATCAGCGAGACGGCCAGGTCCGTCCAGACCACCGTGCCGTCCTTGCGGTAGTAGCGCTTCTCCACCCGGACCGAGTCCTGCTTGCCCTCGATCAGCTCCTGGTAAAGCTCCCACATGCCGGCGGCGTCGTCGGGGTGGAACAGCTCCGCCACGTTGGTCTCGCGCAGCTCCGCGATCGAGTAGCCGAGCATGTCGGCGAACGCCTGGTTGAGGTCGATGATCTGGCCGTCGACCCCGGCGATGCCGATCCCGATCGCGGCACCCGTGAAGACCGCCCGGAACCGCGCCTCACTGTCGCGCAGCGCCTGCTCGACCTCGTCGCGCGCCTGCCAGGCCGACCGGGCGATCCGCTCCTGCTGGGTGAAGGTACGGTCGCGCAGCGCGCGGGCGAATCCGGCGGCCAGGCCGCCCTGCAATGCCGCGATCCGTTCGGTCAGGTCCGCCGGCCGGCCGTCGACGGCCAGCACCCGGCGCGGGAAGTCGTCGCCGAGGACGCGCAGCGACCACTCCAGCGCTCGGGGCTCCGTCAGGTGTGCCTCGACGAGCGCGCGTCCGATCTCCTCAGCGGGGTGCGCCGAGAACGGCTCGGCCCGCGCCGCCTGGGCCAACCGAACGGTGTGGACGAGCAGCAGCCGCTCTGTCTCGGCCACGCTGAGCGGCACGAAACCGAGGCGGCGTACCGCGCGGGCCCACTCGGCGGCGTAGCCCTGGGCGTCGGCGCGGCCGACGTCGACCCCAGCGGGATCCGGGACGGCGGCCACGGAATCAGCCGGCGGGCTGGTCGTACCGGGCGACGCCCCCGAAGGCGCCGAACCGCTCCGGGTGCTCGTCCACGTCGGACGGCGAGTCCGGGCGCCAGAGCGGCATGTGCACCACGCCCGGGTCGAGGACGGTCCAGTCGCCGAAGAAGCCGGTGATCTGGGCGCGGGAGCGCAGGGTGATCTCGGTGGCCGTCCGGGCGGAGAGCCGCTGGGCCTCCAACATCTCCTGCGGCTGGTCCTCGAAGGTGGAGTGTGAGATGACCAGGAAGCTGCCCGGTTCGGCGGCGGCCCGCAGGGTGGCCAGAATGGCCTCGGGCCGGTCGTCGTCCGGGATGAAGTGCACCACCCCGGCCAGCAGGATGCCCACCGGGCGGTCGAAGTCGATCAGCCCGAGCCGCCTGGTCTCGGCGAGGATCCGCTCCGGCTCGCGCAGGTCGGCGTGGATCACCCCGGTCAACTCGTTGCCGGCGAGCAGCTCGCGGCTGTGCGCGACGGCCACCGGGTCGATGTCGACGTAGACCACGCGGGCCTTGGGGTTCGCACCCTGGGCCACTTCGTGGACGTTGCCCACGGTGGGAATTCCGGAGCCGATGTCGAGAAACTGATCGATGCCGGCTTCGAGCAGCACCCGGACGGCACGGCGCAGGAACTCCCGGCCGGAGCGCATGGTGGCGGCGAGATTCGGGGTCATGCTGGCAATCTGCTCGGCCAACTGCCGGTCGATCTCGAAGTTGTGCGCCCCGCCCAGAAAATAGTCGTACACCCGGGCCGCACTCGGCCTGGTCAAATCGATCTCGGTCGGCAGTCCGTCCGGCATCAGCGTGCTCCCAGTCCCGGCGGGTCGTGTGGTGTGGTGTGGACCACTCTAGGCCGCCGACTCCCGCGTACGGGAGATTCGTTCATGCACTTTCCGCGCTCAGTGGGCTGACTCCAGCAGCAGCGAGATGCCCTGCCCGACGCCGATGCACATGGTGGCGAGGGCGCGGCGGCCGCCACGACGGCGCAGCTCCAGCGCGGCGGTCAGCGCCAACCGGGCGCCGCTGGCACCCAGCGGGTGACCCAACGCGATGGCCCCACCGTTCGGGTTGACGTGCTCGGCGTCCGCCGGCAGCCCCAGCTCACGCAGCACCGCCACGGACTGCGCGGCGAACGCCTCGTTCAGCTCGACCACGTCCACCTCGGCCAGCTCGACGCCGGTCCGGGCGAGCAGCTTGCGGGTCGCCGGCACCGGGCCGATCCCCATGATCCGAGGCGGCACGCCGGCCGCCGCCGCGCCACTGACGCGGGCCAGCGGGGTGAGGCCGTACCGGGCGACCGCCGCCTCGCTGGCCACCAGCAGCGCGGCCGCGCCGTCGTTGACGCCCGAGGAGTTGCCGGCGGTCACCGTGCCACCCTCCCGGAACGGGGTGGGCAGCGCCGCCAGCTTCTCGAGCGAGGTCTCCCGGGGGTGCTCGTCGACCTCGACCACCTTGGTCTCCCTCCGGCCGGCGGGCACCGTGACCGGCACGATCTCCTCGGCGAACCGGCCGTCGGCCTGCGCCTTGGCCGCGCGCTGCTGTGAGCGGTACGCGAAGGCGTCCTGGTCGGCCCGGCTGACGCCGTACTCGGCGGCCACGTTCTCCGCCGTCTCCGGCATCGAGTCGACCCCCCAGCCGTCCCGCATCAGCGGGTTGATCAGCCGCCAACCCAGGGTGGTGTCGTACACCTCGGCCGAGCGGGAGTACGCCGAGGTCGCCTTCGGCATGACGAACGGCGCCCGGCTCATGCTCTCCACCCCGCCGGCGATCACCAGCTCGGCCTCCCCGGCCACGACGGACCGGGCGGCGGTGGCGAGGGCGTCCAGCCCGGAGCCGCAGAGCCGGTTGACCGTGCTGCCCGGCACCTGCTCGGGCAGGCCGGCCAGCAGCGCCGCCATCCGGGCCACGTTGCGGTTGTCCTCGCCGGCCTGGTTGGCGCAGCCGAACACCACGTCGTCCACCTGACCCCAGTCCACCGACGGGTGGCGGGCCACCAGCTCGCGGATCACGTGCGCGGCCAGGTCGTCGGGGCGGATGCCGGCCAGCGCGCCGGCGTACCGGCCGATCGGGGTGCGGACACCGGCCACCAGGTATGCCACGGTCATCGCGAGTCCTTCGGGGGTGCAGACGGCGGGGGTGGGGCGCCCACCAGGGTCGCGCGGGCTACCGGCAGCCAGGATATCCGCGCCCGCAGCGGATAGGTTGACGGCATGGCCCGGGCCCAGTTCAGCGCAGAGACCAGCGGTGGTGGCGCGTTCGTCCGTCAACCCAACCGGTTCACCGGGCGGGTGACCCCGGCCTCGACGTCGCCGCCCGGCGGTGGCCCCGACGAGCAGGACCGCTGGCCGCTGGAGGCCGGCCGCTACCGGCTGATCTGGTGTCGCGCCTGCCCGTGGGCGCACCGCGCCCGGATCGTCCGCGGACTGCTCGGCCTGGAGGACGCGATCTCACTGGGCACCGTCGACCCGATCCGGGACGAGCGGGGCTGGGCGTTCGCCCTCGACCCGGACGGCTTCGACCCGGTCCTCGGCGTCAGCAACCTGTCCGAGGCGTACGTGGCCACCGACCCGGACTACACCGGCCGGGTCACCGTTCCGGCGCTGATCGACACGTTGACCGGCCGGGTGGTCACCAACGACTATCCGCGGCTCACCCTCGACTTCTCCACCGAGTGGCGGTCGCTGCACCGTGCGGGGGCGCCGGACCTCTACCGGGAGGCACTGCGCCCCGAGATGGACGCGCTGATGGCCGAGATCCACACCGACGTCAACAACGGCGTCTACCGGTGCGGCTTCGCCACCTCGCAGGAGGCGTACGACGAGGCGTTCCGGGCACTCTTCGCCCGGCTGGACGCGCTGTCGGAGCGACTGGCCGGGCAGCGCTACCTGATGGGCGACGCCATCACCGAGGCGGACGTGCGGCTGTTCACCACGCTGGTGCGCTTCGACGTCGCGTACCACGGGCACTTCAAGTGCAATCGGCAGAAGCTGACCGAGATGCCGGTGCTCTGGGCGTACGCCCGGGACCTGTTCCAGACGCCGGGCTTCGGCGAGACGGTGGACTTCGACCACATCAAGCGGCACTACTACGGCACCCACCGGCAGATCAACCCGACCGGCATCGTGCCGCTCGGGCCCGACGAGTCCGGCTGGGTCACGCCGCACGGCCGTGGCTGAGCCCGGGCGGTTCGGCACCGCGACCGCGCCCGCCACGTCGGGCGTGGGCGTCGCGCGCCGGGTCGCCGGGTCGGCCTCCGCCGGCTGCGCGCTGGCCGGCGCGGTCGCGGTGACGGTCGCGGTGGTCGCCGGCCCCGGTCCAGGGCTCACGGGGTACGTCAGCGAAGCCGGCATCGCCGGCAGCGGCCACGCCACGACGTACCGGATCGGGGTCTTCGCCCTGGCCGGCGCGCTGCTGCTGCTCGCCGCGGCGCTGCCCCCCGCGGTCCGGGTGGCGGCGGCGCTGCTGACCGCCAGCGGCCTGTTCGCCGCCCTGTCCGGGGCGGTGACCTGCACCGCCGGTTGCCCGTTGCCGCCGTTCGAGCGGCCCACGGTGGCGGACCTGGTGCACGGGGGCGCCAGCGTGGCCGCGACCGCCGCGGTGGTCCTCGCGATGGTCGCCCTCGCCGCGTCCGACCAGACCGGGCATGCGGTACGCCGGCTGGCCGGCGCTACGGCCGCACTGGCCCTGCCGCTCAGCGCCGCGGTGGGGCTGGCCATGCTCATCATCGGCCGGGGTGCGGTGGTCGGCGTGCTGGAACGGGTGGTCCTCGCCCTCGCGGTGCTGTGGGGCCTGACCACCGCCACCGCCCTGGCCCTGGCCCGCCGATGAGCGCCCGGCTGTAAGGAGTCTCACGATCGACGGCCTTACACCCGGAGCAGGGCGGGCGTATCGTCGGCGGGCGATGACCAATGTCTGGGGCCTCACCGTTCGCCTGTACGTCGATCTTCGACTGCAGGCCAGCGGCGTCTGTCCGGAGTAGCCGCGCTCCATACGCCTACCTCGTTCAGATCCGGACAATTGGATACTCCTTATGCCTTTCGGCCTGCGCAAAATCCCCTTCTCCGTGCAGATCCTGCTGGGCCTCGTGCTCGGCGTCGCGCTCGGCTTCCTGGCCCGTGCCAATGACGTGAGCTGGCTGACCAGCACCCTGCACACCGTCGGCAGCATCTTCATCCAGCTCCTCAAGCTGGCCGTACCCCCGCTGGTCTTCACCGCCATCGTGGTCAGCGTGGTCAGCCTGCGGGGCGTGGCCAACGCCGCCCGGCTGGCGCTGAAGACCCTGCTGTGGTTCGGCATCACCGCGCTCGTCTCGGTCGCCATCGGCATCGGGCTCGGCCTGATCATCAACCCGGGCAAGGGCGTGACCCTCGACCTGGGCAGCGCGGCCCAGCCGAAGACCACCGGCTCCTGGATCGACTTCCTCACCGGCATCGTGCCCACCAACGTGATCGGCGCGTTCGCTGACGGCAAGGTGCTCCAGATCGTCTTCCTCGCCCTCGTGGTCGGCGCCGCGGCGCTGCTGGTCGGCGACGCCGCCGAGCCGTTCGTGGCACTGAACCGCTCGCTGCTGGAGATCGTCCAGAAGGCGCTCTGGTGGGTCATCCGGCTCGCCCCGATCGGCACCCTCGGCCTGATCGGCAACGCCGTCGCCTCGTACGGCTGGGACCTGCTGGCGCCTCTGGCCAAGTTCACCACCGCTGTCTACGTCGGCTGCGCCATCGTGCTGTTCGTGGTCTACCCGGTGGTGCTGCTCGCCGCCGGCCGGCTCAACCCGCTGCGCTTCTTCGCCGGCGCCTGGCCGGCGATCGAGCTGGGCTTCGTGTCCCGTTCCTCGGTGGGCACCATGCCGGTGACCCAGCGGTCCGTCGAGCGCCTCGGCGTGCCCCGCGAGTACGCCTCGTTCGCGGTGCCGTTCGGCGCCACCACGAAGATGGACGGCTGCGCCGCGATCTACCCGGCGCTCGCCGCGATCTTCGTGGCCCAGGTGTTCGGCGTGCATCTCGGTGTCACCGACTACCTGCTGATCGCGTTCGTCTCGGTGGTCGGCTCGGCAGCCACCGCCGGCCTGACCGGCGCGATCGTGATGCTCACCCTGACCCTGAGCACGCTGGGTCTGCCGCTGGCCGGCGCCGGTCTGCTGCTGGCCATCGACCCGATCCTGGACATGATCCGGACCGCCACCAACGTGGCTGGGCAGGCGCTGGTGCCGACCGTGGTCGCCGCCCGCGAGGGCACGCTGGACCGGGCCGCGTACAACGCCGCCGGTCGGCGTGACCTGACCGCCCCGGAGCCCGCCGCCGAGACCCGGCCCGACCTGAGCCCCGCTGCCGCCTGACCAACTCGCGCTGGGCCCCGCCTTCCCGCGGGGCCCAGCGCACTGTCCCCGAGGATGACGACATGAGTGCCCTGTTCACACCGCTGACCCTGCGCGCGGTGACCCTGCCCAACCGGATCACCATGTCGCCGATGTGTCAGTACTCCGCCGGCCCGGATGGGCTGCCGAACGATTGGCACCTAACCCACCTCGCCACCCGGGCCGTCGGCGGGGTCGGGCTGGTGCTGACCGAGGTGACCGCCGTCCTGCCCGAGGGGCGCATCAGCCCGCAGGACACCGGGCTGTGGTCCGACGCCCACGTGGACGCCTGGCGTCCGGTGACCGCGAGCATCGCCGCACACGGCGCGGTGCCGGCTGTGCAGATCGGGCACGCCGGGTTCAAGGCCTCGACGTACCGCCCGTGGGCACCGACCAGCGGAGGTGTGCCGGACGCCGAGGGTGGCTGGACGCCGGTCGGCCCCGGGACGGAGCCGTTCATCCCCAGCTATCGCACACCGACGGCGCTCGACTCGGCCGGTATCGCCCGAGTGGTCGACGCGTTCGCCACCGCCGCCGTACGGGCGGTGGACGCCGGCTTCGCCGCCGTCGAGATGCACGCCGCGCACGGCTACCTGCTGCACGAGTTCCTGTCGCCGCTGACCAACCACCGCACCGACTCGTACGGTGGCGACCGGGCCGGCCGGATGCGACTCACCCTGGAGGTGGCCCGCGCGGTCCGCGCCGCGGTCGGCGAGGACGTGCCGGTGCTCACCCGGATCTCCGCCACCGACTGGGTCGACGGCGGCTGGACGATCGAGGACAGCGTGGTGCTCGCCGGCGAGCTGGCCGGCGTCGGCGTGGACCTGGTCGACACCTCCAGCGGCGGCATCAGCATGCTTCACCGGATCCCGGTCGGCCCCGGCTACCAGGTGCCACTGGCCGCCCAGATCCGGCGTGAGGCCGGCATTCCGACCGGAGCGGTCGGCCTCATCGTCGAGCCCGAGCACGCCGAGCAGATCATCGCCAGCGGCGAGGCCGACCTGGTGCTGCTCGGCCGGGAGCTGCTGCGCGACCCGTACTGGCCGCGCCGCGCCGCAGCCAAGCTCGGCGCCGCGTACACCGGACCCGCCCAGTACCTCCGCGCGGTCTGACCCCGGCCGGTCGGGTGGCTGCCGTGTACGGCAGCCACCCGACCGTCACCCGGCCAGGTGCGACCAGTCGCCCTCCAGGTCCCGCCAGGTCCCCTGGGCCGCCACCGTGCCCCCGATCAGCACCACCACGTGGTCGGCGCGGACCAACGCGGCGCGCTTCGCGGTCGAGCCGACGACGGTCACCCCGTGCTCGCGCAGCGCCTGCCACAGGGCCAGCTCCGTGGTGACGTCCAGCGCCGACGACACGTCGTCGGCGACCAACAATTCGGTACGCGGTGCCAGCGCCCGGGCCAGCGCCAGCCGCTGCAACTGGCCGCCCGAGAGCCGGGTGCCCTTGTGCCCGATGAGCAGGCCCAGGCCGCCGCCGGCGGCGGCCAGGTCGTGGTCGAGCTGGGCGGTGCTGACCGCGCCGGCCGCGTCCACCTGGTGGCCGAGCGCGATGTTGTCGGCCACCGTGCCGGAGAGCACCCGGGGCAGTTGGCCGACGTAGCCGACCTGGTTGGGGCGCAGGAACAGCTCCGGCTCGGTGACCGGGTCGCCGTTCCACGACAGGTCGCCGGTGTGGTGCACGATCCCGGCCAACGCCCGCAGCAGCGATGATTTGCCCGAGCCGACCGGCCCCACGACCAGCACCAACTGCCCGCGCTGCACCGTGAGGTCCACACCCCGGACGGCGACCACGCCGTCGGAGTGCACCACCCCGAAGCCGCGCAGGTCCAGCCGGCGCAGCGGGTGCCGGGGCGGTGGCGTAGGCGCGGGCGCCGTCCCGGCACCCAGGTCCACCGCCGGCACCCCCGCCGAGTAAGCGCCCACCCCGGTCATCGCCACCGTCCGCCGCGTCCAGACCCGCGCCGAGGGCAACTGGGAGACCAACGACGCGGTGGTCCAGGCCAACCAGCGGGCCGCGCCGAGCGTGGAGACGGCCACCAGCACCGCGCCAGCGGAGATCTCCCCACTCAGGTAGAGCGCCCACGCGCCGATCGGCAGCAGACCGCTGGCCACCGACGGCGTGGAACGCGCCCACACCTGCATCGAGATCTCCCGCCGCTGCAGGTCGCTGCGCAGCGCGTCGAGGCTGCCCAGGTGACGCAGCACCGCGGCGCTCGCGCCGGCGAGCTTCACCGTCCGGGACGAGGACAGCACGGACACCAGCGCCGTCGCGAAGGCGGCCCGCGCCGCCACGGTCGCCCGGGCCGACCGTTCCAGCGTCGGCCCGAACAGCGTCGCCGCCAACCCGGAGACCACCATCGTGCCGACGAAGAACAGCGCCGGTACGAAGCTGCCGGACACCGCCGTCATGGCGACCACCAGGAACACCGCGACAGCCTGGTCCAGGATGTTGTCGGCCAACTGGACGACCCGCTCGGTGTCGCCGCCCTGCGCCACCACCTCGGCCGGCGTGTGCGTGCTGACCCGGCGCGGCCCGGTCTGGCCGTGCACCAGACGCAGGCTGATCCGCAGCATCTGCCGCACCCACCACTGCGGAAACCAGATGCCGGTGTAATACGGCACCGGCAGGGTGACCAGCAGGCCGGCCACGATCCCGAACGCCGGCAGGTACGGGTCACCGACGCCGTCGACCAGGTCTGCCCAGAGCCAGGGCAGCACCGGGCCGTCCAGCCCGACCAAGGTGACCACCAGGAACAATGCGATGGCCGCCAACCCGTACCGGGGATCGTTGCAGCAGAGCCGGACGATCTGCCGCATCGTCCGGGCCGGCGGGGTCGGCGGCAAAGGCGGCGGGTCGGCCCGTACCGGCACGACCTGATCACCCACCACCGGCACGGCCTGCGCTACCGGCGCGGCCGGTGGGGCGGCGGACCAGGCACCGGCCGGGTCGGGGCCGGTGAGCAGGTCCGTGCCGGCGGCGCCGACCGGGTCGGGGCCGGCGAGCAGGTCCGTGCCGGCGGCGCCGACCGGGTCGGGGCCGGCGAGCAGGTCCGTGCCGGCGACGCCGACCGGGTCGGGGCCCGTGAGCAGATCCGTGCCGGCGGTGCCGGACCGGGTCGCCGGCAGCGCACCGGCATACACGGCGGCGTGACTGGTCGCCAGCAGCTCGGCGAAGCGCGCCGACTCGTTCAGCGGGCCGGCCTCGACCACCCCGCCGTCGGCCAGCACCACCACCTCGTCGCAGCGGCGCACCGAGGAGAGCCGGTGCGCGATGACGATGCCGATCCGTTCGCGCAGCAGCCGTTCGGTGGCGCGCTGGACCCGCGCTTCGGTGACCGGATCCAGCCGCGCGGTGGCCTCGTCGAGAATCACCACGTGTGGGTCGCGGACCAGGATCCGGGCGAACGCCACCAGCTGCTCCTGCCCTGCGGAGAGCACATGCCCGCCCTCCCCCAGCCGGGTCGCCAGCCCGTCGGGCAGTTCGGCGATCCAGCCGGCCAGGCCCAGCTCGTTCAATGCACGGGCCGCGGCATCGAGCAGTTCCGGGTCGAAGAGCGCGACGTTCTCGGCGAGCGTGCCGGCCAGGATCTCGGTGCGCTGCGGCACCAGGGCCACCCAACGGCGCAGTTGCTCGACGTCGAGGTCGCACAGGTCGGTGCCGCCGAGGAAGACGGTCCCCGACGGTACGTCGACGGCCCGGGTCAGCACCTTCGCCAGGGTCGACTTGCCCGAGCCGGTCCGCCCGATCAGCGCGTACGAACGGCCGCGGGTGAAGGTGAGGCTGACCCCGCGAAGCGCGGAACCCCGGTCACTCTCCGGCCCGCTCACCTGGTAGCCGAATGTCAGGTCACGGATGCGCAGGTCACCCTCGGCCGGGCTGGCACCGCCGGTCGGCTCCTGCCGGGCATCCTGGAGCAGCTGCACCCGGGCCCACGCGCCCAGCGCGTACTGCAATTCGGGGACCATCCGGCTGACATGCTCGACGGTGCCGCCGAAGGCCAGGGCGAGCAGCCACACGGCCGTCAACCGGGCGGCGTCGATCTGACCGGTGGCCAGTGCCCACGCGCCTCCGAGCACCACCACGCCGATACCACCCCGGATGGTCGCCGCGGCGACCGTGGTCACCTTGGCCGACATCGCCCAGACCCGGTGGCCACGGGACAGCACGGCAGCGGCCCGCCGGGCGTAGAGGCGCAGCACGTACGGCCGGGCCAGGCTCGTGCGTACGTCGTCCTGGCCGTGCACCGCCTCCTCCATGACCGCGGCCAGATCCGACCAGGCCTCCTCCTCGGCCATCCGGGCCGGGACGATCCGCGCGGTCGGCCGACGCAGGCCGATGGCGAGCGACACGGTGAGCACCAACATCGCGATCCCCGCTGGCCACCAGACGAACAACGCGACAGCCACCGACAGCACGCCCACACAGAGCCCCTGGGCAAGTCTGGTTCCCTCGTTGCGGACGGCGGCGGCCACCTGATAGACGTCACCGTCGATGCGGTCGAGCATTTCGCCGACGGGGGTGGTCTCCAAAGTGGGCAGGTCCTGCCCGAGTGCCACCCGACAGAGCCGCTGGCGTACGTCGGCGGACCAGTCGGCGGTGAGGCCCGCCATCAGCAAACTCACCGCGAAGTCGGTGAGCACCACGGCGACCAGGGCCACCGCCAGCACCACGAAGAAGCCGATCGACTTGTGCAGCAGCACCGGCCCGGCCAGCGCCGACGCGCCCGCCTGGCCAGCGGCACCGAGCACGATCAGGACAGCCACGATCGTCATACGGCGCGGCGAAGTGCCCCACAGATCACGGAGCAGGCGCATGGGAGGTCCCTCCGGATGTGGGTGGCGGAGTACTCAGCGTGCCGTCACCGACCCCATCGGCTCAACCGATTTAAGCGCCCTGAGCAGGGCTTCCGATCAGTGCAGGCCAACCCGACAGACCAAGATCCGCACAACTTACGGGATGGTGCTGCCTCCAACGCCCCGAAGGCAGCAGCATCCCGGTAGTTGTGCAGATCTTGGCCGGGCCACGACGGCGATCGGTGCTCGATCCGCAGCCTCCCCCGCTGCGGCGATGCCACGAGTTCCTGGAACGAGCACGACCACGCCGTCGCCACCCGTGATCGACACAGCGAGGGGGCGTCCCTCGCGTGATCAACTCGGTTTCGGTGATGTCGCGGTGTCCGGCCGTCCCCGATGCCCCGACATCGGCGAACTCGAGTCGATCATGGCGCGGTGGCCGGTCTCGTCTCGCGCTGGCTGTGTGTCCGGCTCCCGGATGTCCGGTCTGGGTGGTTTCGGCATGTGACCGGGTGCACTCGTGGGGTGGAATCGTGGCCGGGCCGGGGTCGTTACATACCCTGACGATCGCAGGACCGCCCCGCGCAGGGGCCGGACGGCAGAGCCGTAGAGCCTTCCCGTGCAGGCCGCGGGTCCGCCCGCCCCGTAAGCGGGGTCGGATGGCGGAGCCGCAGGATCGCCCCACGCAGGGGCCGGGTGGGACAGCCACAGGACCGGCCCGCCCGCATGGGGCCGGATGGCGGAGTCCCCCGGGCCGGAATGTTGGCCGGCCGGTGGTCGTTACACATGGACCCGGCGCCACGAGGCCCCCGCCCGTCGGCCGCCGTGAAGACTTTCCCCCCGCTCGTTGCAGCGCCGGACGAGGTGCTCACACCCGGACACCCGGGTGTCCTTACCCCCGAAGGAGCTTCCCCCATGAACACGATCATGCGTAAGAGTGTGTTGTCCGTTGCTGGTCTGGCGTTCGCCGGTGGTGTGTTCGCCGGCCCGATCGCCGCCCACGCCGCTACCCCCGTCACCGATGGCAAGCCCGTCGCCGTCGCCGTTCAGGGCGACAAGCCGGACATGGGCAAGCTGATCCCGCACGGCACCCAGGGCGAGCAGTCCCGGATCACCCTCGACGGTGAGCAGACCACCGACGCGAAGGCGATCATCGCGGCCACGAAGAAGGCCGGCCTGCCCGAGCGGGCCGCGGTCATCTCGATCGCGACGAGCCTGCAGGAGTCGAAGCTGCACAACCTGGGTCACCTGGGTGACGCCAACG
>NZ_JBAKHW010000032.1:0-77909 GCF_036906815.1 Micromonospora sp. CPCC 205539 | reverse complement strand
CGATCCGTACCCGCGCGACCGTCCCCCGCCCAGCCGCGCTGGCCTCGGCGGCGGGCGCGCTGGCCTCGGCGGCGGGCGCGCTGGCCTCGGCGGCGGGCCCGCTGGCGGGCGGGGTGAGCGCCGCGGCCACCGCGAGGGCCAGCGCGGCCACCACCAGCACCGGGTACGCCGCCGCCCGCAGTGTCAGCCCGTCGGCGAGCGGTGCCGTCACCGCCAGCGCGACCGCCGAACCGACCGCCACGAGACTGCCGGCGACGCGCACCTCGACGATCCGCGCTCCGACGGCGACGATCACCGCCGCCACCAGCAGGACGCCCTCGGCCGCGAAGGTACCGCCCCGGGTGGCCAGCAACCCCACCACACCCGCGACGGCCAGCACCGCCCCCACCGGTGCGGCGACCGGCGCGAGCGCCGGGCGGTGCGCGGCCAGGGTGGCGAGCAGCAGGGCGGCCACCCCGGCGAGCAGGACTGCGACCGGCAGCACCGGCCAGGGCGCACCAACCGCCACGAGCAGCACCGGCAACGCGGCTGCGGCGAACGGCAGCGCGGGCAGCAGGCTCGGATGGTCGCCCCGGCGGGCCAGTACCGCGGCCAACGCCAGCACGGCCAGCGCCAGGCCGGTGGCGAGCGCCGCCGGGTCGGCGACGACCGTGGGCGCCCCGGACCAGATCGGCCCGGGGCTGCCGTACGGCGTGGCGAGAGCGGCGACCAGCGCCGGCAGCGCGGCCAACACCGCGACCGCCGCCACCACGACACCCGCCACCACCAGCACTGGACGCCGGCCGGCGACGGCGACGCCCAGGGTCGCCAGTGCGGCGTACAGCACGATCGGTTCGTCGCCCACCGCGACGAGCGGCGCGAGCGCGGCAGCGGTGACTCCGACCGCGGCGCCCGTCGCCGCGTACCCGATCAGTTGAGGTCGGTGACGCCGCACGACGAGCAGCGCGACCAGCGGTAGCGCGGCGACGAACAGCGCGGCCCGGGCCTGCCACCAGGGCGGCGCGCCGGCGGCGAACAGCGCCACCGCGGCGATCCCCGGCAGCGGGAGCAGCGCGACCAGCAGTCCCACGCCGGCCACCTGTCGGTACGGCCCGGAGGCGCGCCTCGCCGCCAACGCCAGCCCGACCACGGCGATCGTGCCGAGCGCCACCAGAGCACCCACCGGAGCGGCCAGCGCCACCAGCAGCCCGTGCCCGAGCAGGACGGCACCGCCGATCGCCCGGGCGAGCAGAGTGCCCGGCCGGGCCGTCGGGCGAGCCAGCACGAGGAGGAGCAGGGCGACCCCGCCGACCAGGTCCACGGCCACCACGGCGGGCCAGCCGGCCGCCCATCCAGCGGGCAGGGCGAGCAGCACGGCCACCACGCCGGCCGTACCGAGCAGCGTCCCCGCGCTCCGCGGCAGCAGCAACACCGCCGCGCCGAGCGTCAGCGCCAGGGCGGGTGCCAACTGCCAGCCCCAGTCCAGGTCCGGCCCCGTACCGGCGCCCTGCCAGGGTGGCAGCGACCGCGTGCCGGTGGCGATCGCCAACGCCACGGTGACCAGGACGGCGGCCAGTGCCGTGCCCGCTGCGACCAGCACCGCTCCGGCGCGGGGGCCGGTACGCCAGCCGGGCGGCAGCAGCCGGACCACGCCGGCCAGCCCCAGCGCCACGGTGGCCGCCGCGACCAGCCACAGCGACGGTGACAGCTCGGCCACCGGGCGTAGCACCGCGATGGCCAGCACCGGCACCAGCACCCCACCCGCCACCGCCCGCAGGTGCCGGCCCCCGACCAGTACGGCAGCACCGAGCCCGGTCAGCGCGACCAGCAGCAGCGGCACACCTGCCAGCAGCGGCGAACCCGCCACCCGACCGTGCACCAGCGGCACCAGGGCACTGCCGACGGCACCGACCAGCGCGGCGACGTACCCGATCCCCACGAGCACCCGCCCCACGCGCCGGGCCGGCCGCCCCCCGTTTCCCGGCGCAGCGGCCGACGGGCCCCCGTTGCCTGGCGCAGCGGCCCGTCGGCTGCCATCGCGCAGCGCGACCAGCACGCCCAGATTCAGCAGCGCCACCCCGAGCAGGACCAGCGTCCAGCCGGCAGCCCCCGGCCGGGCCTCGGCGGCGAGCAGGGGCAGCACCGGTTGAGCGGCCAGCAGTGCCGCGAACCAGGGCCCGGTCAACCGGCTCATCCGGCCGTACGCCACGGCAACCGCCGCGCTGGCCCCCCCGACCAGCGCGGCGTACCGGGTACCCGGCCAGTCGGCCACGCCGGCCAGGTCGACCGACCAGGCCGCGTACCCGTCCAGCACCACCAGCAGCAGCCCCACCGCGGCGAAGGTCTCCGCCGTGCCGCGCAGCCCTCGGCGTACTGCCAGCAGCGGGGCGGCCAGGACGAGCGCGGTGAACGCCGCCAGGATCAGTGCCCGTCCGGCGACCCCTACCGCCGCCCAGGCCACCGCGGTGAAGACCACCGCCGCGGTGCCCAGCAGCAGTCCACCGAGGACGAAGAGCAGACCCTGGATCGTCCGCGTCGAGGTCTCCGCCCCACCCGCAGGCCCCACCCCGGCGGGCACGGGGGCGACGGGCGCCGGAGGCACCGCGACGGGAGCCACCACCCCGGCCCGGACGATCGCGGCCAACTCGGCCCGACGCCGGGTGCGGGCCGTCAGCCGTCCAGCCAGCTCGGCGTACGTCTGACGGGCCCGTTCCACCTCGGGCTCAAGCTGGACGATCTCCCGGCCCAACCGGACCATTTCGGCGGCGACCGGGTCGGGTGGACGACGGCAGCCGGCACAACCGGCACTCAGATCGGCCGGGGCGCCGCAGGCGGGGCAGGGATAACCGGTGTCGTCCACCCGGTCATCATCGTGACCCGACCGGGGCGCGGCCCAGAGTGCGCGTACTCAGGGACGGGTGTGCTCGTGCACCCAGGCGACGTACCCGGGATCGCCACTCTCCACCCGGGACACCAGGATCTCCGGCACCTCGTACGGGTGGCTGGCCCGGATCTGGTCCACCAGCGCGGTGAGCCGGTCCGGTGCGGTCTTGAACTGCACCGACCACTCGGTGCTGGTCTCCACCCCGGTCCGCCACCAGTAGGTGCTGTCCACCTGACCGCCGACCTGGGCGCAGGCGGCGAGCCGCCCGGCAACGGCCGCAGCCGCCAGTACGTCGGCGACCGAGCGCGCATCCACCACCGTCGTCACCACGCAGATCTGATCCACGCCCGCACCCTACGCGGCGCCGTCCCGATTGGCCGCGATCCAGCCGTCGATCCGCGCCCACCAGTCGTACAGCCAGTCGATGCGTTCCTGCCGTCCGGCGGGTACGTCCTCCGGCGGCACCGACCAGAACCGCATCACGATCCGCTTGTCCATCGGCAGCTCACGCCACACGTCGGCGACGGTGAGCATCCGGTCCAGACCGGTGTGGGCCACGAAGATGACCCCGGCGTCCGGGGCGGCCTCCAGCGCGGCGAGCATCCCGCCGGGCTGCGGGGCCAGCACGTGCCGCATCCGTTCCGCGCGCCGCGCCATCCGCTCCAGACCGAGGGAGCGCAGCCGGGCGATGGCGCGTACCCGCCGCTTGGGCGTGAAGTTGCCCCCCTCCGGGAAGATCACGAAGGCGTCGTTGTCGTCCAGCCCGTCGGCGAGGTGCCCGACCTGGCGTACCGTCTCCTCGCCGCGCTCCGGTCTGGGCGCGATGAAACGGGCGGGCAGCCGGTTGAGCAGCACGTCGATCGTCGGGTCCCACTGGAGGCTGTCCTTCAGCACGATCCGTGGCTCCCGGTGGAACCAGTTGACCAGCGCGTGGATCAGGATGAACGAGTCACCCGGCCCGGCGTGCCGACAGAGCACCAACTCGGGCCGACCGGGCAGCGCGGTGTCCGGGTCGGTGCCCACCACGTCGATGCGTAACCGCAGCGTCCACCGGGCCTGCCAGAACAGCACCCGCAGGAACCAGCCGGCCAGCACGTAGTGGGCGCGTTGGAAGCCCGCCGACCGGATCCGCCAGCCGAACCCGGAGGCGACCCAGAGCCCGAAGAGCGCGAGCAGCGCGGCGGCGTCCCACACCAGGTAGACGCAGCCGATCCAGAGCAGCCGCAGCGGGCGCAACCGGCCCGGGACCAGCGGGGACACGGCGGCCGCGACGAGAGCCCAGACCGGCAGCGTGGTCACCACGGCGACCGCGAGCAGCACCACCCCGGGGGCGAACAGCAGCCGGCGCAGCCACCGGGGCGGCAGTGGCATCACCGCTCCAGGTTGGTGGCGAGGTAGCGCCGGGAAGCGGTGTACGCCCGGCTGATCCGCCGGCCCACCGCCGCCATGTCCCGGTAGGCCCATGGCGTGTCGTCGCGCGGGTTGAGCCCTCCGGTCGGCAGGACGTGCACCTCCACCCCTTCGGGCAGGGCGGCCATCTCCCGGAAGAACCGGTGCCGGCGGGATATCTCGAAGGCGACCTGGGCGATCTCCCAGGGCCGCCGGGGCGGCGTCAGTTCCCGTTCGATCCGGCCCACCTGGAGGACGAAGATCTGCTTGGCACCGGCGATCACCGCCTCGCCGATCGGGATCGAGTTGACGATGCCACCGTCCACGTAGTGCGCGCCGTCGATCTCGGTGGGCGGGAGGATGCCCGGTACCGATGCCGACGCCAGCACGGCCGGCACCACCGGACCGCTGTCGAACCAGTGCTCGGCGGCCCGCTCGATGTGTGCGGCGCAGCAGCGGAACGGCACGCGCAGGTCGGCGAAGGTGGTGTCGACGCCCAGCTCGGATTCGAGCAGCCGGCGCAGCGGCCGGGGCGAGTGCAGGTGGGTCCGAGCCGCGAAGCGGCGGAGCTGCCGGGCGACCGAGTCGCCGTACACCTCGCTGGCCTCCGGCGAGGCCCAGAGCCGGACCAGCCGGTCGGTCACCGCCTCCGACGGGTCGGCGGCGACCAGCGCGCCGTTGACGGCGCCGATCGAGGTGCCGAGCACCAGGTCGGGTTGGATGCCGGCCCGGAACAGGGCACGCAACATGCCCACCTCGACCGCGCCGAGCACTCCCCCGCCACCGAGCACGAACGCCACCGGTCCCCCAGCCATGCCCCTCATCCTGGCACGCGCGCGCCGCCGGCCGATCGCCCGCATCGCGGGACGGCCGCCCATGCTGGCACCCGACATCGACAGGGACCGTTGACAGGCCGGAGACATTCACGCAACCTGATACCGCTCCCACCCCCGAGGCAGGTGCGATCCGTGACCGCAGCACTGCACCCGGGCCGATTGCTGGCCCGCAGGTACCGGCTCATCGACCAGATCGGCGCCGGCGGCATGTCGGTCATCTGGCGCGCCCGGGACGAGGTGCTGGACCGGGTCGTCGCTCTCAAGGTGCTCGCCCCGTCGCTGGCCGCCGACGCCCGCTTTCGCGACATGGTGCGCGAGGAGGCACGGGCCGCCGCCCAGTTGGTGCATCCGCACGTGACCTCGGTGCACGACTACGGCGAGACGGTCGCCCCGGACGGCTCCATCACGTCGTTCGTGGTCATGGAACTGCTCAACGGGGAGGGACTGGAGCTGCGGCTCATCGAGGGGCCACTGCCGTGGGCCGAGGCGGTCGAGGTGGGCGCGCAGGTCGCCGACGCGCTGGCCGCCGCGCACCGGCTCGGCATCGTGCACCGCGACATCACGCCGGCGAACGTGATGATGACCGCCGTAGGTGTCAAGGTGCTCGACTTCGGCATCGCCACCCGGGTCGGCGCGCCGGACGAGGACGAGGATGGCGCCACCTTCGGCACCCCGGCGTACGTCGCCCCGGAACGGCTGGACGGAGCGCCCGCTCAGCCCGCCACCGACGTCTACTCCCTCGGCGTACTGCTGCACGAGGCGCTCACCGGCCGGGTCCCGTACCCGGCGGCCACCTGGGAACAGCTCAGCGCGGCGCTGGCCAGCGGCCCGCCGCCGACGCTGGCCGACGTTCCGGACCTGCCGCCAGCGGTGGCCCGGATCTGCCTGCGCAGTCTGGCGAAGGATCCGGCCGACCGCCCGACCGCCCGACAGGTCGCCACCACGATGCGCGACCAACTGCTGCCCAACGACGCCGGGCCGGGCGACGCCGGGCCGGGCGACGCCGGGCCGGGCGACGCCGGGCCGGGCGACGCCGGGCCGGGCCGGTCGCGTCGCTGGCCGGTGTTGCTGCTGGTCCCGGCCGTCCTGGCGGTCGGGGTCGCGCTGGCCGTCGCGGCCCTGCTGCCCGACGAGCGGTCCGCACCACAGACCCGGCCCACCGCCAGCCCGGTGGCGCCCACGTCGATCGTCCCGCCGGCCACCGAGCCCTCCCGTCCCGCCACCCCGCCGTCGATCACGGTCTCGCCCGACCCCCGGCCGGGCACGCTGGTGGAGGCCGCCAACCGGGTCGACGCGCTGATCGGCGCGGGAGTGACCGCCGGAGAGATCCGCGCCGACGTCGGCACCGACCTGCGCAACGAGCTACGCAACCTGCGGGCCGCCGTCGGTCCGGGCCGGAACGAGCTGGCCCCACCGGTGGCCCGGCTGCGTGAGAAGGTCGCGGTCCGTCTGGGCGAGGGCAACATCAGCCAGGGGTACGCGGACAGACTCGACTCCGCCATCGCGGAGCTGGGCGTGGCACGGGCCTGATCCGGCTGACGTGACGGCGTCACGCTCTCGCGTGCGGGGGTAGCTGTGCGCGGTGCTGCCGGACGCCGGGGGTGACCATCCCCGTCTCGCTTGCTTTGCTCTGCTTCAACGGACGCAACACTTTTGCGGCGGAAGTGTTGCGTCCGTTGAAGCAGAGCAAAGGGCAGTTCGAGCATGCCTGCCACCCGGCCGGCGACCCGGACACCGCCCACCGCGGGGGCCCCGTCCGTCTCGACACCCAGGACGGCTTGCCATGCCAACCGCAGTCGTAACGCACCACCGAGAGCGCGGCCGAATCTGCGTCGCCGGTGCCGGCCGGGTCAGCGGACCGACACCCGGGCCGCCTCGCGGACGTCCTGCTGGTCAGCGGCGAAGCGCCGGTAGACGGCCTCGTAGCCGGATGCCATCCGCTCGACGGAGAAGTTGGCCGCCACGTGGTTCACGCAGGCCGCCGGGTCCAGCCCCTTCGCCGCCAGTAGCGCCTGGGGCAGTTCCTCCGACCGTTCGCAGACCAACCCGGTGAGCCCGGGTCGGACCAGTTCCGGCACCGCGCCCCGATTGAGGGCGACGACCGGCGTGCCGGTCGCCATCGCCTCCAACATGACCATGCCGAACGGCTCGTCCCACTGGATCGGCATGATCAGGCAGCGGGCGTCGACCAGCATCCGCAGGGTGTCCGCACGGTCGGCGTTCAGCACGACGGTGACGTCGTCGCCAAGCAGCGGCTCGACGACCTGTTCGTAGTAGCGACGCTCGGCCGGCTCGTTGCACTTGCCGGCGAGCAGCAGCGGCAGCCCGGCCGCCCGGCACGCCTGGATGGCGATGTCCGGGCCCTTGTCCGGGCTGAACCGGGCCAGCCACAGCACCGGCCCCGGGCCCGGCTCGGTCTTGCGTGGGAAGCCGCGCAGGTCCAGGGCGTTGTGCACGGTGCCGGCCCATGGCAGGTCGGGGTTGAGCCCCCGTTGGGTGTGCGAGATGGCCACCAGCGCGACGCCCTGGTCGACGTCGTTGAGCACATCGCCGTACTCGCCCACCGGATTGCCGTGCACGGTCGCCACCGTGGGCACGGCCCGGCGGCCGGCCACCAGCGGGCCGATCGTGGTGTGGTCGTGGATGACGTCGTAGTCGGCGGCCCTGATGATCTGGTTCACCCGGGCCAGGTGGGCCAGCTCGGGCAGCGACTCGCCCAACCGCTCGTACTGCACCTCGGGCACGGTGGACACGAAGCCGTCGGCGTTGGTGCCGTGCTGGACACCGGCGCCGAAGAGGGTCACCGCGTGCCCGTGCACGGTGAGCGCGTCCACCAGCCCGGCGACCACCTGCTCCAGGCCCCCGTAGCCGGGCGGCGGGACGGACAACCAGGGCGGGACCACCATCGCGATGCGCAACGGCCGCTCCGGAGGGCGGTCGGCAGGCGGGTGGTTCACGGCCACGAGTCCTCCCCGTTGATCCCCGGTCCGATGTCGCCGCCGATCGGCATGGTCCGGACCGGTTTCCCGGTCACGTACCCGGTAAACCGGACAAGACGGACGATCACCCGCCGACCAGGAGGTGGTCGTGCACCACCCGTACGCCGGGCGCCGACCACGCCACCCGCTCAACCTGATCGCGTTCCCACCACGAGCGGACCACCCCGGCGAGGACCAGCGTGTCCCCGTCCACCTCGACGGTCACCCGCTCGCCGCCGATCGTGCGCAGCAGCGCGCGCTGGACGTCCCGCCGCAGCCGTTCGCCGGCCGGCGGCTCCGGTGGTCGTACCTCGATGAGGTTGGTGATCCCACGGACGCCATCCAGCCGACGCAGCTCCTGCTCGGCGGCCCGGCGCTGCCACCCGAACTCGACCTCGCCGCGGAGCATCACCCAACCGTTGGCCACGGTCACGTCCAGCTGTTCGGCGGGCACGAAGCTGTCCCATTCGAGCGCCCGACTGGCGGCGATGGCCACCTCCGCGTCGGTACGCCCCGGAGTGCCCGGCAGCCGCACCTCGATCTCGTCGGCCACCGCCCGCACCCCTCGGACCCGCTGGGCCGAGCGGGTCGCCGCCCAACTACGGGCGGCACCGTCCACGAAACCGGTCAACGTGACCACCCCCTGGTTGACGGTCACGCCGATCTCGTGCGGTTGCAGCTGCGCGTCCCAGGCCAGCTCGGCCAGAACGTCGTGTTGAATCCGCTGGTCATCGCGGACACCCACCACCTGAGTCATGGTTCCGAACCTGCCCCGCGTACGGGTGACGGCGGTTCACCCGATCCGGGTGAACCGCCGTCAGGGCGAAAAAGCGCGGCGGGTGACGAAGCCAACCCCCTTGGCTCCGCCACCCGCCGCCGGAGAGGGAGGCAGGGTTCAGATATCGGTTACGACGTTTCGGCGAGCGTCACGGTTGCCGTCTTCTCGGTGCCGTTTCGCTTGTAGTGCACCTCGACCCGGTCGCCGACCTTGCCGGCCTGCACCGCGCCGACCAGGTCCTCGGAGTCGTTGATCGCCTTGTCGCCGAACTTGGTGACCACGTCGCCCCGCTGCAGGCCGGCCTTCTCGGCGGCGCTGCCCGCGGTGACCGACGCGACCAGCGCGCCGCCGCCCTCGGCCTCGTTGACGCCGACGCCGAGCGACGGGTGGCTGACCTTCTCGCCGCGCTGCAGCTTGCCCGCGACGTCCTTGGCCTTGTTGCTGGGGATGGCGAACCCGACGCCGATGTTGCCGGTGCTCTGCCCGGAGGTGGCGATGGCGGTGTTGATGCCGATCACCTCGCCCCGGGTGTTGACCAGGGCACCGCCGGAGTTGCCGGGGTTGATCGGGGCGTCGGTCTGGAGCAGGCCGGAGATCGAGGTGACCGCCTGGGCCTGCTCGCGGGGGTCCGGCTGCTGCTGGCCCTCGCCGGCCCGGATGGTGCGGTCCCGGGCGCTGAGGATGCCCGAGGTGACCGAGCCCTGCAGGCCGAGCGGGCTGCCCAGGGCGAGCACCTGGTCGCCGACCTGCATGCCGTCGCTGTCGCCGAACTTGGCCGGCTTGAGATCGGTGACCCCGTTGGCCTTGACCACGGCCAGGTCGGTCTTCGGGTCGGTGCCGATGATCTTCGCCTGGGCGGTCTTGCCGTCCGCGAACACCACCTGGACGGTGTCCCCGGCGGCGGAGGCCACCACGTGGTTGTTGGTCAGCACGTAGCCGTCGGCGGTGAGCACCACGCCGGAGCCCTCGCCGCTGTCGGTGGTGATGGAGACGACGCTGTCCTGCACGGACGCCGCGATCTTCGGAAGGTCGGCGCTGTTGAGCACCGGAGCCGCGGAGTACGTGCGGGTCACGCCGCCGCCGTCGCCGTCCAGGGCGAGCGCGAGCGCACCGCCGGCCACGCCGGACCCGAGCATCAGGGCGAACACCGCGACGCCGGCACCGGCGAACTTGGCGACCCGGCTCGGCCGGGGGCCGCTGCCGGGCGGAGCGACCTGCGGGCCCCAGGGCGGGACCGGCTGCCCCGGGTGCTGCGGGTAGGCCGCGCCCGGCTGGCCCCCGCCGGCCCAGCCGGACTGCTGCCCGGCGTACCAGGGGGTGCCGGGGTACTGGCCAGGGGTCGGCTGCGGGTAGCCGGGCTGGCCGGGCGCCGGCTGCCCGGAGACCGGGTACGGCGGCGCGGAGGGCGTGGCGGCGGTGACGGTCGACGGCTCGTAGCCGACCGGCTGCGGCGGCTCGTAGCCGGTCGGCTGCGGCTGCGGCTGCGCGACCGTCGGCTCGGTGCTGACCGGCTGGATGGGGGTGGTCGGAGAGTCGGACTGCACGCGCTCGTCGCGCGGCAGCTCGGCGGTGGGTTGCGACGGCTCGGCGTCGGTGGCGGCCGGCCGGCGCTGCGGGTCGGACTCGAACTCGGTCATGGCACTACCTTCTCCCCGTGCACTGCAACGAAGCTGGAACCGTCCTGGAAGTTGGCTGAAAGTCACTCACCGGTGTCGTCGGTCTGTGGCACCTGCGGCAGCCGCACCCGGAAGGTGGCCCCGCCGCCGAGGGTCTCGGCCACCTCGACCGATCCGTGGTGGGCGGCGACCAGCGCCGCCACGATGGCCAGGCCGAGGCCGGTGCCGGTGTTGCCGTCGGCCCGGCGCGTCCGGGCCGCGTCGGCCCGGTAGAACCGCTCGAACACGCGTTCCGCCTGCTCCGGGGAGAGGCCCTGCCCGGTGTCCACGACCTCCACCACGGCGAGGTTTCCCGACTCGGCGCGCAGCCGCAGGCTGACCTCGGCGTCCGGCGGCGTGTGGGTCAACGCGTTGGTCATCAGGTTGCCGATCACCTGACGCAGCCGCGCGTCGTCGGCGAAGACGACGAGTGGGCCCGAGCCGGGCTCGATCTCCAACTCGATACGCCGGTCCGGAGCCATCGCCCGGGCGGCGTCCACCGCCTCGGAGGCGAGCACCGGCAGCTCCACCGGGGCGAGCGAGAGCGGCCGTTCCCGGTCCAGCCGGGCGAGCAGCAGCAGGTCCTCCACCAACAGCCCCATCCGGGCCGCCTCGTCCTCGATCCGGCGCAGCAGGCCGCCGGTCTGCTCCGGGGCCCTGGCGGCGCCCTGGCGGTAGAGCTCCGCGAAGCCGCGAATGGTGGTCAGCGGGGTACGCAGCTCGTGCGAGGCGTCCGCCACGAACTGCCGCATCCGCTCCTCGGAGCGCCGGGCCCGCGCCTCGGACGCCTGCGCGGCGGCGGCCGCGTCCCGGGCCGCGCTCTCGGCCGAGCGGGCTGCGGTCTCCGATGCGGCCCGCGCGGTGAACGCCGCCTCGATCTGGGTGAGCATGGCGTTCAACGCTCGCGAGAGCCGGCCCAACTCGGAGGTGGGCTGCTCCTGTCCCTGCTCCGGGTCGGGCACCCGGCGGGTCAGGTCACCGCCGGCGATGGCGGCGGCGGTCCGTTCGATCTCCACCAACGGCTTGAGGCTGGTCCGCACGATGGCCGCGCCAACCGAGGCCAGCATGATCAGCACCGCGCCACCGACCAGCAGGTCGATCCAGACGAGTTGCTTCACCGCCCGGTCCACCTGGGTCAGCGGCTGGCCCACGGCCAGCACCGAGCCGTCCGGTTGGGCCGCGTAGTACACCCGCCACCGGGTCTGACCGTCGAGGGACAGGACGGTCCTCGGCTTCCCCTCGGCGTCCTCGAAGCCCTGCCGGGTGGTGGGGAAGTTCGGTAGCTGCTCGGGGTCGAGGCTGATGTCGTCGTAGATGGGCCGGTACACCGCCTGCTCATCGGCCAGCGACACGACATAGTCGCTGGGCAGCATCGCGTTGACCTTGTTGCTCCGCAGACCGGGCAGCAGCGAACCGAGGCCTTGGGTGGCCGATCGGATCTGCCCGTCCACCTGGCCGACCAGGTAGCCCCGCAGGAAGTACGCGGTCAGCGAGCTGATCACCAGCAGCGCCACGGCGACCAGGACCAGCACCGCGGTGACCAGCTTGACCCGCAGCGGCACGCTCCGCAGCCGGCCCTTCGCCTGCAGGTAGGCGCTCACGCCGCCGGCTTGCGCAGCACGTACCCGACGCCGCGGAGGGTGTGGATCAACCGCGGCTGGGTGGTGTCGACCTTGCGCCGCAGGTAGGAGATGTAGGACTCGACGATGTTGTCGTCGCCCCGGAAGTCGTAGTTCCAGACGTGGTCGAGGATCTGCGCCTTGGACAGCACCCGGTTGGCGTTGAGCATCAGGTAGCGCAGCAGCTTGAACTCGGTCGGCGAGAGCTGCACCCGCTGCCCGGCCCGGTGCACCTCGTGCGTCTCCTCGTCCAGCTCGAGATCGGCGAAGGTGAGCCGCGACGGGGCCTGCTCGCCGCTGGTGGTGCGGCGCAGCACGGCGCGGATCCGGGCGGTCAACTCCTCCAGGCTGAACGGCTTGGTGACGTAGTCGTCGCCACCGAGGGTCAGCCCTCGGATCTTGTCGTCGGTCGCGTCCCGGGCGGTGAGGAAGACCACCGGGGTACGCGTACCGCCCTCGCGGAGCATCCGGATGACCTCGAAGCCGTCCAGGTCCGGCAGCATCACGTCGAGCACCACCAGGTCGGGCCGGTGGTCCTTGGCGGCGTTCAGGGCCGCGCTGCCGCTGGTCGCGGTGGCTACGTCGAAGCCCGCGAACCGCAGGCTCGCGGAGAGCAGTTCGAGGATGTTGGGGTCGTCCTCGACAACGAGCAGTCGCGCCTCGGTCTGGGTAGCGGGCATGGGCCCATCATCGGTGACCCGACTGCGTCGGCGCTGGACGCTTCCTGCAAAAACCCTGTGAGTCGCCGACCGCTCCCGGCCGGCCGGCGACGTCGATCAGCGCAGCAGCCGGCGCAGCCCGTCCAAGGCGCCGTCGAGCAGCCGGATCGCGGTGCGCAGTTGAGTGTCGCTGAACCGCCGGGACCGCACCAGCCGGCCCACCTCGGCGCCGAACGCGGCCAGCCGCTGATCGATGTCGTCGAGCAGGTCGGTGCGCGCCCCGTCGGCCGGCGCCGGCCTGGGTGGGGGCGCCGGCGGCTCCCACCGGGTACGCCGGGTCTGCCGGGTGGCCTCGCTCAGCTCCCGCTTGAGGTCGCGCACCGAGCCACGCACCTCGCTGCGGATCTCGCCAGCCAGGGTGGAGAGGTCCGCCACCGAGGCCGCGATGTCCGCCTCCAGCGTGGCCAGCTCGCCGGACCGCTGGCGCAACTCGTCGCGGCCGGCGTCGGTGATGTCGTACGTCTTGCGGCCCCCGGCGGCGGTGTGGCTGACCAGCCCTTCGGCCTCGAGTCGTTGCAGGCGTGGGTAGATGGTGCCGGCGCTGGGCGCGTAGAGGCCGAGAAATCGGTCCTCCAGCAGGCGGATCAGCTCATAGCCGTGCTTCGGCCCGTCGTCGAGCAGCTTGAGCAGGTAGAGCCGGAGCCGGCCGTGACTGAACACGGCGGTCACGGCAGCTCCTCCTCGTCGGCGTGAACTTCCCGGGCGAGCAGAGCGATGCTCCCCGAGGTCGCGGACGCCCAGAGCCTACCCGCACCGGCGCCGAGCACCCCCTCGCTGTTGGCCAGTGGGAACGTCGAGGTGCGCACCTGCGGGAACCCGCTGGTGATCCGGCCGGAGGCGGTGTGCAGGCGGACGTCGAGGTCGCTGTCCCTCCGGATCCGGACGGTGATGCTGCCCGAAATGGTGTTGAGCCGGATCTCGCTGCGCCGGCAATTGTCGAGGTCGCAGGTGATCGAGCCCGAGACGGTCTGGGCGTGCACTCGGTCGGCGTCGCTGTTGGCGAGGATCACCTCGCCGGAGACGGTCTCCATGGTCAGGTCGCCGCTCACTCCGAGCGCCTCCACCGGCCCCGAGACGATCTTCGCGGTGGTGTTGCCCCGCAGCCCCATCAGGGTGATCTGACCGGCGGTCACGTCGACCATTGTCTGCTGGCGCAGCCCCGAGGCGACCACCGAGCCCGCGACCAGGCCCAGGTCGGCGAGGACGTCGGCGGGCACCGCGACGGAGACATCCACCCGCGGAGACCGGGTGAACGACCGCAGCCACCACAGGGCGTCCGCCCAGCCCCAACCGCGCTCCTGCCGGATGGTGAGCCGACCGTCCTCGTGCGTGATGAAGATCGGCCGGCGGCCGACCCGGGTGACGTCGACACGGGCCGGGCCGTCGGTGGCGACCACGTTGAGCAGCCCGGTCACCAGGCGAACGTTCAGCCGGGTGACCGGGCCGTCCATGGTGAGTCGCTGTGGTCTGTCGACCGTCCATCCGGCCATGACGCACTCCCCTCGAAGACGCGCCGACACGCGTCCAACGAGAGAACGGTAACGCGATACATCGCGATAGCACAAGACGCGCGGGCGCGGCGCGAGGCGCGGCGCCCGCCAGCCGCGGTCCGCGTCAGGCCGCCAGATCCAACCCCAGTCGGGTCCGGGCCGCGGCGCCGGTGGCGGGCAGCAGGTGTACGGCCGACTCGGCCGCTCGGGCCAGCAACCGCCGGTCGGCCTCGCGCGTCGGGTGCAGCGCTGCGGTGATGGTCACCGAGACGACGAGATCCCGCGTCGCGACCACCCGTGCCACCGAGCGCAGCAGGGTGTCCGCGCCCAGGAAGGACGCGATCGTGGTGTTCGCTCCGGTGGCCTCACTGCGGTATGTGAGCCGCAGCGGCACCACCGGACTGCCCGTGTCGATGGCCGCCTGGAACATCGCGGGCCGGAACCCGCCGCCCGGACGGCAGCCAGCCGCGTCGTCCCCGGCGCACCAGGTCGTACCCTCGGGAAAGACCGCCACCGAACGACCAGCGCGCAGCGCGTCAGCGACCCGGCGCACGGTGGCCGGCAGCGCCCGCGGCCGGTCCCGGTCCACGAAGACCGTGCCGCCCGCCGCCGCCATCAGGCCGACCAACGGCCAGGAGCGCACCTCCCGCTTCGCCACCATCCGGGTCGGCGCGACCGCCAGCACCGCGAGGATGTCCAACCAGGAGGTGTGGTTGGCGACCAGCAGCGCCCGCCGGCGGGGCAGCCGGCCCCGGATCACCAGCCGGACGCCGAAGGCACGCGCGGTGCCCCGGGCCCAGCCCCGCAACGCCGCCTGCCGCTCCGATGCCGGCAGTACGGGCAGCAGCGCCGCCACGCCCACCCCGGCCAGCAGCATCCCGGCCCCGGCGAGCAAGCGGAGCACTCGGCGGGCCACCGGCACAGTCGGCATCTCGCCGGCCGCCGGAAGGCACTCCTCGTCGCAGCCGGAGGACGGCCGCCACAGGTCGAGCGGTACGGCGGTCACTGCTCGGCCCCGCCCAGGAAGTGCCGCAGGTAGCGCGGGTTCATGCGATCGAGCGAGAAGAGCACGTAGAAGTCCGCGCAACCGAAGTCGGGGTCGTACGACGGCTCACCGGCGATCCACGCGCCGAGCCGGAGGTAACCCCGCAGCAGCGGCGGCACCGCGGCGCGGCCGGCCGGTTCGGCGGCGTCAGCCGAGCGGTATACCTCAGCACCCGGCTCGGCGAACCAGGGCCGCAACGGACGGACCCGCAGCGGCGGCGGCGCGAGGTGCCGGGCCTGGGCCTGCGCCCACACCTCGGCGACCGTCCGACCACCATCGGCCACCGGCACCGAGGCGCAGCCACCGAGCCAGCGGGAGCCACGCAGGTGCAGGTACCGGGTGAGGCCCGCCCACATCAGGTTGATCACCGCGCCGGAGCGGTGATCCGGGTGCACGCACGACCGACCCGTCTCGACCAGGTCGTCGCGGAGCGGGTCGAGCGCGGTGAGGTCGAACTCGCCGGCGGCGTACCGCTGGTCGGTGCGGCCCGGCGGCAGCAGCCGGTAGGTGCCGACCACCATGCCGGTGCTGTCCTCGCGGACGATCAGGTGGTCACAGTGGGCATCGAAGGGGTCCACGTCCAACCCGGCCGCGCCGGGGAGGAGAGTGGCGCCGAGCTCGGTGGCGAACACCTCGTGACGCAGGCGTTGCGCGGCCGCGACCTGGATCGGGTCGTCGGCGATCAGCAGGGTGTATCCGCTGGTCGTCAGAGGTACGCCAGCGACATGCAGAACGGCCATGGGATCTGTGTAAGGGCCCCGAGTTGCCATCCCCGGTGACCACCGGTGTCGATCGGGTGAACGCCGGCCGGCGGTCGGGCCTCGTGGGGTTCGTGCGAAGCTGCCAGGCAGTTCCGGCGACGGTGCCGGTACGCCCCACCGGAGGTCGACGATGCGCATCGAGTCCCGCTACAACGGGCCGTCCGGTTCGGGCAACGGCGGCTGGAGCGCCGGCGTCTTCGCCAGCGCGGCGGGCGGCTCCGGCCCGGTCGAGGTGACGCTGCGCCGACCACCACCGCTGGAGACGGCGCTGACCCTGACCGACGGCGAGGTCCGGGACCCTGCCGGTGAGCTGGTCGCCGAGGTCCGCCCGGCCGGGGCGGTGGACGCCGTCGTGCCGCCGGTCGACCGGGCCACTGCCGTGGAGGCGGCCACCCGCTACCCCGGTTTCGTCGAGCACCCGTACCCCGAATGTTTCGTCTGCGGGCCGAGCCGGGCCGACGGGCTGCGGATCTTTCCCGGCCCGCTGCCGGACGGCCGGACCGCCGCGCCGTTCCGGGCGCCCGAGCAGGTCACCGAGGCCACGGTCTGGGCGGCGCTGGACTGCCCCGGCGGCTGGACGGTGCTCGCGGCGGGCCGCCCGTACCTGCTGGGCCGGATCGCCGCCCTGCTCACCGCGCTGCCGGCGCCCGACGACGAGTGCGTCGTCACCGGTGCGCTGATCCGCCTCGACGGTCGCAAGGCCCTGGTGCACACCAGTCTGTACGGCCCGGACGGCGCGCTGCTCGGCGCGGCACGGGCCACCTGGATCGCCACCTGAACCGTCTCGGATGGACCGCGCCTGATTGACCTTGTTGCCCCGGGCCGTCACGCTGTGCCACGGCGTACCTCGACGCCACGCACGGGAGGAGAACGATGACTGACGGGCAGCCAAGCCCCACCATCGACGGTCAGATCGTGGTGTCCGGTCTGACGAAGCAGTACAAGAGCGTTCGGGCGGTGAACAACCTGTCCTTCACGGTGGCGCCGGGGCGGGTGACCGGCTTCCTCGGCCCGAACGGCGCAGGCAAGACCACGACCCTGCGCATGCTGCTGAACCTGGTCACGCCCACCGCCGGCACGGCCACCATCAGCGGCCAGCGGTACGCCGACCTCTCCGCCCCGCTGCGGCACGTCGGCGCGGTGCTGGAGGCGTCCAGCGCGCACAAGGGCCGGACCGGCATCAACCACCTGCGGGTGATCTGCGCGGCGGCCGGGCTGCCGAAGGAGCGGGCCGACGAGGTGTTGGCCCTGGTCGGGTTGACGCCGGCGGCGAAGCGCAAGTTCAAGGGCTACTCGCTGGGCATGAAGCAGCGGCTCGGCATCGCCGCCGCGATGCTCGGCGATCCCCGGGTGTTGATCCTCGACGAGCCGGCCAACGGGCTGGACCCGGAGGGCATCCGCTGGATGCGTGGGTTCCTCAAGAACCTCGCCCACGAGGGCCGTACGGTGCTCGTCTCCAGCCACCTGCTGTCGGAGATGCAGTTGCTCGCCGACGACGTGGTGATCATCGCGGCCGGGCAGCTCGTCCGGCAGGGGCCGGTCGACCAGGTCCTCGGGTCGATGGAGCAGGGCGCCCGGGTCCGGGTCCGCACTCCGCAGGCCGAGGCGCTGATCACCGCGCTCAAGGCGCAGTCGGCCACCGTGGACACCGACGAGCAGGGCGTTCTGCTGGTCGGTGGGGTGGACGCTCCGGCGATCGGCCGGGCCGCCCTGGCCGCCGGGGTGGAGCTGCACGAACTGACCCCCGAACGGCCCGACCTGGAACGGGTCTTCCTGGAGCTGACGGCCGGAAAGGCGGATATCCGATGAACCTCGTCCGATCCGAGCTGCTCAAGATCCGTACCACCAGCACCTGGTGGATCTTCGCCCTGATCAGCCTGCCGCTCTGGGCCCTCACCCTGCTCATCAACTGGTTGCAGGCCGACACCCTGACCAACAACACCGTCACCGATCTGTCGGCCGAGCAGGCGGCACAGTTCGAGGCCGCAGCCAGCCCGGACGCGCTCTCCTCGAACCTGTTCACCACCGGGCAGTTCTTCGGCCTGCTGATCGTGATGCTGCTCGGCATCATCGTGGTGACCAGTGAGTTCTTCCACCAGACGGTGACCACGACGTTCCTCACCCAACCGCACCGCACCGCGGTGATGCTCGCCAAGCTGGCCGCCGCCGGTGTGCTGGCACTGCTGTTCTGGCTGGTCACCACGGTGTTCAACCTGGTCGCCGGCTCGGCGGTGCTGAACGCGGTCGGGCTCGACTCGCAGCTCGGCAACGACGCGGCCTGGCGGGCGATCGGGCTGAACCTGCTCGCGTACCTGCTCTGGGCGGTGTTCGGCGTCGGCATCGGTGTGCTGATCCGCAGCCAGATCGGTGCCACCGTGACCGGCATCCTGCTCTACCTCGGTGGCTCGATCGGCGCCATCATCGTGATCGGCATCCTGGCCGAACGCTGGGGAGACTGGATCAACAACCTGCAGTTGCTGGTGCCGTCGTTGGCCTCGTCGCTGATGGTCACCGGGGCGGTCATCCCCGGCAACCCGCCGCGCTGGGCCGGCGCCGCCGTGCTGATCGGGTACGCGGTGGTCACCGGCGTGGTCGGCACCCTGCTGATGCGTCGGCGCGACATCTCCTGACCCTTCCGGGGTGGCGGCGCGGTCAGCCGCCACCCCGGGGGCCCGGGGCAGCCCTAGCAGTGATCGACAGGGCCCCGCAGGAGTTGCTGAACTTCTGGCATCTTCTGTGAAACGGACCACCCGACCGAGCCGGAAACGCCTACGGGATTCGTACGGCGTAGCCTGGGAGCGTCCTGTCCGTGCTCCGGTGACCGGGCGCGTCGGACACCGCGTGACACACAAACCCGCGTGAAAGAGGCGATTACCGGCCGTGTCAACCCAGCAGACTTCGCAGGAGAACCCACTGGCGGGTTTCGGCCCGAACGAGTGGATCGTCGAGGAGATGTACCAGCGCTACCTCGCCGACCCAACGAGCGTCGATTCGGCCTGGCACGACTTCTTCGCCGACTACCGACCGGCGCCGGGCGCCAGCACCCCGCGTACCGGTGAGCCGAAGGCGCCGGCAGCCGCAGGAGAGCCGGACGGTCAGCCCGAGCCGGCCGCCGAGGTGAGCCAGCCCAGCGCCACGGCGAAGCCGGCGGCCGCCAGCAAGCCGGCCGCCCCCGCCAAGCCCGCCGCACCCGCCAAGCCCGCCGCCGCACAGCCGGCGCCGGCCAAGCCCGCCGCCGCACCGGCCGCACCCGCCCCGGCGAAGGCCGCCCCGGCCGCGAAGGCCGCCGCGCCGAGCGCCGACGGCCCGCAGACCACCCCGCTGCGCGGCGTCGCCGCGAAGATCGTCCAGAACATGGACGCTTCGCTGAGCGTGCCGACCGCGACCAGCGTGCGCGCGGTCCCGGCCAAGCTGCTGGTGGACAACCGCATCGTGATCAACAATCACCTCGCCCGAGGGCGTGGCGGCAAGGTCAGCTTCACCCACCTGGTCGGCTACGCGCTGGTCCGGGCGCTGGTCCAGCACCCGGAGATGAACAACTCCTTCGCCGAGGCCAACGGCAAGCCGGCGGTGGTCCGCCCGGCGCACGTCAACCTCGGCATCGCGATCGACCTGGCCAAGCCGGACGGCAGCCGCAACCTGGTGGTCCCCTCCATCAAGGCCTGCGAGCAGATGGACTTCCGGCAGTTCTGGCAGGCGTACGAGGACGTGGTCCGGCGGGCGCGGCGCAACGAGCTGACCATGGAGGACTACGGCGGCACCACGATCTCGCTGACCAACCCGGGCGGCATCGGCACCGTGCACTCGATGCCGCGGCTCATGCAGGGGCAGAGCGCGATCATCGGCGTCGGCGCGATGGAGTATCCGGCCCCGTACCAGGGCATGTCCGAGGCCACCCTGGCCGAGCTGGCCGTCAGCAAGATCATCACGCTGACCAGCACCTACGACCACCGGATCATCCAGGGTGCGCAGTCCGGCGAGTTCCTCAAGGTGATGCACGAGCTGATCCTGGGTGAGCATGGCTTCTACGACCAGATCTTCACGTCGCTGCGGATCCCGTACGAGCCGGTGCGCTGGGTCCGCGACGTGGCGGTCAACTCCGAGGGTCAGATCAACAAGACCGCCCGGGTGCACGAGCTGATCCACGCCTACCGGGTGCGCGGTCACCTGATGGCCGACACCGACCCGCTGGAATTCAAGATCCGCAAGCACCCCGACCTGGACGTGCTCCAGCACGGGCTGACCCTGTGGGACCTGGACCGCGAGTTCCCGGTCAACGGTTTCGCCGGTCGGCAGCGGATGAAGCTGCGCGACATCCTCGGCGTGCTGCGCGACTCGTACTGCCGCCGCGTCGGCATCGAGTACATGCACATCCAGGACCCGGAGGAGCGGCGCTGGATCCAGGAGCGGATCGAGCGCAAGTACGAGAAGCCGTCCCCGGACGAGCAGAAGCACGTGCTCAACCGGCTCAACGCCGCCGAGGCGTTCGAGACCTTCCTGCAGACCAAGTACGTCGGCCAGAAGCGCTTCTCGCTGGAGGGCGGCGAGTCGCTGATCCCGCTGCTCGGCGAGATGCTCGAGTCGTCCGCCGAGGGTGGGCTGGACGAGGTCGTCATCGGCATGGCCCACCGGGGTCGGCTCAACGTGCTGGCCAACATCGTCGGCAAGCCGTACGAGAAGATCTTCTCCGAGTTCGAGGGTCACCTGGACCCGCGCTCGACGCAGGGCTCCGGCGACGTGAAGTACCACCTCGGGCAGAACGGCAAGTTCACCTGCCCCGACGGTGAGCACGCGGTCAAGGTGTCGGTGGTGGCCAACCCGTCGCACCTCGAGGCCGTCGACCCGGTGCTGGAGGGCATCGTCCGGGCCAAGCAGGACCGGATCGACCTCAAGCTGGAGGGCTACACCGTGCTGCCGCTGGCAGTCCACGGTGACGCCGCGTTCGCCGGGCAGGGTGTGGTCGCCGAGACCCTCAACCTGTCGCAGCTGCGCGGTTACCGCACCGGCGGCACCGTGCACGTGGTGGTCAACAACCAGGTCGGCTTCACCACCGCCCCGGAGTACAGCCGGTCCAGCCTCTACAGCACCGACGTGGCCCGGATGATCCAGGCGCCGATCTTCCACGTCAACGGTGACGACCCGGAGGCCGTGGTCCGGGTTGCCCGGCTGGCCTTCGAGTACCGACAGGCGTTCAACAAGGACGTCGTCATCGACCTGGTCTGCTACCGCCGGCGGGGGCACAACGAGGGCGACGACCCCTCGATGTCCAACCCCCAGATGTACAAGATCATTGATTCGAAGCGCTCGGTCCGCAAGCTCTACACCGAAGAGCTGATCGGTCGGGGCGACATCACCGTGGAGGACGCGGAGGAGCTGCTGCGCGACTACCAGGCGCAGCTCGAGAAGGTGTTCAAGGCCACCCGGGACGCCGCCTCCGCACCGCGTCAGCTCAGCCGGCCGCGCCGCGAGGAGGAGCCCGAGCCGCAGGTCGACACCGCCACCGACGCCGCCGTGGTCAAGGCGATCGGCGAGGCGCACGTCAACCTGCCGGAGGGCTTCACCCCGCACAAGCGCATCCAGCAGCTGCTCGACCGGCGGGCCAAGATGTCCGTCGAGGGCAACATCGACTGGGGCTTCGGCGAGATCATCGCGCTCGGGGCGCTGCTGCACGACGGCGTCACCGTCCGGCTGGCCGGTCAGGACTCGCGCCGCGGCACCTTCGTCCAGCGGCACGCCTCGGTGGTGGACTCCCGCACCGGCGACGACTACCTGCCGCTGAAGTCGCTCACCGGCGACGGCGAGCGTTCGCGGTTCTTCGTGCACGACTCGCTGCTCAGCGAGTACGCCGCGATGGGCTTCGAGTACGGCTACTCGGTGGAGAACATCAACGCGCTGGTCGCCTGGGAGGCCCAGTTCGGTGACTTCGTCAACGGCGCCCAGTCGGTGATCGACGAGTTCATCTCCTCCGGCGAGGTCAAGTGGGGCCAGCGCTCCGCGGTCACCCTGCTGCTGCCGCACGGCCACGAGGGCCAGGGGCCGGACCACACCTCCGGCCGCCCGGAGCGGTTCCTGCAGATGTGCGCCGAGGACAACATGCGGGTGTCCATCCCGACCACCCCGGCGAACTACTTCCACCTGCTGCGCCGCCAGGCCCTGTCGCCCAAGCGCAAGCCGCTGGTCGTGTTCACGCCGAAGTCGCTGTTGCGGCACAAGCTCTGCGTCTCGTCGGTGGAGGACTTCACCACCGGCACCTTCCAACCGGTGCTGCGCGACACTGCCGCCCCGGCGCCGGAGGCCGTGAAGCGGGTGCTGCTCTGCAGCGGCAAGATCTACTACGACCTGTTCCAGGCCCGGCAGGAGCGCGGCGTCACCGACACCGCCATCCTCCGGATCGAGCAGCTCTACCCGATGCCGGTGGAGGAGATCCGGGCCGCCCTGGCGCAGTACCCGAACGCCGAGGACTTCGCCTGGGTGCAGGAGGAGCCGGCCAACCAGGGCGCCTGGTCGTTCGTCGCTCTCAACCTGTTGGAGCACCTGACCGACGTCCGGCTGCGGCGGATCTCCCGCCCGGCCGCGGCCGCCCCGGCGGGCGGCTCGGCCAAGACGCACGAGGTCGAGCAGAATGCCCTGATCGAGGCGGCTCTCCCCCGCCCGTGACCTGACCGCACCCACGTTGGTCCCGGCCCGCCCCGCGCGGCCGGGACCAACGTCTTTCCCCGCCCCGCCGATCTAGGGCTTATCACCGTGACCGAAGATCAACTAGCGACGATGCGCCCTAGATCGGCGGATCTGAGCCGACGCAAGAGGACGGATCCCATGTACTTCACCGACCGTGGCATCGAGGAGCTGGTCGAGCGTCGGGGCGACGAGCAGGTGACCCTGGAGTGGCTCGGCGAGCGCCTGCGTGACTTCGTCGACCTCAACCCCGACTTCGAAACCCCCATCGAACGCCTGGCCACCTACCTGGCCCGCCTCGACGACCCCGAAGACGACTAACCCCGCGTCCACGCTTTCGTGATCAAGAGGTTTGCGTCACCGAAGCGCCCCGCGGTGACGCAAACCTCTTGATCACCCGGCCTGGGGGGCGTCGGGGGCGAGCTGAGGGGCGGCTGGGGGGGCGTCGGGGGCTGGCTGGGGCCGGGCGGGCTGGGGCGGGACTGGGCTGGAGCGGGTGGGCTTCCGGTTGAGGATCTAGGGTGGGGGTGTGGCTCGGAGTGTGTACCTGACGAGTGTGGGGTCGGGCGGGGGGAAGTCGACCGTCGCGCTCGGGTTGGCCGAGTTGCTGTCCCGCCAGGTTGGACGGATCGGCGTGTTTCGGCCGCTGGTCGCCGACACCGGCCCGGACCCGATCCTGGCCCTGCTCAGCGAGCGCTACCGGGTGGAGCTACCCCTGGCCGATCTGGCCGGGGTGACCTACGCCGATGCCACCGCGCTGGTTGCCGACGGCCGGCGGGAGGAGCTGATCTCCGGCATCGTCGAGCGCTACCGGGCGGTGGAGCGGCACTGCCCGGCGGTGGTCGTGGTGGGCAGTGACTTCGACGATCCCGGTGATCCGGCCCGTCCTCGGGAGTTGGCCTTCAACGCCCGGCTGGCCACCGAGTTCGGCAGCGTCGTGGTGCCGGTGGTGGACGGCTTCGGGCAGGAGCCGGCAGCCGTCGCGGCTGCGGTGCGCGGGGCGTACCACGATCTGGCGGACCTGGGCGCGACCGTGCTCGCGGTGATCGCCAACCGGGTGTCCGAGCCGATGGCGCTGCCCGAGCTGCCGGTGCCCGCGTACGCCATCCCGGAGGTGCCGAGCGTCTCGGCGCCGACGGTGACCGAGGTGGCGACGGCGCTCGGCGCCACCCTGCTGGCCGGGGACGAGGCAGCGCTCGGCCGGGACGTGCTCGATTTCGTGGTCGGCGCCGCACACGTGCCGACCCTACTGAGCCGCCTCACCGAGGGCGCCCTGGTGATCACCCCCGGGGACCGGGCCGACCTGCTCGTCGCCGCCAGCGCCGCGCACGTGGCCGGGCAGGTGTCGGTGGCCGGGCTGGTGCTGACCCTCGGCGAGCAGCCCGACCCGCGGGTGATGCGGCTCGTGGAGGAGCTCAACACCGGGCTGGCGGTGCTCTCCGTGCAGAGCGACAGCTACGACACGGTGGCCGCGTCCAGCCGGATCGAGGGCCGGCCCAGCGTGGCCAACCCGCGCAAGGTGGAGGCCGCGCTCGGGGCGTTCGAGCGCTGCGTGGACACCGACGACCTGGCCCGCCGGCTGCGGGTCAGCCGGTCGACGCGGGTCACCCCGCTGATGTTCGAGAACGAGCTGATCGACCGGGCCCGCGCACAGCCCCGGCACCTGGTGCTGCCGGAGGGCGCCGAGGAGCGCATCCTGCGCGCCGCGGAGATCCTGCTCCGTCGCGGTGTGGCCGAGTTGACCCTGCTCGGCCGGCCGGACGACATCGCCCGGCGCACGCGGGAGCTGGGCATCGACCTGGGTGACGCCCACGTGGTCGACCCGGTCACGAGCGGCTGGCGGGACGACTTCGCGGTCGAGTACGCGCGGCTGCGCGCCCACCGGGGCGTCACCGCCGAGCTGGCGCACGACATCGTGGCGCAGCCCAACTACTTCGGCACCCTCATGGTCGCCACGGGGCACGCGGACGGGATGGTCTCCGGGTCGACGCACACCACCGCGGCGACCATCCGGCCGGCGTTCGAGATCATCCGTACCGTCCCGGAGGTCTCGGTTGCCTCCAGCGTCTTCTTCATGCTGCTCGCCGACCGGGTGCTCGTCTACGGCGACTGCGCGGTCAACCGTGACCCGGACGCCGCCCAACTCGCCGACATCGCCATCTCCTCGGCCGACACGGCGGCCCGGTTCGGCATCGAGCCCCGGGTGGCGATGCTGTCGTACTCCACCGGCAGCTCCGGTGCCGGCGCGGACGTGGAGAAGGTCGCCGCGGCCACCGCGCTGGTGCGGGAGCGCCGGCCGGAGCTGCTGGTCGAGGGGCCCATCCAGTACGACGCGGCGATCGACCCGGCGGTGGCGGCCACCAAGCTGCCGGGCAGCCCGGTCGCCGGCCGGGCAACGGTCTTCATCTTTCCGGACCTGAACACCGGCAACAACACGTACAAGGCGGTGCAGCGCTCGGCCGGTGCGGTCGCGGTCGGCCCGGTCATGCAGGGTCTCCGCCGGCCGGTGAACGACCTGTCCCGCGGCGCAGGAGTTCCGGACATCGTGAACACGGTGGCGATCACCGCCATCCAGGCGGCGGCGGAGGCGGCCTCGTGAGTCGGGTGCTGGTGCTGAACTGCGGGTCGTCGTCGGTGAAGTGGCGCCGCTACGACGGCGACCGGGTGCTCGACGAGGGCACCGTCGAGCGGGTCGGCGAGCCCGGTGGCGGCCCACCGGATCACGCCAGCGCGGTCCGGGAGATCCTGGCGGGGCTGGACCTGGCCGGGCTGACCGCGGTCGGGCACCGGGTGGTGCACGGCGGCCAGCAGTTCACCGCGCCGGTCCTGGTCGACGACGCGGTGTTGGCCGCGATCCGGGATCTGGTCCCGCTCGCCCCGCTGCACAACCCGGCCAACCTGGCCGGCATCGAGGTGGCCCGAGCGGCGCTACCGGCCGTCCCGCAGGTCGCCGTGTTCGACACCGCGTTCCACCACACCCTGCCGGCGGCCACCGCGACCTACGCGATCGACCGGGAGGTCGCCGACCGGCACGGCATCCGCCGGTACGGCTTCCACGGCACCTCGCACGGGTACGTGTCCCGGCGTACCGCCGAACTGCTGGGCCGCCCGTACGACCAGGTCAACACCATCACCCTGCACCTGGGCAACGGGGCCAGCGCCTGCGCGGTGGCGAATGGTCGCAGCGTCGCCACCTCGATGGGCATGTCCCCGTTGGAGGGGCTGGTGATGGGGACCCGCAGCGGCGACGTGGACCCGACCGTGATCTTCCACCTGCGCCGGGAGGGTGGACTGTCGGTGGACGAGATCGACGACCTGCTCAACCACCGCAGCGGCCTGCTCGGGCTGACCGGTGCCAACGACATGCGCGAGGTGCTCCAGCGTCGCGAGGCCGGTGACCAGTCGGCTGAGCTGGCCTTCGACGTGTACTGCCGACGGATCACCGAGTACGTGGGCGCGTACTACGCGCTGCTGGGCCGGGTCGACGCGATCGCCTTCACCGCCGGGGTGGGCGAGCACGCCGCCCCGGTCCGGGCCGCCGCGCTGGCGGGGCTGGACCGGCTCGGCATCGCCGTGGACCCGGCCCGCAACGCCGGCGCGGGCGACCGGGTGATCTCACCTGACGGCGCCGAGGTGACCGTCTGCGTCATCCGCACCGACGAGGAGCGGGAGATCGCCCGCCAGGCCCGGGACGTGGTCGAGGCCGCCTAACTCGCCAGCCAGGCGACGATGGCCACCAGCAGCACGACGACCACCGCCGCGCCGATGATCAGCGGGGTACGGGACGGCGCCTCCGTCGGCGCGGCTTCCGGCGCGTGGTTGAACGCGCGGAACGCCTCGGTGTTGCCGCTGGGGTCGGTGTAGTTCTCAGACATGCGGGTGACCATAGCGAAACCGTTTACGGTGCGCCGCCCCCGCCCAGCTCACCCCGGCGGGTCGAGCCGGCCGGCGGGGTCGACCCGACCGGGTGGCGGTGCAGCCGGTCCGGACGGCCGGCTCGCTCCCCACACCCCTGGACCTACCGTGGAACGATGGGGGCGGGGCGGCTGATGGCCGTACTGGTGACGGCTCTGCTGGCCGGTTGTGCGCCGGCCACCGCCGCAGCGGGCGGAGCCACCGCCGTGCCGACGGCGCGCCGGGCGCCCGAGGGGTCGTACACCGTCGGCGTGCGTACGCTCTCCCTCGATCCGCGCTCGGCGCGTCCTCTGCCGGTGACGGTGTGGTATCCGGCGGCACCCGGCGGGGTGGCCGCTGGGCGGTTCCCGCTGGTCATCTACAGCCACGGGCTGGGCAGCCGGCCCGACCTGCACGCCGGGTTGACCACCCGCTGGGCGGCGGCCGGCTTCGTGGTGGCCGCTCCCGCGTACCCGCACACCCGGCAGGGCGCCCCCCACTTCACCCGGGCCGACGTCCGCAACCAGCCGGCCGACGCCTGGCGGCTCATCCGTCACCTGGGCCGCCTCGACACCGACCCCGATGATCCACTCGCTGGTCACCTGGCCCTGGATTCGATCGCCGCCGCCGGCCACTCGGCGGGCGGCTTCACCACCACCGGCATGTTCAGCGAGGGCCATCCGGCCCGACTGCGCGCCGGGATCGTGATCGCCGGCGGTGGGCTGCCCGGCAGCTTCGCCGGCCCGGTCGCGCCGATGCTCTTCGTGCACGGCACGGCCGACCCGGTGGTGCCGGTAGCGGTCGGCCAGGCCGCGTACCGGCGTACCCCCGGGCCGGCCGTGTTCCTCAGCCTGCTCGGCCAGGACCACGGCGCGTACCTCACGCCGGGTCACCCGGGGTTCGCCCCGGTCCTCGCCGCCACCACCGACTTCCTCCGCTGGGCGCTCTATGACGATGCGGCGGCCCGCGCCCGTCTCGAAGCCGACGCCGGCACCCCCACGCTGATCCGCTACGAGTCCCGCCCGGCCCGCTGACAGCCCGCCGTCGCGCCGATACGGTGGCCGGGTGGACGACCTCGCGCACCGCCAGTTGGCGAGCATCGCCGAGGTGCTCGAGGTCGCCGGGGCGGCCGGAGTGCCGGTGTGGCTACGCGGCGGCTGGGCGATGGACTTCCAACTCGGTGCGGTGACCCGCCCGCACCTCGACGTCGACTGGTACTGCTGGCGCGACGACGCGGACCGGCTGGCCGCCCTGCTGTTGGCCCGGGGCTGGCGCGTCGACCCCCGCATGCCGATGGAGCTTCAGCTCGACCTGTTCGCGGGCGACGTGGAGGTCAGCTTCGCCTACCTGGGTCGCGACGGGGCCGGTCGAGCGACCGTGGGCGCCGGGTCGTGGGCTGGCACCCCGCTGCCGGCCGGGATGCTCGACGCGCCACCCGGCCGGATCGGCTCGCAGACCGCGCCGACGATCTCGGTGGCGGCTCAGATCGAATTCAAGCAGATGTACCCGATCTGGATGCCGGAGCGCCCCCGCCGCCCCAAGGACGCCGACGATCTGGCCCGGCTCCGTGCCGCCGTCGACTGAGCGATCGACGGCGGGTGACCGGGTCGGCACGTCGCGCCGAACTCGGCCGGGCAGGGCCGCGGAACCGGGCACAATCGGATTCATGTCGCGTCGCGTCACCACCGCGCTGCTGGTCAGCGCCCTGCTCATGGCCGGTCTGGTCGGCTGCTCCGGTGAAGCCGAGCCGACCGGGGGCCGGCCGGCACCGGTCGAGCCACAACCCGCCGCCACGCCGACTCCGCGCGTACCCGCCGGCAAGGCCCCCGAGCGCGGCTTCGCCGTCGGCGTACGCCAGCTGAAGCTGGACCGGGACGGCCGCGCCCTGCCGGTGACGCTGTGGTACCCGGCGACCGGGAAGTCCGGCGGCACGGCGAAGCGGTCGGCGACGGCGGCCAGCGGCCGGTTTCCCGTGGTGATGTTCAGCCACGGCCTGGGTGGGCGGCCGGACGACTACGCCACGCTGCTGACCCGGTGGGCGGCGGCGGGCTTCGTGGTGGCCGCGCCGACGTTCCCGCACACCTCCCGGGGCGGCGACGGCAATGTCCTCGACGTGCTCAACCAGCCGGCCGACGTGTCGTACGCGCTGACCGAGGTGCTGGCGCTGGACGGCAGGAATGGCGATGCGCTGCGCGGTCGGCTGGCCGCCGACCGGGTAGCCGCCGCGGGGCACTCGGCCGGCGGGGTGACCACCATCGGGCTGTTCACCGTCGGCCGGGACGAACGACTCGACGCCGGCGTGGTGTTCGCCGGCACCGCGCTCGGCGTGGGCACCGCCTTCGCCGGTGCGGCCGCGCCGCAACTGTTCGTGCACGGCGAGTTGGACGAGGTGGTCGACTACGCGGCGGGCAGGGCCGCGTACGACAAGGTGCCCTGGCCCAAGGCGATGCTGAGCCTGCCGAAGGGTGACCACGGACGGGCGCTGCTCAGCGACGGCGCGGCCCTGCGGGTGGTCTCGGACACCTCGGTCGAGTTCCTCCGCTGGTCGCTCTACGGCGACGCGGCCGCCAAGCGCCGCATCCCCACCGACGCCACGCGCGGCGACATCGCCACCTTCGACGACCACCTCTGACCGCCTCGGTGTCAGGCGGTGTGGTCGATGACCACCTTGCCGAAGGTGTCACCGGACTGCAGGCGGGCGAACGCGTCCTCGACCCGGCTGAACGGGACCACGCTGTCCACCACCGGCCGCACGCCGCGATCGGCGCAGAACGCGAGCAGCTCGTACAGCTCGCCGGGGGTGCCCATCGAGGTGCCCAGGATCTCCAGCTGCATGGCGAAGACCCGGCGGAGGTTGACCGACGGCTCGTGCCCCGCGGTAGCGCCGGAGACCACGATCCGGGCCATCGGCGCGGCCGACTTCAGCGAGTGGTCGAAGGTGGCCGCGCCGACCGTCTCGATCACCACGTCGACCCGCTCCGGCAGCCGGGCGCCCGGTTCCACGGCGGTGGCGCCGAGCGCGGCGATCCGGTCCCGCTTGCCGGCGTCGCGGCTGGTCGCGTACACCCGCTTGCCCATCGCGACGGCGAGCGCGACGGCCGCGGTGGCCACGCCCCCGCCAGCGCCCTGCACCAGCACGGTGTCCGCGTCCTCCACCCGACCCTTGGTGGTCAGCATCCGCCACGCGGTCAGCCAGGCCGTGGGCAGGCAGGCCGCGTCGGTCGCCGTCAGCTGCTCGGGCAGTGGGATCAGGTTCGACCGGGGTACGGCGACCCGCTCGGCGAGCGTGCCGGCGAAGTGCTCGGAGAGGATGGAGACCCCGCGCGGGTCACCCGGGGTGACCACCACGGGGTAGACGACCACCGTGTTGCCTTCCGGGTCCACGCCGACCGCGTCGCAGCCGAGGATCATCGGCAGTTGCGCCTCGGTGAGCCCCACCCCGCGCAGCGACCAGAGGTCATGGTGGTTGAGCGAGGTGGCCCGCAGCTGCACGGTCACCCAGTCGTCGGCCGGGTGGGTCGGCTCGGGCTGGTCACCGACGGTGAGCGCGGCGAGCGGATCGGCGTCGTCGAAGCGGGAGACAAAGGCAGCACGCATGATCGGCACGGTAACAAGCTGAGCGCGCGTTAAGAAGGGCCCGGCCCGGGCAACGCCGGGTCGGGCCCTCGCGTGCGGCTCAGGCGCGGGCGACGCCGTCGCGGCGCGCTGCCTCGGCGACCGCCTCGGCCACCGCCGGGGCGACCCGCGGGTCCAGCGGCGACGGGACGATCGCCTCGGCGGTCAACGACTCAGCCACCACGCCGGCGATGGCGTCTGCCGCGGCGACCTTCATGCCCTCGGTGATCCGGGTGGCCCGGGCGTCCAGCGCGCCGCGGAAAACCCCGGGGAAGGCCAGCACGTTGTTGATCTGGTTGGGGTAGTCACTGCGCCCGGTGGCGACCACCGCGACGTGTCGCGCGGCCACCTCGGGGTGCACCTCCGGGGTGGGGTTGGCCAGCGCGAACACGATCCCGCCGGGTGCCATGCCGGCGACCGCGGCCTCCGGGATCTGCCCGCCGGAGACCCCGATCAGCACGTCCGCGCCGCGCAGCGCCTCGGTGATGTCACCGTGGCGACCGTCGGCGTTCGTCGTGGCCGCCAGCTCGGCCTTGGTGCCGGTCAGCTCGGTGCGGTGCCGCCCGATGATCCCCTTGGAGTCGCAGACCACCACCTGATCGGGGTTGACGCCCCCGGCGACCAGCATCTTCGTCACGGCCACCCCGGCCGCGCCGGCGCCGCTGACCGTGACCCGCAGGTCACCGAGCTTGCGGTTGAGCAGCGCGGCGGCGTTGCGCAGCGCTGCGAGCACCACGATCGCGGTGCCGTGCTGGTCGTCGTGGAAGACCGGGATGTCCAGCGCCTCGTCGAGCCGGCGCTCCACCTCGAAACAGCGCGGTGCGCTGATGTCCTCCAGGTTGATGCCGCCGAACGAGGGGGACAGCGCCCGCACCACCGCGACGATCTCGTCCACGTCCTGCGTGTCGAGGCAGATCGGCACGGCGTCCACTCCGGCGAACTGCTTGAACAGCACCGCCTTGCCCTCCATCACCGGCAGCGCGGCACGCGGGCCGATGTTGCCGAGCCCGAGCACCGCCGAACCGTCGGTGACCACCGCGACGGCGTGCGACGTCCAGGTGTAGTCGTCGGCCAGGTCGGGGTCGGCGGCGATCGCCTCACACACCCGGGCAACCCCCGGGGTGTACGCGAGGGACAGGTCTTCCCGGCTGGTCAGCGGCACCGTCGAGGTGACGGCCATCTTGCCGCCCCGGTGCAGTTGGAAGACGGGATCAGCGGGGTCCACGGTGGACGAAGGCATGGTGGTGACTCCAGGATCTGTCGAGCAGACGGGGCGGCTCGCTCGGCCGCGAGGTGGGCGGCGAGCGGTGGCACGCGGTGCGGGGGGTCACCCGGGCACTTTCCGAGCATAGTGTCGACACTGCCCCTCGGATGTGAGCAGGGTCATAACGCTCGGCGTGGGACCAGTCCGGGGCGGGGCCAGTAGCGGGCCACCACTCTCCCCCGCACGTCGGCCACCCCGTATGCCCGGGAGTCGTCGGTGACGAGCTCGTTGTCCCCGCGTAGCCACCAGCCACCGTCCTGCTGCCGGACCGCCCGTTTCACCACCAGCAGATCCGGACGGGTCCGGAAGACCGCCACCACCACGTCACCGGGACGGATGGGGCGACCGGCCGGGCGGACCAGCACCGCGTCGCCGTGTCGCAGCGTCGGTGCCATGGAGGGTCCGGTGACCAGGACGGGGGTCAGCGGCCCCCGCAGCCGGGGCGCCCCCGCCGGGTGACCTGACCGATCAGGCCGCACTGGTTTCACCTCCACCCCGTTCGGGGAGCACTCCCAGGAGTAATGTCGCCTTTGATCATCGCAAACATCCTCTGGAGGATCCCGATGCGACTTCCGCGCATCCTTGCGCCCCGCGTCACCGCGAGCGCTCACTGCGACCTGCCGTGCGGTGTCTACGATCCGGCTCAGGCCCGGATCGAGGCCGAGTCGGTCAAAATGATCTGCGAGAAGTACCAGGCGAACACCGACCCGGAGTTCCGCACCCGCGCGATCATCATCAAGGAGCAGCGCGCCGAGCTGGTCAAGCACCACCTCTGGGTGCTCTGGACCGACTACTTCAAGGCCCCGCACTTCGAGAAGTACCCGAACCTGCACACGCTGTTCAACGAGGCCACCAAGCTCGCCGGCGCCGGTGGCGTCAAGGGCAGCCTCGACCCGGCCACCGCCGACAAGCTCCTCGCGAAGATCGACGAGATCTCGAAGATCTTCTGGGAGACCAAGAAGGCGTGACCTCTCCGGTCATCCCGACGATCCGGCCGGCACGTCCCGAGGACGTGCCGGCCGTCGTCGCCATGGTGCACGAGCTGGCGGAGTACGAGCGTGCCCCCGACCAGTGCCATCTCACCGCCGAGCAGTTGACCTCAGCCCTTTTTGGGACCGCTCCGGCGCTCTACGGGCACGTCGCGGTCGACGAGCGCGACGAGCCGATCGGCTTCGCGCTGTGGTTCCTCAACTTCTCCACCTGGGCCGGTGTGCACGGCATCTATCTGGAGGATCTCTACGTCCGGCCGGCGGCCCGGGGCACCGGTGCGGGGCGGCTGCTGCTCGCCACCCTGGCCGACATCTGCGTACGACGCGGCTACCAGCGGCTCGAGTGGTGGATGATCGACTGGAATCCGGCGGCGGGGTTCTACGCGTCCATCGGCGCCGAGCCGATGAGCGAATGGGTCCCGTACCGGCTCAGTGGCGACGCGCTGCGCGACCTGGCCGGCACGGCGCTGCCGGCCGGCACGCGTCCGGTCGACTGACCGGGTAGAGTCCCCGACCGGGGGGATGAGTGTGACTCAACTGACCGGCCAGCCAACGACCGACGACGACGTGGTGCACCTCACGGTGCCCGCCGACGGCGGCTACCTCGGCGTGCTCCGCACCGCCACCGCCGGTCTCGCGGCCCGGTTGCAGTTCGCACTCGACGAGATCGAGGATCTGCGGATCGCGGTCGACGAGGCGTGCGCCATGCTGCTCGCCATCGCCACCCGCGACGCCGAGTTGGAGTGCCGCTTCTCGGTCACCGAGGACGCGCTGACCGTCCAGGTGACCGTGCCGACGGTGCGCGGCGCCACGCTGCCCGCCGAGGCGTCCTTCGCCTGGAAGGTGCTCACCGCACTGACCACGGGCGCCACCGCCACGGCCGCCGACGGCCGGGCGACGATCTCGTTGCTCACCCGCCGCTCCGGCTACTGACCGACCCGGGCGACGCGCGAGGTCACTCGAAGCCGAGGGCCCGCGTCGTCGGAGGGCTGACCAGCAGCCAGCCGACGCCCAGGCCGAGCGCGATCAGCGGCACACCCAGCCAGCCCAACCCACCCTGGATCATGAACCACCCGATCGGCAGCAGCATCAGCTGGAGCACGATCGCGGGGGCGCGCGCCCCCGCCCGGCGGCGCAGCAGCGCGCGGCCCAACGCCCAGAGCGCGACCGCAGCCCCGCCGGCGAACGCGGTCACCAGCAACGCCGACGGCAGGTCGGTGGTGGTCGCGGTGAGGTCGGCCCAGACCAGCCAGGCGGCGATCAGCCCGACGGCGACCGCCTCCGCCCACAGCAGCCGGACCGCCCAGCGGAGCGTGACGGGAATCGGGTCCGAGTCGATGGTCACGCGCGCCACGATACCCGGGCTACCGGGAGGTACAGTGCCGCCCATGCGGGCCGTCCTGGTGGTCAATCCGAAGGCCACCACCACCAGCGAACGCAGCCGGGACGTGCTTGTCCGGGCGCTGCGCAGCGAAGTCGACCTCAGCGTGCGCTACACCCGCCGACGGGGGCACGCGATGGGGCTGGCCCGGGAGGCCGCCGAGGAAGGGGTCGACCTGGTCGTCACCCTGGGTGGCGACGGCACGGTGAACGAGGTGGTGAACGGCCTGATGACGGCCGAGCCGCCGAGAGGGCCCGAGGGGGCCACGTCGGCCGAGCGGCTGCCCGCACTGGCCACCGTCCCGGGCGGGTCGACCAACGTGTTCGCCCGCGCGCTGGGCCTGCCTCGGGAGTGGCCGGAGGCGACCAGCATGATCCTGGAGGGGCTGCGTCTAGGGCGGCACCGAACGGTCGGGCTGGGCCGCGCGGACGACCGGTACTTCACCTTCTGCGCCGGGTTCGGGCTGGACGCCGCGGTGATCCATCGGGTGGAGCAGGCCCGCCGACGGGGGCGCGTCTCCACTCCGTCGCTCTATCTGCGCGCGATCATGAATCAGTACTTCCTCGCCTCGGACCGACGGCATCCGGCGATCATTCTGGAGCGTCCGGGCGAGCCGGCGGAGAGCGAGTTGGCCACCGTCATCATCCAGAACACCGCGCCGTGGACGTACCTGGGCGATCGGGAGATCAACCCGAATCCGAGCGCGTCGTTCGACCTCGGGCTGGACGTGCTGGCCTTGCGTCAGCTCCGGGTGGCTAGCACAACACGGACGGTGACCCAGTTCCTGTCCCGTCGTCCGGATCCGCACGGCAAACAGGTGTTACGACTCCATGACACTGCGGAGTTCACGCTGGTCTCCAGCCGTCCGCAGGCGTTCCAGCTCGACGGCGACTATCTTGGCGAGCGGGAAAAAGTAAGATTCGCATCCGTTCCCGCCGCACTGAGAGTAATCTGCTAGGTCTCGGGTACTGCCCTAGGTCGACGCGGCCGCCACACCACATCGGCGCGGTCGCCGCCACACCGAGGGGCAGGTGCCTGAAATGTCAGCAATGTCACGCGGACTGTACTATATTGATCCTCGACTGTGGCACGGCGGGTAACCAGGAAGGCACTGAAACCCGGACAAATGGGTTGTGGGCTTGCTCACCGCCCGGAGTTTTTCCGAGCGTCACCCTTGACATCGCGAATGTTCGTGAAAGTATTCACAAGCGAACTTGAGTTACCGGGACATTGCCTGGATATGCTCGATAGGTTGAGTTGTTCCAGCAGGTCCACGGGGTTAAGTGCCTGCTCACGCACTGCCGAATAGACGGACGCAAACCGTCACCATCGGCACTGCTGATGCATATAGGTAAAGCACTACAAGCAATAAATTGCCACCCATCCAGAATGAGGAGTGTTGCCGCCATGGACTGGCGTCACCATGCTGTCTGCCGCGACGAGGACCCGGAGCTGTTCTTCCCCATCGGGACGTCCGGCCCCGCTCTGCTGCAGGTCGAGCAGGCCAAGGCCGTCTGCAGGCGCTGCTCCGTGACCGACCAGTGCCTGCAGTGGGCACTCGAGTCGGGTCAGGACGCCGGCGTCTGGGGCGGGATGAGCGAGGAGGAGCGGCGCGCTGTCAAGCGGCGCGGCGGCCTCCGGGTGCTGCGCGCTCACTCCGCCTGATCCCACGACACAGCTGTACGCCCCGGCAGGTTCGCCTGCCGGGGCGTTCCGCTGTCCGGCACCGATCCGGGCCACACCTGTCCACCACCCCGAACGCACACGGCACCGGGATACCCACTACTCGGTGCTCTGTGCATCCGTGGTCGGGCGACCTCGGTCACACCGCCAGCGCCACCAGGGGCCGAGCGGACCGGTCGTCGACCCGGCGCAGCACCAGGTCGGCCAGCTCCGGGGCGTCGGTCAACGGGGCGGCCACCGCCACCGCGCCGGCCGCCCGAGCCGCCTCCGTCACCGCGTCGTGAAACAGGCCGGGAGCCAGGAAGTACGCCGACACCGCGACCCGACGGGCGCCAGCCGCACGTAGCCGGGACACCGCGAGACCCGTCGACGGCGGGGCCGCCGAGGCGTACGACACCCGGCAGGGCACCCCGAACTCCGCGCCGAGCGCCTCCGCAACCCGACCCACCGAGCCGCGCGCCCGGGCGTCCCGGGTGCCGGCCGCAGCCAGCACCAGCGCGTCGAAGCGGCCCGGAGTCGCCTCACCGAGCCGCCGCCGCAGCCCCGCCAGCAGAGCCGGGTCCACCGTTCCGTTCGCCGGGCCGAGCACGTCGGTCACCCGTACCGCCAGCGAGGACCCGGCGTGCGCCGCGGCCGCGACGGCCGCCGGAATGTCCACCCGGTGGTGGTACGCGGCGGTCAGCAGCAGCGGCACCAGAACCGCACGGTCATGACCGGCCGCGGCCAGCGCGCGCAGCACCTCGGTCGGGCCCGGCTCGGTGTGGTCCAGCCAACTCGCGTACACCGGGGTGCCGGGCCGCGCCGCCGAAACGGCACGGGCCAGCGCCCGGGTGGCCTCGGCCCCACGCGGATCACGACTGCCGTGCGCGACCAGCAGCACCGGATCCGCCCCACCGGCCGCACCGGGCCCGGTCGAGGTCGGCGTCGGGGAGGTCAGGCGTGCAGTCCGCACTCGGTCTTCTCGAACATGGCCCACCGGCCGGCCCGCGCGTCCTCGCCGGCCTTGGTCCGACGGGTGCACGGCCAGCAGCCGATCGAGCCGTACCCCTGCTTGAACAGCTCGTTTACCGGCACGTTCCAGCGGGCGATGTAGGCGTCCACGTCGCCCTGCGACCAGGCCGCGATCGGGTTGACCTTGACCTTTGCGCGCCTCGGGTCGAAGGTCACCACCGGCGTGTTGGCCCGCGTCGGCGACTCGTCCCGGCGCAGGCCGGCCGCCCAGGCGTCGTACCCGGTCAGCGCCCGTTCCAGCGGCTCCACCTTGCGCAGCTGGCAGCAGTCGTCCGGCGACTTGTTGAACAGCCGCGGGCCGTACTGGCCGTCCTGCTGACCGACGGTGAGCCGGGGCCGGATCGACCGGACGTTCACGGGGAGCGTCCGGGCCACCTCGTCGCGGACCCGGAGCGTCTCGGGGAAGTGCAGGCCGGTGTCGAGGAAGACGACGTCCACCCCCGGGGCCACCCGGGACACCAGGTGGGCCAGCACGGCGTCGGCCATCGAGCTGGTGACGCAGAACCGGTCGCCGAAGGTCTGCGCCGCCCAACGGGCGATCTCCAGCGCCGGCGCACCCTCCAGCTCCCGGGCAGCCTGCTCGGCCAGCGCCCGCAGCTCGTCGGGGCCGCGTCGGGTCGGGTCGATCGGCGTCGGACCACCCGGGCCGACCAGGCCCAGGCCCGCGGCGGAGACCAGCCTCCCCGCGCTCACCTGGTCACCGCGCTGCTGAGCAGCCCGGTGAACTTCACCGAGAAGACCCGGGCGCAGGCGTGGCACTCCCAGGCGCCGTGCCCCGCCTCGTGCGGCCGCAGATCCTCCTCGCCGCAGTACGGGCAGTACAGAGGTGCCGCTCGGTTCTCGCTGCTCATCGCAGGGCCTCCTCGTCGACTCTGATCACCCAGTTGGCGAACGTCTCGCCCTCGCTCCGACCAGCCAGGTAGCGGCGGGCGAGCCGTTCCACGTACTCCGGAAGCTCGTCGGCGGTGGTCTTCAGGCCGCGCAGCTTGCGCCCGAAGCCGGCGGTCTGCCCCTGCGCCATGCCGAGCCCACCGCCCAGGTGCACCTGGAAGCCCTCCACGTGCCGGCCGTCCGGACCGACCACCAGCTGACCCTTGAGCCCGATGTCGGCGACCTGCGTGCGCGCGCAGGCGTTCGGGCAGCCGTTGATGTGGATCGAGATGTCCGCGTCGAAGTCGCGCAGCCGCTGCTCCAGCCGGGCCACCAGCTCCTCGCCGCGCGCCTTCGTCTCGACGATGGCCAGCTTGCAGTACTCGATACCGGTGCACGCCATCGTGCCGCGCCGCCAGGCCGACGGCCGGGCCTCCAGACCGATCCCGCGCAGCGCGTCGACCAGCGACTCGGTGCGCTCCACCGGCACGTCGAGCACCAGCAGCTTCTGGTACGGGGTGAGCCGCACCCGGTCGCTGCCGTGCGCCTCGACCACGTCCGCCAACTGGGCGAGCTGCCCGCCGGACACCCGCCCCACGACCGGGGCGGCACCCACGTACCGCCGGCCGTCCGCCTGCTCGTGCACGCCCACGTGGTCGACCGGCTTCGCCGGCAGGTCCGGTGCCGGCCCGTCGAGCAGCGTGCGGCCGAGGTAGTCCTTCTCCAGGACCTCGCGGAAGCGCTCCACACCCCAGTCCGCCACCAGGAACTTCAGCCGGGCCCGGTTGCGTAGCCGCCGGTAGCCGTAGTCGCGGAAGATCCCGACCACGCCGGCCCACACGTCCGGGATCTCGGCCATCGGCACCCAGACGCCCAGCCGCTGGGCGAGCATCGGGTTGGTGGAGAGACCGCCACCGACCCAGACGTCGAAGCCGGGGCCGTGCTCGGGGTGGTCGACGCCGAGGAAGGCGATGTCGTTCGACTGGTACGGGGTGTCCACCAGCCAGGAGATCGACGTCTTGAACTTGCGGGGCAGGTTGGAGAACTGCTTGTCGCCGACGTACCGGGCGACGATCTCGTCGATCGCCGGAGTCGGATCGAGCAGCTCGTCGCGGGCCACCCCGGCGACCGGGCTGCCCAGCACGATCCGGGGGCAGTCGCCGCACGCCTCGGTGGTCTGCAGGCCGACCGACTCCAGTCGGCGCCAGATCTCCGGCATGTCCTCGACCCGGATCCAGTGGAACTGGATGTTCTGCCGGTCGGTGATGTCGGCGGTGTCCCGAGCGAACTCCCGGGAGATGTCCGCGATCACCCGCAACTGGGCCAGGCTGAGCTGGCCACCGTCGACGCGGACCCGCAGCATGAAGAACTCGTCCTCCAGCTCGTGCGGCTCCAGCACAGCGGTACGCCCGCCGTCGATGCCCGCCTTGCGCTGGGTGTAGAGGCCCCACCAGCGGAACCGGCCACGCAGGTCCTGCGGGTCGATGGAGGCGAAACCGCGGTGCGCGTAGATGGTCTCGATCCGGGCCCGGACGTTGAGCGGATCGTCGTCCTTCTTCGTCCGCTCGTTGGGGTTGAGCGGCTCGCGGTGGCCGAGCGCCCACTGACCCTCACCCCGTGGCCGGCGCGGTGCCCGAGCCGGGCGAGACGTCGGATCCTCGGACCGGGCCGGGATGCTGCTGACCGCCATCGCGGCGTCCTCCGTTGTTCGCAGTGCCTCGGAACGGGCGCGGGGCGCGGCGGTCGGCCCGTCGAGTGCGGGCAGGACAACGGTGTCTTCAGACAGCCGGCGCGGAGCGCGCCCGAGACAGATGGGTCGGGCGTCGTCAGTGGGCCGGACAGATCGCGCTGCGCACGCGGCCGTAATCGACGTGGCGACGTGCCACGAAGCGGCGGACGACAGCGGCGGTCATGGGCCCCATGCTGCCACACCCCATGGGGGCCGGCCAATGTACTCGTGCCGGATCCCACATCACGGGCCCGGGCTAACCGACCAGCTGGTCACCGAGAACAGTTCGGGCATAGCGGACCAGCCGCCCCTGGCGGACACCAGCGATCAGCCCGTTGTCGCGCAGCGTCGTGAGGTGGTGCGACGCGGTCGCCGGAGCGAGGCCCAGCCTCGCGGCCAGCTCACCGGTGCTCAGCGGCGTATCGAGCAGGGACAACGCCGCCGCCCGCGTGCTGCCGAGCAGTGTGCCCAGCGCGGCGCTGGGCGCCGGTGACTCCCACAGCCCACCCAGTCCCCCGGGCGGATAACAGAGAGCCGGCCCGGCGTCACCTTCCATGATCGCGTGCACCGTCGGCCCCGAGAAGGAGGTGGGCAGCAGCGTCCACGGGCGTCCGTCCGGAGCAGCCGGCCGGGTCGCGCCGACGGCGACATACAGCGCCGTGCCGTCCCAGCGGATCGACGGATGCAGCTCACTGAGCAGGGTGCGGCCGCCCTGTTCGGCGGCGAGGAGGGTCCGCCGCCGAATGTCGGCCAGCGCGAGAGCCCGCAGCCGGGGCCAGTCCGGCGCGATCAGCAGCGTGAAGTACCGACGGAGTTGCGCCACCAGCTCGTCCGGAGTCAGCCAGGGTGCGTCGGCCCGGTCCAGTTGCCGCCGCACCCGGGTCGGGTCGGTGCCGGCGACCGCCCTCAACTCGGCCGCCAGGTTCGGTGCCACCCCGATCGGGGTGAGGAAATCCGGCACGTATCCGTTGGACGACCTGAGCACCGCCATCAGCGGCTCGAGGCCGGCACCCGGCAACAGCCGCTCGGCGCGTACCCGCCACGGACGGTGCATCCAGTACTTCTCCGGCTTCCGCAGCGCCCAGGAGCTGGCCACCAACTCGGCCAACGGCGAGTGCACGAACCGGACCCGGCTCAGGTCGTCTGGCGTGAACTGAACGTCGATCACCAACGGATTCGACCACGTTCGAACGGTTCGGCGACAGCGCCCGACGGCCTCAGGATCCGCACATGGAATACAGGCAACTGGGCCGGTCGGGGCTGCGCGTGAGCGCGGTGGCGTACGGCAACTGGGTCACCCACGGCAGCCAGCTCGACGACGACGCGGCGGCGGCCTGCGTCGCCGCCGCCCTGGACGCGGGCATCACCACCTTCGACACCGCCGACCGGTACGCCCAGGGGCGGGCGGAGGAGGCGCTGGGCAAGGCGCTGCGCGGCGTCCGGCGCAGCTCGATCGAGCTGTGCACCAAGGTCTACCTACCGGTCGGACCGGGCGCGAACGACTCGGGGTTGTCCCGGAAACACATCACCGAGGGCTGTCACGCCTCGCTGAGCCGGCTCGGCACCGACTACATCGACCTCTACCAGGCGCACCGGTACGACGACACCGTGCCGCTGGAGGAGACGATGACCGCCTTCGCCGACCTGGTACGCCAGGGCAAGGTGCTCTACGTCGGCGCCTCCGAGTGGACAGCCCCGCAGCTACGCGCCGGCCAGCGGCTCGCCGCCGACCTGCACATACCGTTCATCGCCAACCAACCGCAGTACTCGATGCTGTGGCGGGTGGTCGAGGCCGAGGTGCTGCCGGTCAGCGCCGAGCTCGGTCTGGGTCAGCTCGCCTGGGCACCGCTGGCCATGGGCGTGTTGACCGGCAAGTACGAGCCCGGCCAGCGTCCCCCGGCCGGCTCCCGGGCGACCGACGGCTTCGGCGGGTCGTTCATCGCCCGCTACTCCTCCGACCTGCTGCTCTCCCGGGTACGCCAACTCCGGCCGATCGCCGAGTCCGCCGGCTGCACGATGGCCCAGCTCGCGGTCGCCTGGGTGTTGCACCGATCGACCGTGGCGAGCGCGATCGTCGGCGCCTCCCGCCCCGAGCAGCTCGCCGAGACGGCGGCGGCCGCGACCGTTCAGCTCGACGACGACCTGATGGCGCAGATCGACGCCGTACTCGACGAACTCGTCGAGCGTGATCCGGCAAAGACCGCCCGCCCGAACGACGTGATGCCCGCCTGGCGCTGACCACCTGCCACGCGGCTCGTCCCACCTGCCACGCGGCTCGACCTCGACCGGACGAGCCGTGTGGCAGGCTCGAACCGTGGACGCATTGTCCGGAAAGCGGCAAAGGTCAACCGAGGCGACGTGGGGCCGCCTGCGCCGCATCCCGGTCTGGCTCCCTCCGGCGCTGCTGACCCTGGCGGTCACCGGGACCGGGCTGGGCTCGGCACAGCTGTGGCGCGACGAGTTGGCCACCTGGAGCGCGGCCACCCGTTCGCCCGGCGATCTGGCTCGGCTGGCCGGCACCATCGACGCCGCAACCGGCCCGTACTACCTGCTGATGCACTGCTGGCTCGCGCTCGTCGGCGACTCCACGGTGGCGCTGCGCGCGCCAGCGGCGCTGGCGATGGCCGTCGCGGCCGGGCTGCTCACGATGCTCGGCGCCCGCGTGGTCGACAGCCGGACCGGCCTGTACGCGGGCCTGCTCTTCGCGGTGCTCCCCGGCACCTCCCGCTACGGCCAGGAGGCCCGCCCGTACGCCCTGGCCACCATGTTCGCGGTGCTCGCCACCCTGCTGCTGGTGGCGGCACTGGACCGTCCGAGCTGGCCCCGCTGGGCCGGGTACGCGGCCGCCGTCGCCGCACTTGGACTCACCCACCTGATCGCCCTCACCCTGCTCACCGCCCACGCACTGGTCGTGCTGATCGCCTGGTGGCGCGGAGGTCGGCCGGGTCGGCTGGTGTGGCGGTGGTTGGTGGCGCTGCTCCCGACGGTGCTGCTGGTCGGGCCACTGCTGCTCCAGGCCAGGGCACAACGCTCCCGACAGTTGGACTGGGTCGACCTCGCCCGGCTGGATGACCTGACCGGGCTGCCCGGCGGGGTGGCCCAGAGCAGCGTGGCCGGTGGCCTGCTGGTCGGCCTCGCCGCGCTCGGCGCGGCCCGGATCGGGCAGCGCGCCCTGCTGCCCGGATGCGCGGTGCTGCTGCCCGTACTGCTGCTCTTCGCCGTTGGCATGGCCGTACCGCTCTGGGTTCCCCGCTACCTGGTCTTCGTGGTGCCGTTCGCCTGTCTGTTGGCCGGTGCGGCGCTGTCCAGCGTGGCCGCGCCGGCCGCGCTCGCCGTGGTGCTCCTGGCCGGGCTGCTCGGCCTACCCGACCAGGCCGCGCTGCGGCGCACCCACGAGTGGCCACGTAGCGCCCGGGTGGACTACACGGGTGCCGCCCGGGTGATCGCTGACGGGCAGCGGCCCGGAGACGCGATCGTGTACTCGCCCCGGCGGAGCTGGCTCTTCCTCGATCTCGGCATCGAGTACCACCTCGGTGAACCGCCAAGGGACGTGCTGGTCACCGAGGACGAGGCCCGCCGGGGCGACCTGTGGGCCGCGGAGTGCCCCCGACCGGCGCAGTGCCTGGCCGGCACTCCCCGGGTGTGGCTGGTCGTGGCCGGACGGCACGCCGACCCGCTGGCCACCGTGCCAAGCGCCAAGGGCGACGCACTCCGCTCGGACTTCACCGTCGAACGGGTCTGGCCACGCCCCGGCCTGACCGTCGCCCTGCTCTCCCGGCGTCCCGCCCGCTGACCCGACCGTCGACAGCGGCGCGGCCGTCAGATGGTGGAGCGGTTGTCGGGTGTACGGGCCAGCGGCACGACCAGTACCGCCTCGGTGCCGCCGCTCGCACCCTGACGCAGCTCGATGGTGCCGCGCAGTTCGCCGGTGACCAGCGCCCGCACGATCTGCAGCCCGAGCTTGCTACCGCGCTCGGCGTCGAACCCGGGCGGCAGCCCGCGCCCGTTGTCGGTCACCGACACGTGCAGCGTCTTGCGGAAGCGGTGCGCCGAGACCACCACCTCCGGCCGCCCCGCATCGGCCCCGGACGCGACGACGGGCGCGGGAAGAGCGCCGGGCGCGCTCGGTGCATCCGTCTCGTCAGCCGGCGGGAAGCCGTGCTCGACGGCATTGAGCAGCAGCTCGTTGAGGACCATCACCAGCGAGGTGGCGATCTCCGCCGGCAGCACGCCGAAGCTGCCCCGCCGACGCATGCCGACGCTCACCTCGGTCGCCGCGACCTCGGTCGCCGCGCTGGCCACCCGGTCGACGATGCCGTCGAACTCGACCGCCTCGTCGCTGGACATGGAGAGCGTCTCGTGCACCAGGGCGATCGAGGCGACCCGGCGGACCGACTCCTCCAGGGCGACCCGGGCCTCCGGCATGGCCACCCGGCGGGCCTGCAGACGCAGCAGCGCGGCCACCGTCTGGAGGTTGTTCTTCACCCGGTGGTGGATCTCCCGGATGGTGGCGTCCTTGGTGATCAGCGCCCGGTCCCGGCGGCGTACCTCGGTGATGTCCCGCACCAGCACCAGCGCGCCGATCGGCACCCCGGCGGGCATCAGCGGCAACGCCCGGGTGAGCATCGTGGCACCGCGCGCGTCGATCTCCCGCCGGGGCGGCGCCTCGCCGCGCAGCGCGGCCAGGATCCCGTTCGCGGCCTCGGTGCCGTCCAGCGGGTCGCCGGCCAACCGACGGTGCAGCGCGGCCAGGTCCTCCCCCACGAGGTGGGAGGCGTAGCCCAGCCGGCGGTACGCCGACTGCGCGTTCGGGCTGGCGTAGGTGACCTTGCCGCCAGCGTCCAGCCGGACCAGGCCGTCCCCGACACGGGGCGCCGACGTGGTCTCACCCGGGTGACGGGGTGGCGGGAAGGTGCCGTCCGCGATCATCTGGGCCAGGTCGTCGGCCGTGGTCAGGTAGTTCAGCTCCAGCTGGCTGGGGGTACGCGCGGTGGAGAGGTTGGTGTCCCGGCCGACCACGGCGACCACCTCGCCCGCCTCCCCCTCGGCGGTACGCAGCCGGACCGGGATCGCCTCGTGTCGGGCCGGCACGTCGCCGTACCAGACCGGGTCGCCCTCCCGCCAGATCCGCCCCTGGGAGTAGGCCACTGCGAGGTGGGCCACCTCCGGCCCGCCGACGATCCGTCCCACCTGGTCGTCCTGGTACGCGGTGGGCGCGGTCGTCGGGCGGACCTGGGCGACGCAGAGGAACGTGCCGTCGGCGTCGACCGGCACCCAGAGCAGCAGGTCGGCGAAGGACAGGTCGGAGAGGAGTTGCCAGTCGCCGGCGATCCGGTGCAGGTGGTCGATGTCGGCCGGACGGAGATGGGTGTGCTCCTCGGCAAGGTCGCGCAGCGTGGACACGGTGACCAGGGTGCCACGCCCCGGTTCACATCGTCGCGGTGACCTTCTTCAGCCCGCGCGGCGCGTCCGGATCCTCGCCCCGGGTCAGCGCCAACGCCAACGCCAACCGCTGCAACGGCAGGATGTCCAGCAGTGGGGCGTACCGCTCGTCGACCTCGGGAACGGCGAGTCGGGTCGCGCCCGGCACGTCGGCGGAGCCGACCACCACGACGTCGGCGCGGCGTTCGCCGAGGCGGGGCAGCACCTCGCCCATCGACCGGCCGCCCGGCCCCGAGCCGACCACCGCGAGCACCGGGACCTCCGGGTCGGTCATCGCGAGCGGCCCGTGCAGCAGGTCGGCGCCGGAGAACGCGAGCGCCGGCAGGTACGAGGTCTCCATCAGTTTCAGCGCGGCCTCCCGGGCGGTCGGGTACGCGTACCCGCGCCCGGTGGTGACCAGTTGCCGGGCGAACCGGTAGCGCGGCGCGAGCCGAGCCGGGGTGTCGTCGGCCAGCGTGCGGGCAGCCAGCTCGGGCAGCGCGGCGAGCGCGTCCCGCTCGGCCGCCGGGAGCACCCCGTCGCCAGCCCGGATCCCCTCCACCAGCATCAGCAGGGCGAGCAGCTCGGCGGTGTACGTCTTGGTGGCGGCCACCGCCCGCTCGTGCCCGGCGACGATGTCGATGTGCAGCTCGGCGACCTCGACCAGCGGGGACTGTGGCGCGTTGGTCACCGCGAGGGTCAGCGCGCCCGAGGCCCGGGCGGCGCGTAGCACCTCGGCCAGGTCGGGCGAGCCGCCGCTCTGGCTGACCCCGACGACCAGCGCATCGGACAGGTCGGGACGGGCGCCGAACAGGGTGACCGCGCTGGGCGACGCGAGACCGGCGGGCAGGCCGAGGCGGATCTCGGTGAGGTACGCCCCGTAGAGGGCGGCGTGGTCGGAGGTGCCCCGGGCGGTGAACACCACGTGCCGCGGCCGACGCTCGGCGACGGCCGCTGCCACCTGGGCGATCTGCCCGGCGTTGGCGCTGGAGAGCAGCCGCGCGTAGCCAGCTGGTTGCTCTTCGATGTCGGCGGCCATGCCGGCCCCTGCACGTGTCATGGAATCTCCCCCCAGTGCGCGATTGCCGCGCGTTTCCTGCTCAGTCTTGCACCTTTTCTTCGGCCTGAGCAATCGAACGAGCACTAGTGCGCAGAGGATCACCAGATCACGCCAATATCAACTAAGCTTGCCCGACTATCGGCGGACAGCTGCGACGAGAGGACGACGTGCCCGAGGGAAGGGACGACCCCGCGCTCTCCGCGACGGAGGAGCTGGCCCTGGCCCGGCTGGCGTTGGACGAGGGCGACCTGCACCACGCGGCCGGCCACCTCGCCGGCGCGCTGGCCCGGGCGCCGACCCTGCCGGAGGTGCACGAGACGCTGGCCCGGCTGGCCGCGGTCGGCGGCGGCGGGCTCGACCTCTTCCCGATCAACCACCACACGTTCGTCGGCGCGGTCGTCGCCCGTGCCCACCTGCTGGCCGCCGCCGGCAACCCCGCCGAAGGGCTGGAGTTGCTCGCGGCCGCGACCGGGTACGCGCCGGGCACGGACTGGGCCGGCGTGCCCTGGGTGACCGCGCCCGAGCTGGCCGAACGCCTCGATCCGGAGCACACCGCCCGCGTTCTCATGCAGGTCTGCTCCGCGCTGCCCGATCCGGTGCCGAGGACCGGCCGGGGCGCGCTTGCGCCGTACCTCACGCTGGCCCGCAACGCGGTCACCGCCCACCCCGAGCACGGCCTGCTGCTGGGCGCGGCGTCCGCGCTGGCCCGGCGACTCGGCGAGGCCACGGTGGCGATCCGCTGGGCCAGCCGAGGGGTACGAGCCCAGTCCTCGAAGATGGGCGAGGTCTGGCTCGGGTACGCGTACCGCAGCGCCGGCCGGACCCGCGACGCCCTGGCGGCGCTCGGTCGGGCCGTCGCACTGGACCCCGACGACCTGGCCATCTACGCGGACATCGCGGGCACGCTGGCCGACAACGGCCGGCTGGACGAGGCGCTGGAGTGGACCGAGCGGGCTCTGGCCCGGGACCCGTCGTTCGACTGCGCGGTGCACACCGCGCACCGCCTACGGCACCTGCGCGACGGCGATCTGGCCCACCTGGTCGCGCTCGCCGATTTCGCCCGGGACCACCCCGACGACAGTCACGAACACGCCGACCTGGCCCAGTGTTGCCGTGGCCGGCCCTGGCTCGGCCAGCTCACACCGGCCAACGGCCCGCTGGTCGACGCGCTGCGCCGGGCGATCGCCGCCGACGACAATGGTCTCGGCAGTGCCGTACGCCTGACGACGGTGCCCCCGCCGAGCGCTGTGCGGACGGTCGCGTCGGCGGCGCCCGGGCTACGAATCGAGATCGTGGGCACGCCGGAGCCGGACATCCGCGAGCCCCGGCGAGCGTCCGCCCGGCAGCTGTGGCACTACGCGGACGACACCACTCCGATGCCTGCGGTGCCGGCGCCCTCGGCAGTGGCGGCCGAACGGATCGGGCAGGTCACTCACCCGGCTTGGCCGCACCCGCCGGCGGCGTACGACGCGGCGGTGGGCCTGGCCGGTCTGGACGTGGCCGACCTGCTCGGGCTGCTGGTACACCCACCGGCGGCACCCGCCAACGCGGTGGGTCGGTTGCTGGCCGCCCACGACCCGTCGATCTGGGTACGCGGCGTGCAGGTCTGGGCCTGCCTGGGCCTGCTGCACCACCGCACCGACGAGCCGTGGGAGGACTCGACGCGACGCCGGGTGCTGCTGGATCTGGTCTGGGGTGTAGAGGACTGGGTCACCGAGGCGGCCCTGTTCGCCCTGGTCACGGCCGCCTGGGTGGATCCGGCGGTGCGCCCGGACGTGGCCCGGGTGGTGGCCGAGCGGCTGGCCGACGCGGCGGAGTCGTCGCAGGTCCGGGCGGTGCCGATCGCCGTCTCCCTGGCCCACCTGGCGCTGGCCACTCCAGCCCTGGACCCGGCCACCGCAGCGCTGGCCGCCAAACTGCTCAGCGCCCCGCAGCGCGGCCTTCCCCGCCCCCGCAATCCGCTGAGCCGGCTCTGGCAACGCCTCACAGCTTCGCGCCGCCACGCCTGACGCACAACCCGCGCCACCCCGAACCCGCGCCACCCCGAACCCGCGCCACCCCGCGCCAGCCCGCGCCAGCCCGCGCCAGCCCGCGCCGATCTTGCACTTGCTGCCGCCGATCTGCCGGGAATGAGGCATATGCGGGGGCACAAAGTGCAAGATCGGCGCGGGAGCCGCGCGGGATCGGCGCGGGAGCCGCGCGGGATCGGCGCGGGAGCCGTGCAAGATCGGCGCGGGAGCGGCGCGGGAGCCGCGCGGGGGTTACGCGACCGGGGCCTTGCCGAGGGCGATCTCGGCTTCCTCCTCCGGGGTGGCCTGCGGGGGTGCCTCGTTCGCGGTGCGCAGCGGGATCTCCTTGATGAACCACGCGAGCACCGGGATCGAGATGGTGAACAGCGCCGCCCAGAGGAAGACGTGCGAGATCGAGTCGGCGAGACCGCCGAGCACCAACTCGCGCGCCTGGGCCGGCAACTCCCTGATCTTGTCCAGGTCCATGCCGGCACCGGAACCGCCGAGGGCCGAGCCGGCTGCGGAGTCGGCCAAGCGGTTGGCGAAGATCGCACCGAACAGCGAGATGCCGAACGAGCCGCCGATCGAGCGGAAGAAGGTGGCCGCGCCGCTGGCCGCGCCGAGGTCCTTCTGCTCCACGCTGTTCTGTGCGATCAGCATGGAGGTCTGCATGAGGAAGCCCATGCCGACGCCGAGCACGACCATGTACAGCGAGGACGCCAGCTTGGTGGTGTGCAGGTCGAGCAGGGTCAGCAGCCCCATGCCCACGGTCATCACCACGCCACCGATGATCGGGTACGCCCGGTACCTGCCGTTCTTGGTGATCGCCCGGCCGATGGCCAGCGACACGACCAGCATGCCGAACATGAGCGGCAGCAACAGCAGGCCGCTGTTGGTCGCCGAAGCGCCCTGCACGGTCTGCTGGTAGAGCGGCAGGAAGTTCATCGCGCCGAACATCGCGAAGCCGAGCAGGAAGCCGATGACCGAGATCAGCGCGAAGTTACGGTTGGCGAAGAGCCCCAGCGGCAGGATCGGCTCCGGCACCCGGCGCTCGACCAGACCGAACGCCACCAGTGCGACCACGGCCAGCACGGCGAGGCCGAGGATCTGCCCGGAGGTCCAGTCGTACTCGTTGCCGCCCCAGGTGGTGATCAGCACGAGCGCGGTGATGCCGACCGAGAGCAGCCCGGCGCCGAGCCAGTCGATCCGGTGCTCGGTGCGGTACTTCGGCAGGTGCATCGTGGTGATCAGCACGAGCAGCGCCACGCCACCCAGCGGCAGGTTCACGTAGAACGCCCAGCGCCAGGAGAGGTGGTCGGTGATGAAGCCGCCGACCAGCGGGCCGGCCACCATGGCGATGGCCATGATGCCGGCGATCATGCCCTGGTAACGCCCGCGCTCGCGGGGCGGGACCAGGTCACCGATGATCGCCATGACGCCGACCATGAGGCCACCGGCGCCCAGGCCCTGCACGGCCCGGAAGGCGATGAGCTGCACCATGCCGTCCTCTGGGCCACCGAGCATCCCGGAGCCGGCCATGCCGCAGAGCGCGGAGCCAGCGAGGAAGATGCCGACCGAGGTCAGGAAGACCGACTTACGGCCGTAGAGGTCACCGAGCTTGCCCCAGATGGGGGTGGAGACGGTGGTGCCCAGGACGTAGGCCGTGACCACCCAGGTGAAGTGGTTGAGGCCGCCGAACTCGTTGACGATCCGCGGCAGCGCGGTGCTGACGATCATGTTGTCGAGCATCGCGAGCATCATCGCGATCATCAGACCGAACAGCACGACCCGTACATTGGGTCGCACGTCGGCCTGGGTTGCCTGAGTCATGGGTAAGCTCCCCCCGAGAATTGCGTAACTTACTTGCCGCCCGGCTAGTCACCTTACTAGCCGCACGGTAAGTTGGATAGCAACCGGCGGTCAAGCTGATTGGGTGGTGTGAGTGAGAGACAGCACAGGCGGCACGCGCGAGCGCATCAAGGCCGTCGCGCTGGAGCTCTTCACCGAGCAGGGCTACGAGAAGACCTCGCTCCGGGAGATCGCCGAGCGTCTCAACGTCACCAAGGCCGCGCTCTACTACCACTTCAAGAGCAAGGACGACATCGTCGCCAGCTTCGTCGAGGACCGGCTGGAGCGGATGGACGTGCTGATCACCTGGGCCGACTCGCAGCCGGCGACGCTGGCCACCCGGCGCGAGCTGATCTCCCGGTACGCCGACACGATGTTCGGCGGCGAGCAGCCGTCGGTGATGCGCTTCTTCGAGCAGAACCAGACCGTGCTCAAGAGCGTCGCCGCCGGCCAGCAGATGCGCGGGCGGATGATGCGGCTGGCCAACGCGCTCTGCCAGGGCGACGAATCACCGTCCGCCCAGCTCCGTGCCGCGCTGTCGCTGTTCGCGGTGCACAGCAGCTGGTTCGCGGTCCGAACGCCGCACATCAGCGACGAGGAACGCCGGAAGATCGCCCTCGAGGTGGCCGACGAGCTGCTGGCCGCCATCGGCGATGGGCCCGACGACAGCACCACGGCGGCCACCTCGGGCAGCACGCCGGGCTGATCGGCCGCTCCGGCCAGCTCAGCCCTGGCTCAACGTCAGCCGCAGGCCGAGCAGGTCCACGCCGTCCGCGGGCGACCAGTCCAACTCCGGCATCCGGACGAAGCCGAGCCGCGCGTAGAGCCGGTGCGCCGCGACGGCCATGCCATCCCGTACGCAGATCACCACCGCCGTGCAGCCCAGCTCGGCGGCCCGGTCGACGCACGCGCGGACCAGGGCGGCGCCTACACCCCGCCCCTGGCCGGCCGGGTCTACCGCGAGCATCCGGAACTCCGCCTCACCCGGCCCGGACAGCTCAGCGAACGGAGTGCCCGCCAGCACGAAGGTCACCGAGCCGAGCACCGCGCCGGTCGACTCCTCCACCGCCACCAGCACCTCGCCGGTGGTGGCCCGGGTCGCCACGTCGGCCAGCACCGCGCCGTACCCGTGCTCGCCCTTGAGCTGACCGTCCGCCTCGTACGCGGCCACGGTCAGCCGGGCCACCGCCGGGAAGTCCCCCGGACCGGCGAGCCGGACCAGCAGGCCGCTCAACCGATGACCGCGATCAGGTCACCGTCCTGCACGACGTCACCCTCGTTGACGGCGAGCCGCTCGACCACACCATCGGACTCGGCGATGACCGGGATCTCCATCTTCATCGACTCGAGGATCACCAGGGTGTCGCCCTCGGACACGGTGTCACCGGTCGTCGCGACGACCTTCCAGACGTTCGCCACCATCTCGGCGCGGATCTCCTCGGCCATGTCCACGGCCCTCCCTTTTCACGGTGTACCTGCCGACGTATCCAATCATGCGACGGGTAGCCCCGGGCGCTCCGCGGTCTGGCCGGAATACCGCGGCCGACCCGGGGGAAGGCGACGGGTGCCCGCCGCACTAGCATCAGCGGGTCGGACCCTGCGCCGGGCGGCCGGTGCGTGCACCAGCGCCGAGGTCGAGCGCAGGACGGTTCCGACCATCACGAGGAGGTCAGCATGGCGAAGAAGTCCCGGAAGAAGAAGGCCCGTAAGAAGAGCGCCGCGAACCACGGCAAGCGCCCCAACTCCTGAGCGGGGCGACGGGCCGGCGGTCCGTCACCGATCAGCTCGACCCGGCCGGCGCCGGGTACACCGGTGGCCCGGGTCGACATCGACCCGGGCCACCGGTTTCTCGTCAGTCGCCGATGCCGACGTTCAGTCGGCCAGCTCGCGGGACTCGGCGGTGGTCTCGAAGACCACCAGCTCGGTGAGCTTGACCCGCAGCCGCTCGCGCAGCTCGTCCGGTGCGGTCTCGTTGCCGCAGCAACGCGCCACCAGCGCCCGCACCTCCTGCTCGAGGCCGTACTCGCGCAGGCAGGGCCCGCACTCGTCGAGGTGCTGCCGGATCAGCGTGCGCCGCTCGTCGGCGCACTCCAGATCGAGGTAGAGGTAGACCTCCGCGATCACTTCGCGGCAGTCGGTCTCGTGCGGCTCCCCACAGCTCACGTCACACCTCCCGGCCGGCAGCGGCGGCGGTCGAGCCCTTCGCGGACCGGGCGGCGCTGAAGCCCCGCTCCGACGCGTACTGCTCGAGCAGCTTGCGCAGATTACGTCGGCCGCGGTGCAGGCGCGACATCACCGTGCCGATCGGCGTGCCCATGATGTCGGCGACCTCCTTGTAGGAGAAGCCCTCGACGTCGGTGAGGTAGACGGCCAGGCGGAACTCCTCCGGCAACTGCTGGAGGGCGTCCTTGACGTCGCTGTCCGGCAGCCGGTCCAGTGCCTCGGTCTCGGCGGAGCGCAGCCCACTGGAGGTGTGCGACTCGGCCTCGGCCAGCTGCCAGTCGGTGATCTCCTCGGTGGGCGCCTGGATCGGCTGGCGCTGCCGCTTACGGTAGGAGTTGATGTAGGTGTTGGTCAGGATCCGGTACAGCCAGGCCTTCAGGTTGGTGCCCTGCTCGAACTGGTGGAAGGCGGCGTACGCCTTCAGGTAGGTCTCCTGGACCAGGTCCTCGGCATCCGCCGGGTTGCGTGTCATCCGCAGCCCAGCAGCGTAGAGCTGATCGACGAATGGCATCGCGTCCCGCTCGAAACGGGCCCTGCGCTCGTCCGTCTTCTCGGTGGTCAACCGCACATCCCCTCGCGTCGGATGCTTTCCCGCCGAGAATACGCGCCCGGACCTGCCCACAGATTCACTTCCGGCCGGTGTGCTCGTGCTCACCGCACCCACCCCGCCCGGTCCCGCCGTCGCGGGCCAGTCCGGGCCGTCCAGCAGCCGCTGCAGCTGCCGGGTATCCCGTTCGTCCCGTTCCAGGCTCCGTGTCTCGGTCGGCACCGGTCACCCCCCTCGCAGAAAAGTCGTCCGAGGGTTGTAACGCGGGACGACGGGTGGGGCATTCCAACCTGCTCTCCCGTTCCTGGTCCCAGCGCCGTCGACGATGCTGGGACCAGGAAGGGCCTGGGAGGATGGTTCCGCCCGTCCGAACGGGCCGGCGGCACCATCGGATGCAACGAATCGCGCCCGGCACCGGACACGGTCCGCCCGGTCAACCGGCCGCCTCCGGGTCAGCGGGCCGCCGGGTCAGCGGCCACCCAGCCCTGGGCGCGCAGCCAGTCCCGCACCACGGCCGCCGTGCCGCTCGGATCCCGCCGCAGGTCGTGCGTCTCGCCCGGCCGGGTCACCACCTGCACACCCGGCCCCGGCTCGGGCACCCCGAACGGGTCCCGGTCGCCGTTGACCACCAGCGTCGGCAGCCCGGTGGTCAACTCGGCGGCCCGGGAGCGTTCCGGCCGCCCGGGCGGGTGCAGTGGAAAGGCCAGTGTGACCACGCCGACCGCACCCACCGCGCGGGCCGTCCGGCAGGCCACCCGCGCACCGCTGGAGCGACCGCCGACCAGCAGCGTCGGAACGGCCGGGTGCCGGTCACGCAGCACGGCGAGCACCGCCGTCCAGGCTTCGTCGAGGTGCCCCGCGGGGGCCGGCGCGCGCCGGCCGGCGACCCGGTAGGGCTGGGTCACCCGGACCACCGCGAGACCGACCCCGACCGCCGCGTCGCGCACCGCGAGCAGGTCGGGTGCGTCGACGCTGCCACCCGCCCCGTGCCCGAGCACCAGCAGGGCACCGGCCGGCCGGGCTGGCAGGTCGGTGTCGATCCGCGCTGGACCGCGCGGGGTCTCGATCTCGTCGCTGGGCGGCACGGACCCATTCTGCGCCGTCGCCGCGCACGCCCGGGACGGACCGGGCCGGTTGGTCAGCTCAGCGGCACCAGGGTGAGCAGGCGGTCCCGTAACGACGGGTCCGCTTCGTCGACGCCGCCCGGATCCGGCTGGACCTCGTTGCGCCAGGCGACCAGCATCGCCCGCCGCTCGCGGGGTGTGGTCGCACCCCACACGCCGTGACAGTCGCCGACCTCCAATGCCCAGGCCAGGCAGGAGCCTTGCACGTCGCAACTGCGGCACAGTGCGACGGCGGCGTCCGCCGGCTCGTTCGGTGCCGGAAAGAACGTCTCCGGATCAACGCTCTGGCACGTCCCTCTGGTGCGCCAAGCATCGTCTTCCTGCCGATCCCGTACCGCCCGTAGCAGTCGCGGATCTCGCCGTGCCGCAGCAACCTCGTGCGGACGTGGCATACGCGCCCGTGTCATCCACCCACCTCCCCCGTGGGACCGGCAAGATCGGTGGATGTCGTCCGCCCCGTGCGAATCGACACCCACTACCGGCGCTGTGTTCTATCGCACTTATAGACGCCGGGACAAGGGGCTACCGGGATCATGGCTGAACGGCCAGGAGACGAATCGCGCGGAACCCCGGCAAATCGGTGCCCGACAATGCGCCCGGGCTCAGAACAGGGGCAGCTCCTGCGGCAGCACCTCCGATGCCACCGTCACCCGCTCGGTCAGGTGTGGCCCGTCGTTGCGGACGTCACCCACGGCAGGCCCGACGGGCCGGACCTCGAGGCCGGCCAGACCGGCCGCCGACGGCGGAGTGAGCAGCCGCTCCGGCTCGTCGGTCGGGGCCAGCCAGGACGCCCAGCGCTCCGGCGGCAGCAGCACCGGCATCCGGTCGTGCACCTCGGCCAGCTCGCCGAGCGCCGCGGTGGTCAGCACGCTGAAGGTGAGCCGGCTGTCGCCGCCGGACTCCCAGATCGACCAGATGCCGGCCAGGGCGAGCACCGAGCCGTCGGCCGGAGTCAGGTAATACGCCTGCCGCCCACCGTCGGGTTGGCGCACCCACTCGTACCAGCCGTCGGCCGGGACCAGGCAGCGGCGGCGAGCGAACGCCCCGGCGTAGGCCCGGCTGGTGGCCACCGTCTCCGATCGAGCGTTGATCATGCGGGCCGCGCCGGCAGCCGAGCGCGACCAGTGCGGCAGGAGGCCCCAGCGCCCGACACAGAGACTGCGGTGCCCCTCCGAGGTGACTCGCACCAGCGGCACCGGGTCGGTCGGCGCGACGTTGTGGTCCGGCCGGATCCGGTCGTCGGTGTCGTCCGACGACTCGAAAAGCGCGCTCAACTCGCCGGAACTCCGGGTCGTCGCGTACCTGCCGCACATGGCGCACACGCTAGCCCGTCGAGCGCCCGTCGGCTGTCCCGCCAACCGGGAGTTACGACATCCGGCCGGATGCGCCGGACCGCCGACACGGCAGAATGTAACCGTGGGGAACCTGACAGCGACCCGGCCGCCGCAGCCGTGGACCGCACCGACCGCTTCCGACCCGGTGGCGGCCACGCTGCGCCTGCCCGGCTCCAAGTCGATGACCGCGCGGGCCCTGGTGCTCAGCGCCCTGGCTGCCGGCCCGTCGACGCTGGCCGGGCCGCTGCGTGCCCGGGACACCGAGCTGATGGCGGCCGGTCTGCGGGCGATGGGCGCGCACGTGTCGATCAGCGACGACGAGCGCTGGCTGGTCCGACCGCACCGGCTGGTCGGGCCCGCGCACGTGGACGTGGGCCTGGCCGGGACGGTGATGCGGTTCGTGCCGCCGGTGGCCGGGCTGGCCGACGGGCGGATCACGTTCGACGGCGACCCGCACGCCCGCACCCGGCCGCTCGGCCCGCTGATCGGCGCGCTGCGCTCGCTGGGCGTCCGGATCGACGTCACCGGCGAGGGCAGCCTGCCGCTGACCGTGTTCGGCACCGGTCGGGTCAGCGGTGGCGAGGTGGTGATCGACGCCTCCGCCTCCAGCCAACTGGTCTCCGGGCTGCTGCTGGCCGCGCCGCGCTTCGACCGGGGCGTGGTGGTGCGGCACGTCGGCCCGCCCGTCCCCTCCGCGCCGCACCTGCGCATGACGGTGCAGATGCTGCGGGCCGCCGGCGCGGCGGTCGACGACACCACCCCCGACGTGTGGGCCGTCGAGCCCGGTCCACTCACCGGGCGCGGCTGGGAGATCGAGCCTGACCTCTCCGGCGCGGTGCCGTTCTTCGCCGCCGCGCTGGTCACCGGCGGTGAGGTCACCCTCCAGGGCTGGCCGCGCAGCAGCGCGCAGCCGGTCGAGCAGCTCCGCTCGCTGCTGCAGCGGATGGGCGGCGAGGTCACCCTCTCCACCACCGGGCTGACCGTCCGGGGCACCGGCGTGGTGCACGGCCTGACCGCCGACCTCTCCGACGTCAGCGAGCTGACCCCGGCGCTGACCGCGCTGGCCATGCTGGCCGACTCGCCGTCGTCCTTCACCGGCGTCGGGCACATCCGGGGCCACGAGACCGACCGGCTGACCGCGCTGGCGCGGGAGTTCACGACGCTCGGGGCGGACGTCACCGAGGCGCCGGACGGGCTGGAGATCCGGCCCCGGCCGCTGCGCGGCGGGGTGTTCCGCACCTACCAGGACCATCGGATGGCGCACGCCGCCGCGGTGGCCGGGCTCGCCGTGCCGGGCATCGAGGTGGACGACGTCGGGTGTACCTCCAAGACCATGCCCGAGTTCCCGGCACTATGGTCAGCGATGGTGACCGGCAAGAGCTGACGCGACAGGGGGCGGGTCCTGGCGACCAAACGGCGGGAGTACGACGAGGACGACGTACGGGTTCGGCCCGGTAAGTCCTCACGTCCGCGCACCCGTACTCGACCGCAACACACCGACGCGGTGGACGGTTTCGTCATCGCCGTCGACCGGGGGCGCTACCAGTGCGTGCTGGCCGGGGCCGAGCGCGGTGTGGTCGGGGCGGAGCTGCCCACGATCACCGCGATGCGGGCCCGTGAGCTGGGCCGCAAGTCGGTGGTGGTGGGCGATCGGGTCAGCCTGGTCGGCGACACCTCCGGCGCGGAGGGCGCACTCGCCCGCATCGTCCGGATCGCCGAGCGCCGCTCGGTGCTGCGTCGCACCGCCGACGACGACGAGACCACCGCCGAGGGCCGCCTGGAGCGGGTGGTGGTGGCCAACGCCGATCAGTTGGTGATCGTCAGCGCGCTGGCCGACCCGCCGCCGCGCACCGGGTTCATCGACCGCTGCCTGGTGGCCGCCTACGACGCGGACGTCGAGCCGCTGCTCTGCCTCACGAAGGCCGACCTGGCCGGGCCGGAGGAGGTGCTCGACTACTACACGGAGCTGGAGCTGCCGTACGTGCTGAACCGCCCCGACTCCGACCTGGACGCGCTGCGCGCCCTGCTCGGCGGCCGGGTGTCGGTGCTGGTCGGCCACTCCGGGGTGGGCAAGTCGACGCTGGTCAACCGCCTCGTCCCGGACGCCGCTCGCGCGGTCGGTGTGGTCAGCGCGATCGGCCGTGGCCGGCACACCTCCACCAGTGCGGTGGCGCTGCGCCTGCCGCCGATCCCCGGCGTCGACACCGACCCGGGCTGGATCATCGACACCCCCGGGATCCGCAGCTTCGGGCTGGCGCACGTCTCCGCCGACAGCCTGCTGCACGGCTTCCCCGACCTGGTCGAGGGCACCGTCGACTGCCCGGTCAACTGCCAGCACACCGCCGACGAGCCCCACTGCGGGCTGGACGCCTGGGTGGCCGCCGGTAAGGCCGACCCGCGCCGGCTGGCCTCGTACCGCCGGTTGCTCGCCTCCCGGGCCGGCGACGGCGACGCGCGCGGCGAGAGCGACCAGCGCGGGCCCGGCGAGGGCGACCGACGCGGCCCCGACGAGTGAGCCGGCGGGCGTGGGCTAGGTTGCCGGCATGACCGGGTACGCCGCTGACCTCGACCTCGCCCACCTGCTCGCCGACCGGGCCGATGCCATCGCCACAGCCCGCTTCCGCGCGCTCGACCTGCGGGTCGAGTCGAAGCCCGACCTGACCCCGGTCTCCGACGCGGACACCGCCGTGGAGCGGGAGATCCGGGCGTTGTTGGCCGAGCACCGGCCGGCCGACGGGGTGCTCGGCGAGGAGTACGGCGCGCAGCGGGCCAGTGACCCGGACGGCCGGCGGTGGATCATCGACCCGATCGACGGCACCAAGAACTTCGTCCGGGGCGTGCCGATCTGGGCCACGTTGATCGCGCTCTACGACGGTGACCGGCCGGCGGTCGGTGTGGTGTCCGCCCCGGCGCTGGGCCGGCGCTGGTGGGCGAGCCTCGGCGCGGGCGCGTACGCCGGACCGGGCCCCGCCGCGGGTGAACGGATCGGGGTGTCCGCGGTGCGGCACCTCGCCGACGCCAGCTTCTGCTACTCGTCGCTGACCGGGTGGGAGCGCGCCGGACGGCTCGACGCGATGCTCGACCTGATGCGGGGCACCTGGCGCACCCGGGCGTACGGCGACTTCTACGGTCACATGCTGGTGGCCGAGGGGGCACTGGACGTGATGGTCGAGCCGGAGTTGTCCCTGTGGGACGTGGCGGCGCTGGTCCCCATCATCACCGAGGCGGGTGGCACGGTCACGGATCTGGCCGGTCGGGCGGTGCCGCCCGGCGACCCGGGCACCGACAGCAGCGTGGTGACCACCAACGGTGCGCTGCACGCCGACATCCTCGCTCGGCTGGATCGACCAGCCGAGCGCTGACCCTCGACAACCTCTATCCTCGCCAGGTGGTCTCCTCCGGTTGGTGCTTTCTCGCGACGATGATCGTCGCGTACGGCTTCGCCAACCTCCTCCAGTCGGTGGCGGCGGCGCGCACCAGCGTGCACCACACCTTCGATCCGGGCCTCCTGCTGCGGCTGGCCGGGCACCGGACGTACCTCATCGGGTTGAGCTGTCAGATCGGCGGCTTCGTGTTCGCCTTCCTGGCCCGGCGGGATCTGCCGCTGTTCCTGGTGCAGGCCAGCGTGGCCGCCGGGCTCGGGGTGACCGCCATCCTCGGTGTGCTGGTGCTGAAGTGGCGGTTACCGGTGGCCGAGGTGGTGCTGCTGGCGTTGCTCTTCGCCGGGATCTCCGCGCTGGTTCTGGCCGCCCGGCCGGCACCGTCCCGACAGCTCGGCACCGGCGGGTCGATCGCCCTGCTGGTGGCGCTCGGCGGCATCGCGGTGGTCGGCTTCTTCGCTGTCCGGCTACAGGGCGCACCCGGCTCGGTGGCTCTCGGCTCGCTGGCCGGGCTGGCCTTCTCCTCGGCGGCGGTGGCCGCCCGGCCACTGGCCTCCGCGCCGTCCGCCGAGGCGTTCGTGGCCCATCCGCTGTTCTATCTGCTGATCGCCCACTCGATCGTCGGGCAACTGCTGCTCGGCCTGGCCATGCAGCGAGGCTCGACGACCGCCGCGGTCGCCGCGATGGACGCCGCCGGGGCGGTGCCGGCGGCGATCGTCGGCCTGCTGCTGCTCAACGACAAGATCTGGCCGGGGCGGGAGTGGCTGGCCGGGGTCGGCTTCCTGGTCACCCTTGCCGCGGTGATCGGGCTGACCCGGTACGCCGAGCCGCAGCACCACCGTTCGGTGGCGAAGCGCAGCGGCCCGGCCATGGTCGGCGCCGGCCGACCCGGCTGACCGGGCTTACCGTCAGGCCTCGACCGGCTTGCGGCGGGTCACCACCCGCTCGTAGAGGCGCTCCAGTGCCCCGCCGGTGCGTTCCCAGGTGTAGCTGCTCCGGACCCGGTCCACGGCGGCGTGCCCGTAGGCGAACCGGCCCGCGTTGTCGGCGAGCAGCCGGCGCAGGGCTACCCCCAGCGTCCGTACGTCGCCCGGGGGCACCAGTTTGCCGGTGACCTCGTCGACCACGGCGTCCGCCAGGCCACCCATCGCGTAGCCGACCACCGGCACGCCGCAGGCCATCGCCTCCAGCGAGACCCGCCCGGCCGAGGAGTAGTGCGGGGTGCAGGCCACCACGTCGGCCGACCGGTACCAGGTGGCCATCTGGTCGTGCGGGACCGCACCGACCAACCGCACCTGGTCGGCCACCCCGGCGTGCTCGGCGAGCTCACGCAGCCGGCGGGCCTCGGTGTGATTGACCAACTGGTCGACCGGCGGCCCGCCGGCGATCACCAACTCGGCGTCGCCGACCAGCCGCATCGCCCTGATCAGGTCGTCCTGGCCGTGCCCCGGGGAGAGCCCGCCCACGGAGAGGATCCGGGAGCGCTGTTCGCGCGGCGCGGCCTCGCCGTCGGGGTGGAACTGCTCGATGTCCACCCCGGCCGGCACCATCGCCACGGAGCTGCGTTGCAGACCCATCCGGGTCAGCTCGTCCACCTCGTCGTTGCACTGGGCCACCGCGATGTCGACCGCCCGGGTCAGGGCGCGTTCCAGCGGGATCCGCTCCCCCGGCCCGGCGTAGCTGCGGCCCAGGTGGCGCAGTTGCTCGACGCCGAGCGAGTGGAAGGTCTGCACCACCGGGATGTCGGTCTCCCGGACCGCGTGCGCGGCGGCCAGCCCACCGATCCAGTAGTGACCGTGCACCACCTCCGGCTGCCAGGCACCGGCCCACTCGTCCGCCAGCCAGCGGCCGAACTCCGTGACGTGTGGGATCAGCTCGGCGGTGGACAACGTCGTGGACGGGCCGGCGGGCACCCGTTGCACCCGGTAGCCGTCGACCTCAGCCGTCATCGGCGACCCGGGGTCGTCCCGACGCTCGTAGAGCCGGACGTCGTGGCCCCGCCCGGCCAACTCGGCGGCGACCCGCGCGATGTGCTGGTGGGTGCCGACCTGTGGACTGTCGGCGTGCCGGTACGAACTGGCGTGCGCGCTGACGAGGCCGACGCGCATGGGTCACCTCCCTGCGATCTTCTTCGGCAGTGGTCCTCCCGGTCAGAGCGTCCCATTAACCCGAGGCCCCGGAGCCGAAACCTGGCAGATCGGATGCATCCCCGCAGGTGCCACCGATGCTTGCGCCATGACAACGGTCGGTGATCCTGCCCGATCGATCGGTGGCCGGCTGCATGACCCGGCCCGCCCTGGGGTACCGCCCACCTATGCCGCTGACCCGCAGCCTCGACGACTCGACCGTGGTGATCACTGGCGCCTCGAGCGGGATCGGCACGGCCACCGCGTACGCGCTGGCCCGCCGGGGCGCCGCCGTGGTGCTGGCCGCTCGCAGCGAGCCGGCGCTGCAGCAGGTCGCACAGCGCTGCCGGGAGTTGGGCGGCCGGTCGCTGGCGGTGCCGACCGACGTGACCGACCTGGAGTCGGTGCAGCGGCTGGCCGAGCGGGCGGCGGCCGAGTTCGGCCACGTCGACGCGTGGATCAACAACGCCGCGGTGAGCGCGGTGGGCCTCTTCGACGAGATTCCGGTCGCCGAGTTCCGCCGGGTGCTGGAAGTGAACCTGCTCGGCGCGGTGCACGGCATCCGGGCCGCACTGCCGTACCTGGGCGCGGCTGGCGGCGGCGTGCTGGTCAACAACGCGTCGGTGCTGGCCGAGGTGGCGATGCCCTACCAGTCGGCGTACAACGCCACCAAGCACGGCATCCGGGGCCTGGCCGACACGGTCCGCCAGGAGCTGCGGGTCACCGGCCGGGGGCAGATCTCCATCTGCACGGTGCTGCCGGCCACCATCGACACGCCGTTCTACCGGCACGCGGCCAACTACAGCGGGCGTGAGGTGGTGCCACCACCGCCGGTCTATCCACCGGAGGTGGTCGCCGAGACCATCGTCCGGGTGCTGCGCCGGCCGCGCCGCGAGGCGTACGCCGGCGGCCTCGGGCGGTTGATCGGCCTTCAGTGGCGGCTGGCGCCCGCGCTGATGGAGCGCACCCTCGGCTGGTACGGCCGCCACACCCAGTTCGGGCCGGGCGCCCGGGCGGACAGCAGCGGCAACGTGTTCGACGGGGACTCGGACGGCCGGCAGGACGGCGGCTGGCACGGCCGGCGGCGACAGTTGGCACGGATGGCCACCGCGTTCGGCCTCGCCGCCGCCGGAACGGCGGTCGGCACGATGGCGGCGATCAACCGCCGCTCCCGGCTGGTCCGCTGATGACGGGCGTCGACCGACCGGACGCGCCGCCCGTCACCGAGAAGCCCGATGAAGCGATCCTGTCGCCGGGTGTGCACTGTCAGGTGGAGGTCGACGCGTCGTCCCCGGTGGTTCGACTGACCGGGGTCCTCGACACCGCCAGCGCCGCCGGGGTCCGCGACGCGCTGCTCGCGCGGCTCTGTGACCGGCCCGGCCCCGTGGTGGCCGACCTGAGCGGGTTGCGGGTCGCCGACCTGGCCGGGCGGGACGTCTTCGCCGAGGTCCGCCGGGAGGTCGCCGACTGGCCGGCCGCGGATCTGCTGCTCTGCAACCCGGCGGTCGCCGATCCGGGCCAGCCGGGTGCGGCAATGGCCGGTGTGCCGGCCTGGCCCACGCTCGATGGCGCGCTGGCCGCGGTCGCCGCGGCACCCCTGGCGGCGGTGCTCACCGCCGACCTGGAGCCGACGGTGGGAGCCGCCCGGCAGGCCCGCGAGATGGTCGCCACCGGTTGCCAACGCTGGGACCTGCCGACGCTGGTCGAGCCAGCCTCCATCGCGATCACCGAGATGGTCAACAACGTGGTGGCGCACGCAGGCACCTCGATGACCATCCGGCTCGCCCCGCAGGACAATGTCCTGCACCTGGCGGTCCGCGACCACTCCACGGGCCAGCCGGCGTTCGTCGGGCTGGCCCCGACGACCCGGACCGGTGGGCGGGGCCTGCTGTTGATCGACACGGTGGCCCGTCGGTGGGGCAGCAGCCCGGTACCGGACGGCAAGGTCGTCTGGTGCGTGCTGCACCCCGACGACGAGACCGCCGCCCTCGGCTGAGGGGTGTTCCGACCCCGCTGCCCGGTTCACCACCGCACCGGTGGCCGTGCTCCGGTTATGGCTGGAGGGCAGCGGGTAGTGATCAGACATGCGCGACAACGAGTTCCCGACCCCCGTGTCCGACACCGAGGCGCAGGGGCTGCCCGACACCGCCGATGACGACTCGACCGCCCACGACGACGTGCTCACCGGGCGCGAAGCGGACGGCCCGGACCCGGCCCAGCTGCCCGGCGATCGGACCCCGGTAGCGGTGGACCGGTTCGGGACCACCGCCGAGGAGCAGCTCGACGGCGAGTCGCTGGACTACAAGCTCGATCGGGAGACCTACGAACGCCCGGTGGACGACCCGCTGGCCGGCCCGGTCGACCCGAAGATCGCCTTCGAGGCGGATAACGAGGCGGCCGCCGCGGAGGCCCAGCTGGACGCCGACGTGATGGACCCCGGGCCCACCTCGGACCCGAACTCACCCGTCTCGCTGTACGACCACGGCCAGCTCGGCACGGTGGCCGACGCGACGGTGGGCCGGCTCGTCGAGCCGGACGAGGGGGCACACACCGACCAGGAGACCGACTCCGTGGCGTACGACGCCGGGGCGGCCGGCGGCGGGGCGAGCGCCGAGGAGCTGGCCGTCCACGAGACGGAGCCGCCGCGCTCGGTCTGACCGGGTCAGTCGTCCAGGCCACGCTCGATCGCGTACCGGGTCAGCTCGACGCGGTTGTGCAGCTGCAACTTGCCCAGGGTGTTCTGTACGTGGTTCTGCACCGTCCGGTGCGCCAGCCCGAGCCGCTGTGCGATCTGCTTGTACGACAGGCCCTTGGCCACCAGGCGCAGCACCTCCGTCTCCCGGTCGGTGAGCTGAGGCGCTCCCGGATCCGAGCCGGTCACCACCCCGGGTCCGGCGGCCAGCCGGCGGTACTCGCCGAGGACCAGTCCGGCCAGGCCCGGGGTGAAGACCGGCTCGCCGGCCGCGGTGCGGCGAACCGCGTCGAGGAACTCGGCCGGCGCCGTCGACTTGATCAGGTACCCGGTGGCCCCGGCCTTGACCGCGTCCAGCACGCTCTGCTGCTCGCCGCTGGCGCTGAGCATCAGCACCCGCACCTCGGGCAGCGCCGCGCGTAGGCCACGGACCACCTCGACCCCGGAGATGTCCGGCAGTTGCAGGTCGAGGACGACCACGTCCGGCCGGGCGGCGGCGGCCACCCTGATCGCCTGCTGCCCCTCGCCACTGGTGGCCACCACGAGGTAACCGGCCTCGGTCAGGTCGCGGGCCACCCCTTCCCGCCACATCGGATGGTCGTCGACCACCATCACCCGTACCGGGGTCACGACTCGGTCCTCGGCACGGTCAGCTCGATCTCGGTGCCGGCCTCGGGGGCCGACACGATCCGGACCGTCCCGCCCAGGTCCGTCACCCGGCCCCGGATCGACTGGGTCACGCCAAGCCGCCCCTGCGCAGCTGCCTCGGCCAGCCGGCCGGCCGGGATGCCCGGCCCCTCGTCGCGGATCGACACGGTCACCGTCGCCCCCTCGTCCTCGATCAGCACCCAGGCCCGCCCACCGGCGTACCGTCCCACGTTGTCCAGGGCCGCCCCGGTCGCCGCGGCCAGCTCCCGGGCCACCTGCCGGGGCAGCGGCACCGGAGTGGCCGGCGCGGAGAGGGACACCGCCGGCGAGGCGTACCGACCGAGCAGGGCCCGCAGGTCCACCGCGCCGGCCCCGTCCGGATCCGCGCCGGCCAGATCGACGGCACCGGCCTGTGCGGCACCGGCGATCAAGGCACGGAGCGCGGCCTCCTGCTCGCCGGCCAGCCGGGCCAGCTCACCGGCCTCACCGGGCAGGTGCGCGCCGCGCCGCTGCACCAGCGCCAGCACCTGCAGCACCGAGTCGTGGATGTCCCGCGCCAGCCGCTCGCGCTCGCGGGTGGCCGCCTCCAACTCGACCGCGTGTTGCAGCCGCTCCTCGGCGGTCACCGCGAGCCGGGCCACGTGCCCGACCACCACACCGGCGAGCAGCATGAGGATCAGCCCGGTGAACGAGGAGTGGCCGATCCGCTCCCGGGTGGCCAGGTCCGCGCCGGCGACCAGCAGCGCGGCCACCGTGCCCCGCCGCCGGCCGCCGGAGACGGCCCAGGCCAGCACCGGGCCGGCCATCCAGGCCACCCCCAAGGTGGGTACGCCGGTGGCGAGCGCCGCCCGGCCGACCACCCACGGAGTGGCCAGCACGATGGCCAGCACCACCCCGAGGTCGGCCAGCAGCAGCGGCCAGCGCCGCCCGGCCGGCCGGGCGTACCCGACCGCGGTCGCCCCGGTCCAAACGATCATGAGCAGGATCAGGGCGCCCGCGACGAACGGGTGGGCGTACCGGTCGGCGTCGCGCACCGCCAGCACGCAGACGTACGCCAGGGAGGCGAGCCGGAAGACCGTGAGCGCACGCCAGAGCGGCACCTCGAAACCACCCGGCGGTGACGGCATGGCGGTCAGGATGCCATAGCCGGCCCAAGCGGACCGAGGGCACCGGATGCGGTTCGATAAACCCTGACGTACGGTGGAAAAGCCGCGAAATTCTCCGAGAACCGCCGTCAGGACGAGGCCATGACGAACGCAGATGCGCACGCACCGCGTACGGTTGTGCCCATCGAACCCGCCCTCCTGATCGCCGACGCCTTCGACCAGGCCCAAGTGACCGAGATTCGACACTCGGTCACCTCGTGCGCGCACGCCTCCGGGCTGAGCGGCCAACGCCTGGACGACTTCGTGCTGGCCATCAACGAGTTGATCACCAACGCGGTGCGGCACGGCGGCGGGCGGGGCTGGCTGCGACTCTGGCGGGAGCCGGAGGCGCTGATCTGTGAGATCGCCGACCACGGGCAGGGGATCACCCCGCAGCGACTGGGCGACCGGCGCCGACCGGCCGCGGACACCGCCGGCGGCTGGGGCCTCTGGCTGGCCCGCGAGCTGACCGACGCGATGGAGGTCGCCACCAGCACCGCCGGCACCGTCGTCCGCATCAGCGCCGTCCTGGCCAGCCACAACCCCACCCACCGCTGACCCCGCCCCCTGCGGGGCGCGAGGGTCAGGCGAAGAGCGCCGAGACGGACTCACCGTTGTGGATCCGGCGCATGGCCTCGGCCAACGCCGGGGCCACCGACAGCACCTGAAGCTTCGGCACCCGCTTCTCGGCGGCGATCGGGACGGAGTTGGTACAGACAATCTCGAGCACGCCGTCCTGCTCACTGAGCCTGCGCAGCGCGTCGCCAGAGAAGAGGCCATGCGTGCAGGCAAGCCGGATCGAGCGGACCTTCAGCCCACGGAGGTGCTCCATCAGCTCGACCACCGTGCTGCCCTTGGCGATCTCGTCGTCCAGCACGATGACGTCCTTGTCGGCGACGTCGCCGATCACCGCGCTGATCTTGACGAGGTCGTCGCTGAACCGCTGCTTCGCCCCGGCCGCGACCGGCGTGCCGAGCATCCGGGCGAACGCGGCGGCCTCCTTGGCGTTGCCCAGGTCGGGCGAGACCACCACGGTGTTGGTGAGGTCGTAGCGCTTGAAGTGGTTGGCCAGCTCGCGCAAGGCGTGCAGGTGGTCCACGGGGACGCTGAAGAAGCCGTGCACCTGCGGTGAGTGCAGGGTCAACGCGAGCATCCGATCGGCACCTGCCGCGGTGAGCAGGTCGGCGACGAGCCGGGCGCCGATCGAGATCCGCGGCGCGTCCTTCTTGTCCGAGCGGGCGTACGCGTAGTGCGGCAGCACCACCGTGATCCGGCCGGCGGACGCGCCCCGAGCCGCGTCGATCATGAGCAGCAGCTCGACCAAATTCTCCTGCACCGGTGGCACCAGCGGCTGGATCAGGAAGACGTCCCGTTCCCGGCAGTTGGCCTGCAACTGCACTTCCAGGCAGTCGTTGGCGAACCGGGACACCCGCACGGGATGGAGCGGCACCCCCAGGTGAGCGCAGATCTCGGCGGCGAGGTCGGGATGGGCGGTACCACTGAAAACGGCGATGTCACGCACGTTCGCACATCGTAGGCGACGCGAGCTGCGCCGGTGGGAGGAGGCCGAGACCGGCCGTGACGCCGGTCGCACCACGCCGCCGGTCCGGGTACGGTGCTGCGGGTGACCCCCCAGTACGTCGCCGCCATCGACCAGGGCACCACCTCCTCGCGGTGCATCGTCTTCGACCGTTCCGGCGAGATCGTCGCGGTGTCCCAGCGCGAGCACCGGCAGATCTTCCCCCAGCCCGGCTGGGTGGAGCACGACGCCGAGGAGATCTGGGACAACGTCCAGCACGTGGTCTCCGAGGCGCTACGGGCCGCCGGCACCGACGCGGCCGGGCTGGCCGCGGTCGGCATCACCAACCAGCGGGAGACCACTGTGGTCTGGGACCGGGCCACCGGCCGCCCGGTGGCCAACGCCGTGGTCTGGCAGGACACCCGGACCGGTCCGCTGCTCCGCGAGCTGGCCGCGACGTACGGCGAGGAGCGGTTCCGAGCCCGCACCGGCCTGCCGCTGGCCACCTACTTCGCCGGCCCGAAACTGCGCTGGCTGCTCGACGAGGTGGACGGCCTGCGCGAGCGCGCCGAGCGCGGTGAGGTGCTCTTCGGCACCATGGACAGCTGGCTGATCTGGAAGCTGACCGGCGAGCACGTCACCGACGTGACCAACGCCAGCCGGACCATGCTGATGGACCTCGCCACCCTCGACTGGGACCCCGAGCTGCTGGCCGCGATGGGCGTGCCGGCGGCGATGCTGCCGGAGATCCGCTGCTCCGCCGAGGTGTACGGCACGGCCACCGGCGTGCTGGCCGGAGTGCCGGTGGCCAGCGCGCTCGGCGACCAGCAGGCGGCGCTGTTCGGGCAGACCTGCTTCCAGCCCGGCGAGGCGAAGTGCACCTACGGCACCGGCAGCTTCCTGCTGCTCAACACCGGGGCCAGCCCGGTGCCGTCGACGCACGGCCTGCTCACCACGGTCGCCTACCAGATCGAGGGCCAGCCGGCGGCGTACGCGTTGGAGGGCGCGATCGCGGTCACCGGGTCGCTGGTGCAGTGGCTGCGGGACAACCTCGGGTTGATCTCCGCCGCCGCCGAGGTGGAGGAGCTGGCCCGCAGCGTGGACGACAACGGCGGCTGCTACGTGGTGCCAGCGTTCTCCGGGCTGTTCGCCCCGCACTGGCGCAGCGACGCCCGCGGCGTGATCGCCGGGTTGACCGGCTACATCACCCGGGGGCACCTGGCCCGGGCCGTGCTGGAGGCGTCCGCGTGGCAGACCCGCGAGGTGGTCGACGCGATGAACGCCGACTCGGACGTGGCGCTGCGCCGCCTCCGGGTGGACGGCGGGATGACCGCCAACGGACTGCTCATGCAGTTCCTCGCCGACGTCCTGGACGTGCCGGTGGTCCGCTCCCGGATCACCGAGACCACCTGCCTGGGTGCCGCGTACGCAGCCGGTCTGGCGGTCGGGTTCTGGCCGGACCTGGCCACCCTGCGGGCGCAGTGGCGCTCGGACGCGCGGTGGGAGCCGGCGATGGACCCCGCGCTGCGGGACCGGGAGCTGCACAACTGGCGCAAGGCCGTCCAGCGCACCCTCGACTGGGTGGAGTGACTGTCCCGGCCGGGTTCACTCCCAGCGGTTGCCGGTGAGCTTCTCGTAGACCTCGACGTAGCGGGCCCGGGTCGCCTCGACCACCTCGGCGGGCACGTCCGGTGCCGGACCCTGCTTGTCCCAACCGCTGCCGGTGGCCCAGTCCCGCACGTACTGCTTGTCGTAGGAGAACTGCACCCGGCCCGGCTGGTACGACTCGGCCGGCCAGAAGCGGGACGAGTCGGAGGTCAGCAGCTCGTCCGCGAGGACCAGGGTGCCGTCCGGCGCCCAGCCCAGCTCGATCTTGGTGTCGGCGACCAGGATGCCCCGGTCGGCGGCCAGCTCCGCGCCGCGCCGGTAGACGTCGATGGTGATCTGCCGAAGTCGCTCGGCGGTGGCCTCGCCCACCTTGTCCACCACGTCGGCGAACGTGATCGGCTCGTCATGCTCGCCCATGGGCGCCTTGGTCGACGGCGTGAAGATCGGCTCGGGCAGGATCGACGCCTCACCGAGCCCTCGCGGCAGCGTTACGCCGGAGACCGCGCCGGTGCTCTCGTACTCCCGAAGGCCGCCGCCGGTGAGGTAGCCCCGGGCGACGCACTCGACCGGGACCATGTCCAGCCGCTGGCAACGGATCGCCCGCCCGGCGAACTCCGCCGGTACCTCGGTGGCGGAGATGACGTGGTTCGGCACCAGGTCGGCGAGCTGCTCGAACCACCACAGCGAGAGCGCGGTGAGCAGGCGACCCTTGTCCGGGATCGGCGTCGGCAGCGCCACGTCGTAGATCGAGATGCGGTCCGAGGCGACCAGGATCAGGTCGTCGCCGTCGGCGTACACGTCCCGGACCTTGCCCGAGTGCAGAAGTTCCACGCGCCCTAGTACACCATGTGTCCTGCGTACGCGCTCCAGCCGGTCGCCGACGCATCGACGGGCAGGCCGCTGGCCAGCACCGGCGACCCGCGGACGTTGACACCTGCCCGCGCGGCCTGCGTGAATGGTCCGATCGCCGCCGCCCTGAGGTGCCAGGAGACTCCGTGTCCGTTGTTCGATCCCCGATCGACTGCCTCGGCGCCGACCCGGGCCGGCGCCGGTTGCTCACCGCACTGCTCGGTGCCCCCCTGCTGGCCTCCGGTGGCCTCGCCGGGTGCAGCGACGACGCCGCCACGCCGGCCCAGGACGGGCCGGTCGAGCTGTCGGTCTTCTGGTGGGGTGGGACGAAGCGGGCCGAACTCACCGAGAAGGTGCTGCGGCTCTACTCCGAGCGCAACCCCCGGGTCACCTTCCGGGTGACCTGGCAGAGCGCCGACGGTTACTACGACCGGCTGGCCACTCAGGCCGCCGGCGGCAACGTACCGGACCTGATCCAGGTCGACGACTCCGTGCTGACCGAGTACACCCAACGCCAGATCATCCTCGATCTCAGCGAGCGGGTCGCCGACCACCGGTTGGACCTGCGCGGGCTGTCGGAGGGCCTGATCCGCTACGGCACGGTGGACGGGCGGACGATGGGTGTGGCTGCCGGGCAGACCCACGCGGCGGTGGTCTTCAACCGGGACCTGCTGCGGGAGTTGCGGGTGCCGGAGCCCAGCCGCGGGATGTCCTGGGCGGACTACGTCGCCTGGGCGGAGCAGGTCACCGAGGCCAGTGACGGGCAGGTGGCCGGCACGATGGATCCGTCCGGCGACTACCGCGCACTCTGGCTCTGGCTGCGCTCACAGGGCAGCGAGTTTTACCGGGGGCGCCAGCTCGGCTTCGGCGCGGACGAGCTGATCGCCTGGTTCGAGTTGTGGCAGCGGGCCCGCAACGCGCGAGCCACGCCGAGCGCGGCGCTGGTCGAGCAGGCCGACAGCGGGGAGCCGGCACGGCAGCTGGTGGTCACCGGGTCGACCGCCGCGTCGTTCGCCTGGTCTCACCAGTTGCCGGAGCTGCAACGGCTCACTGAGGCCGAGCTGGGCGTGGTCGGCTTCCCGGGCCCACCGGGTGCCCAGTGGGCGCGGGCATCGATGTACTGGGCCGCGTTTCGCGGCACCCGACACCCCGACACCGTTATCGACGTGATCAACTTTTTGACCACGAACGGCGAGGCCGGCACGGTTCTCGGCCACGAGCGTGGCCTCAACGCCAGTCTCGCCGTCCGCCGGTACGCCGAGGGGAGCATCACCGACCCGGCTCAGCAGCGCGTCGCCCGGTTCGGCGCGAGCATCGCCGACCAGCTCGGGCCCGCGCCGGCGCCACCGCCGAAGGGGCACGCCACGGTGCGTACCCTCCTGGTCGCCGCCGCGGAGAGCATCCGCGCCGGCAACGCCGGCACCCGCGCGGCCACCTCGCGGTTCCTCGCCCAGGCCAACGCCGCCTTGGCGACGTGACCCGACGACGGGCGGCCAGGCTCAGCGCCGGGGCCAGCCCCGCGGCCGGTCGCCGATGATCGTGACGGCCGGCCGGGGCCCGGGTGATCGGGTCAGCGCGGCGGGCCGTTCCGGCGGTTACGCATCAGGCGCAGCAACAGGAAGACGATGATCGCCACCACCACCAGGCAGCAGATCAGGCCGAAACCGAAGCCGCCACCACGGGAGCGCCGCCGGAGGGCCTCAACGGCCACTTCGCCGGTACCCGTGGACGCCCACGCTGCGACGGGCACGAAGACCGCCAACACGACACCACCGAGGACCGCGCTGAGCCGGCCCCACCACTTGCCGAATGAAGACATGTGCCCATCCTCGCCGAGGAGCGCAACTTCGGCACGTCGGTCCACACCGAATCGACCGGTCGGAGATCGCTGGAACCAGGATGGAGTGGCCTCTCGGACTGGCCGATGCCGCTACATCCTCGTTCGAGCATGACCACAGATCGAATACGACCAGACCAGCGACAGCCGGATCTCGGGCCACTACGTCTTTGAGCACACGAAAAAGCCCGGCCCCGATTAATTCGGGCCGGGCTTTTTCCGTGGTAGCGGGGACAGGATTTGAACCTGCGACCTCTGGGTTATGAGCCCAGCGAGCTACCGAGCTGCTCCACCCCGCGTCGACTGGTTAACCCTAACCCACCCGCTTCCGGCGATGATCAGCGGGGGTGGCATCCCGGAGAAACCGGCCCGACAAAGAGCGAGAGCCCGATCCCCTGGACAGGGGATCGGGCTCTCGCTCGGTGTTTCTCTCGTAGCGGGGACAGGATTTGAACCTGCGACCTCTGGGTTATGAGCCCAGCGAGCTACCGAGCTGCTCCACCCCGCGTCGGCTCAATAACCGTAGCGCACCACCCCCGGCCACCGCAAAACGACATACGAATCCCGTGCCGTGGCGTTCCGGACCACGAGGCCCGACTTCCGTGAAGTCGCGCAATCCTGCCACCGATGACGCCCCGATATCAGCGATCTCGTGTTGATCAAGCTCGGCGCGCCCCTCAAGCTCGGCGCGCCCCTCCAGCTCGGCGCGCCCCTCCAGCTCGGCGCGCCCCTCCAGCCCGGACACGGAGGAGCCCCCGGTGTCGGACCGGGTGGTCCGATGCCGGGGGCTCCGAGAACCCGAGGACGGGTCAGCCGCCGGTGCCCGCCGACGGGCTGCCGCTGGGCGTGCCCGCCGGGCTGCCGCTCGGCGTCGGCGACGGGCTGCCACTCGGCGACGCGGACGGACTGGCTTCCCGCTGCGCCTGCTGGAACGCGGTGAGCGCCTCGTCCAGCGCCTTCAACGCGCGGCCGTACCGCTCGAAGTCGCCGGACGTCTGCGCGGCCCGGACCTCGGTGATGGCGGCCTGCACCCGATCCGCCGCGGTGGCCAGCTCGCCGGTCAGCGGCGGCGGCGTGTTGCCGCCGGTGGTCGGGGGCGGGTTACCACCGGTGGTCGGCGGCGGCGCGCCCTGCCCGGCCCGCTTGCCCTGGTCGACCAACTGCTTGATGCCGTCGTTGATGTTGTCGGCGAGCGCCACGAACGAGCCGCCGTCGCCGTAGGAGAGCAGCACCTTCTGCAGCAGCGGGTACGCGTCCTGCTGGTTGCTCTTCACGTAGACCGGCTCGACGTAGAGCATGCCGTTGGCGAACGGCAGGGAGAGCAGGTTGCCGTACTGCACCTGGGCCTGGTTGCTGGAGAGCAGGTTGAGCTGCTGACGGATGTTGGCGTTGTTCGTCATCTGCTGGTGCACCTGCACCGGGCCGGAGATCCGGGTCTGGTCCGGCAGCTCCAGCACCTCCAACCGGGGCTGGCCGTCGACGTACGACCCGGAGATCAGCGCGGCGAGGTTCTGCCGGCCGTTCGGGGTGACCGCGGAGGTGAGCTGGAACCGCGGGCCCTCCTGCCCCGGGAACTCCGTGAACAAGTAGTAGGGAGGCTGCTTCTGGCCGCTGTCCGGGGCGTCCGGCACGTTGGGCACCTGCCAGAAGTCCTGTGCCGAGTAGAAGTCGCCCGGGTTGGTCACGTGGAACTTGGTGAGCAGGTTGCGCTGCACCTTGAACATGTCCGCCGGATAGCGGAGGTGCTCGGCCAGCTCGACCGGGATGTCCTTCTTCGGCAGCACCAGGTCACCGCCGAAGGCCTTGTTCCACGCCTTGAGCACCGGGTCGGTGTCGTCGAACTCGTAGAGCTTCACCGTGCCGTCGTACGCGTCGACGGTGGCCTTGACCGAGTTGCGGATGTAGTTGACGTTCTCCCGGGCCAGCTGGAACGTGCCCCGGCCGGTCAACTCGTCGGTGGTCTCCTCGCGCAGGTTGACCCGCTCGGCGTACGGGTAGGAGGCCGCCGTCGTGTAGCCGTCGACGATCCACTGCACGCGACCGTCCACCACCGCCGGGTACGGGTCGCCGTCCAGGGTGAGGAACGGCGCGACCTTCTCCACCCGGTCCCGCGGGTTACGCACGTAGAGCAGCTTGGAGTCCTTGTTGACCGCTTCGGAGAGCAGGAAGTTCGACTCCTGCTCCTTGATGGCGTACAGCAGCCGCCGCGGGAACGAGCCGATCTCCACGCCGCCCTCACCGGTGTAGGTGTAGGACTCGCCGCCGCCGTCACCGACGGGCCGGTCGAACTCGGCCTTCTTGTTCGGGTCGGCCTGACCGACGATCGCGTAGTCGTCCTCGTTCATCCGCTCGCCGTAGTAGATGCGCGGCTGCTTGGCCGGGATCTGCTCGGTCTGCGAGGAGCACGCCTCCTGGGTCTTCTCGCCGAGGAAGCCCGAGACGAAGAACGGCTGCCCACCGCAGACCACCTGGTTGGCCGGGGCGGCCACCAGGCCGTACCCGTGGGTGTAGACGGTGTGGCGGTTGATCCAAGTGTTCTGCTGGTCGGTCAGCTCGCCATAGTTGATCTCCCGGACGCCGACCACGTAGTCGGAGGTCTTGCCGTTCACCCCGTACCGGTCGATGTCCAGCTTCGGGCCGAAGTCGTAGAAGCCACGCACCTGCTGGAGCTGGGTGTACGTCTCGCTGACCAGCTGCGGGTCGAGCAGCCGGACGTTCGACACCACCGAGGTGTCGGTGGCCAGGTTGGCCGGTGGGGTGAGGTTGTTCGCCGCGTACGGCGTGGTCTCGGTGCCGCCCAGCCCGAACGCCGCTCGGGTCGCATCGATGCTGCGCTGGATGTACGGCGCTTCCTTGTCCTTGGCGCTCGGCTTGACCTCGAAGGTCTGCACCGCCCACGGGTAGATGCCACCGATGGCCACCGCGGAGACGCCGAGCAGGGCCAGCGAGATGCCCGGCCAGACCAGGTTCCGCATCCACGCGTTGGAGAACACGATGATCGCGATCGCCACCACGATGGAGATGTAGGCCAGGATCTCCTTCGCCGGCAGCAGCGCGTTGACGTCCGCGTAGCCGGCGCCGTACAGCTTGGCGCCCTCGTTGTACTCCAGCAGCATCGCCCGCCGGTCCAACACGTACGCGATGGCCTTGAGCAGCACGAAAACCGCGACCAAGCTGCTCAGGTGCGCCCGGGCCGCATTGGTCATCCGGTCCCCGACGCCCTGCAGGCGCACCCCACCGAAGAGGTAGTGCACCGCCAGCGCGCCGATCACGGCCAGCACGACCGCGGTGAAGGCGACCCCGAGCAGGTAGCGCCAGAACGGCAGCTGGAAGACGTAGAAGCCGATGTCCACCCCGAACTCCGGGTCCTTGATCCCGAAGTCACCGCCGTTGCGGAAGAGCAGCCACTGGTTCCACCGGCCTTGCGCGGAGAGGCCGGCGAAGAGCCCGATCACGGCGGCGGTCAGCGAGATCCAGGTGCCGAGGCGCGGGCTGAGCGCCATCCGGTAGCGCTCCAGCGTGGCCTGCTCGACCGAGTGCGGACGCAGCCGCGGGCGCAGCCGGTAGGCGAGCCACAGGTTGCCGCCGACGATCACCGCCATGCCGAGGCCGACGGCGAGGAAGAGCAACAACCGGGTCAGGAGTACGCCGGTGAAGACCTCGGTGTAGCGGACCTCGTCGAACCACAGCCAGTCCGTCCAGGCCTGGACACCCCAGCCGAGCAGGGTGAAGAGCACGAACACCCCGACCAGGACAGCGATGGTGACGCGTCCGCGCCGGCTCATCCTCGGTAGGGGGCTGCTGCTACGCATGACCACTGTTGGCTCCGCACGCTCGATGTGATCGGCTCTGACCAGGCACCCAGAGTACGGGTTGTTCCTGAACGTGTCGGGGCACGGTCACACCGGTCAGCAGCGGGTCGGCTGACCCCCCGAGCGCAGTGTGTCCAGGGCGGTCAGCGCCTCGTCCAACGAGCCCACTCGGAGCAACGGCAGGTCGGGCTGCGGGTTGCGAACCGCCTCGGCGCAGTTGTCGGCCGGCACGAGGAAGACCTTGGCCCCGGCGCGCTTCGCACCGACCAGCTTCTGGGCGATCCCGCCGATCGGCCCGACGGTGCCCTCGTCGTCGATGGTGCCGGTGCCGGCGATGACCCGGCCGCCGGTGAGGTCTGCCGGGGTCAGCTTGTCCACGATGCCCAGAGCGAACATCAGGCCGGCGCTCGGCCCGCCGATGTCCTCCAGGTCGATCCCGAGGGTGAACGGGTGCGGCTGCTGCTGCTCGATCTCGATACCGATCCGAGGCCGGCCGTCCTGCTCGCGACTGGTCACCTTCGCGGTGGCCGGCGCGCCGTCGCGGGTGTAGCCGATGGTCAGCGCCGTGCCGGCCGGCTTGGCCCGGATCAAATCGGTGAGCGTCGAGGCCAGCGGCACCGGCTTACCGTCGACCGAGGTGACCACGTCACCGGCCCTCAGCACTCCGGCAGCCGGGCCGTCCCCGGTCACCGTCTTGATCACCACCTGCACCGGGAAGCCCAGCTCGCGCAGCGCGGCGGTCTCGGCGCTCGACTGGGACGCCTTGAAGTCCTCGGCGTTGCGCTGCTCGACCTGCTCCGTCGACTCCCCCGGCGGGTAGACCAGCTCGCGTGGCACCACGGCCTCGTCGTCGGAGAACCAGCCGGCGATCGCCGACCGCAGCCGGACCGTGGGCTGCACGCCCACCGTGGTCAACCGGAGCTGGCCGGCGGAGGTCGAGGTCTCCCGGCCGGAGACCTGGATGACCTCCTTGCCGTCGGTCTTGCCGAGGGTGTTGACCGTCGGTCCGGGGCCGAGCACCACGTACGGAATCGGCACGCGGAGCACCCCGATGCTCAGCAGGGCGGTGAACAGGGCACCGAGCAGGACCGTCAGGCCACGACGTCTCATGCGGCAGAGCGTACCGACCGGCCGGAGCCCGCCTGCCGGATGCGCCACGCGACTTCGCCCTCAGCGCAACGCCAGCGACGGCGACCTGGGGCGCGGCGCGCGTACCGTAGACGTCGTGCCTGATATTCCGTTCGGTTTCGCGCTCCCGGGTGGGCAACCACCAGACCCTAACGATCCCGCGCAGATGCAGCAGTTCATGTCGCAGTTGCAGCACCTGCTCTCCGCGCCGGGCAGCGGGCCGGTCAATTGGGACCTGGCCCGGCAGGTGGCGGCCAGCCAGCTCGCCGCCGCCGGCGACCCGGCAGTGTCGCCCTACGAGCGCAACGCCGTAGAGGAGGCGCTGCGCCTGGCTGACCTGTGGCTGGAGCCCGCCTCGTCGTGGCCCTCGGGCATCCAGTCCCCCGTGGCCTGGAACCGCAACGAGTGGATCTTCAAGACGCTGGACGTGTGGCGCAAGCTCTGCGACCCGGTGGCCAGCCGGATGGTCGGCGCGATGGGCGACCTGGTGCCGCCGGAGGCGCGCGCCCAGCTCGGCCCGATGCAGTCGATGGTCGCCACCCTCGGTGGCGCGCTCTTCGGTGGTCAGCTGGGTCAGGCCCTCGGCTCGCTCGCCGCAGAGGTGCTCTCCGCCGGCGACATCGGGCTGCCGCTCGGCCCGGCCGGCACGGCCGCGCTGATCCCGGCCAACATCCGGGCGTACGGCGAGGGCCTGGAGCTGCCCGAGGACGAGGTCCGCCTCTACGTGGCGCTGCGCGAGGCCGCCCACCAGCGGCTGTTCCAGCACGTCCCGTGGCTGCGTGGGCACGTGCTCAGCGCGGTCGAGATGTACGCCTCGGGCATCCGGGTCAACCGGGAGGCGATCGAGGAAGCCATGGGCCGGGTCGACCCGACCGATCCGGAGTCGATGCAGGCGATCGCCCTGGAGGGCATCTTCACGCCGGAGGACACCCCGGCGCAGAAGGCCTCACTGGCCCGGCTGGAGACCGCACTCGCCCTGGTCGAGGGCTGGGTGTGCCACGTCGTGGACAGCGCCGCCAGCGACCGGCTGCCCAACGTCGTCCGGCTGGGCGAGGCGTTCCGCCGTCGCCGGGCCGCCGGCGGTCCCGCCGAGCAGACCTTCGCCGCGCTGGTCGGCCTGGAGCTGCGCCCGCGCCGGCTGCGCGAGGCTGCGGCGCTCTGGGCCGCGCTCACCCAGCACCGCGGCATCGAGGGCCGGGACGCCGTCTGGGGCCACCCGGACCTGCTCCCGTCGGACGACGATTTCGCCGACCCGGTCGCGTTCGCGATGAACGACATGGATCTCAGCGAGCTGGACAGCTTCGACTTCACCGCTCCCGGTGGGGCGGAGGAGAAGGCCCCGGGTCAGCGCGACGACGACACCGAAGACGGCACCGACGGCGACGCCAAGCCCTGACGACGAGCTCGACCATATCTACCCCAGTGAGCGTTATACCCCTCAGTCATCTGTATGACTGAGAGGTATAACGCTCGACGGTGCATGCCCGATCGGACGGGACACCCCCGACGGCCGCAGCGGGCCGTGCGCCACCCAGCACTCCTCCGCTGGTGACCGCCGCGCGCTCCGGAACGGGCAGGCGAGGCCGGCAGCGGCAGGTAGGCCCTCAGCGCGGGTGGCCGGAGCCCGAGAGCAGGGCGCGGGTTGCCTCCCAGCCCTCGAAGGCCGGGTCCAGGGTGGCCAGGTCGGCCGGGCCGCGCATCCGACGCCAGCCGGCGGTGACCGTCACGTCCCCGGGTCGCGGGGCACCAGCCCGCGCATCGGCCGGCGTCGAGATGTCCAGGTCCAGTGGAGGTAGCCAGTCCGGCACGGGCAGCCGCACGGCCACCCCGAGCAGGCCCGGGCCGCCGCCCTCCACGGGAGCGAGCGCGACCGGCCGGGTGGTGAGCGGGCGCAGCAGCTTGCCGACGGTCAACCCGGGCAGGTCCGGCACGTCACCGACGAGCACCGCCGCCTGGTCGTAACCCTCGAGCACGGCGAAGACCGCGTTCGGCGTCAGCTCGGACACCTCGTGGACGGCCGTGCCGGGCCAGACCACCGCGTCGGCCAGCGCCCGATCAGCCGGGGTCACCGCGACGGCGACCTCCACCTCGTTGAGCGTGGCGAGCACGTCGACCACGTCCTCAGCGAGCGCCGCCCGCCAGGCCGCCCGGTCGACACCGGGCGGCGACCAGGCCACCGGCCCGAGCAACGCCACCACCACCCGTCGTGCCACGTCCCCGACCCTAGCGCCCGTACCCGCCCCCACCCGATCCCGACCCACCCGATCCCGACCCACCCGATCCCGGCCCGGCGGCCCGATCCCGGCCCGGCGGCGCGGCCCGGCCCGGCGGCGCGGCCCGGCCCGGCGGCGCGGC